>NZ_JAWJZH010000001.1:3000000-3247433 GCF_033063295.1 Nitrosomonas sp. Is35
GATGCGTTTGTTTCCATTCACTATAGCGGCCTGGATGCATTGCCTGAAGGCAGCATCGTCGGCACCTCAAGCTTGCGGCGCGAAAGCCAGCTGCGCGCGCAATTCCCGCATCTCGAAGTTCATCCCTTGCGCGGCAATGTGCAGACCCGGCTGCGTAAACTCGACGAAGGGCAATATGCCGCAATCATTCTGGCTGCCGCCGGTTTAAAACGGCTGGGATTATCCGATCGCATCACCGCATTGCTGAGTCCCGAGCAAAGCCTGCCTGCGGTAGGTCAAGGCGCATTGGGTATCGAATGCCGGGCGAATCGCACCGATCTGGTTGCGCTGATGCAGCCGCTGCACCATCAGGAAACCGCTTATTGCGTCGAAGCCGAGCGAGCACTGAGCCGTGTATTGGGCGGCAGTTGCCAAGTGCCGCTGGGTGCGTTTGCTGAAATCAGCAACGGCAAACTCCAGCTGCGCGGATTCGTGGCGCAACCTGATGGCAAACGCATTGTCAGCGATGCGCTGAAAGGCAAACCGGAAACCGGCATTACGATGGGACAGCAATTAGCGCAAAAGCTGATCAACAAAGGCGCCGGTGAAATTCTGGCAACCCTGGTCCCCGCAGAGGGCTGGAAATAACATTGCCTGCGAGCACGCAACTTACCGGCCTTAATATTCTGGTCACCCGCCCTGAGCATCAATCCGCTGTTCTTGCGGAAGGTATCCGCGCGCTGGGCGGCAATCCGATTTTGCTTCCTGTACTGGAAATCGCCGATGTCACCGATCTGAGTCCTTTAACCGATCTGATCAAGCGCTTGGATGAATTCGACTGGGCAATCTTTGTCAGCCCCAATGCCGTCAACAAAAGCATGCCGTTGATAACCAAGCAGTATGCATTGCTGCCGCCGCACCTGAAATTTGCCGCGGTCGGGAAAGGCAGCGCAGACACTTTGAAACAATACGGCGTCAACAATGTGCTCATTCCAACCGAGCATTCCGATAGCGAAGCGCTACTCAAGCTCGATCAGCTACAGCACATGGCCGGGCAACGAGTTGTCATCTTTCGCGGCAATGGCGGCCGGCAATTATTAGGTGACACACTCGCGCAACGCGGTGCTTATCTCGAATACGCCGAATGTTATCAGCGCAGAAAACCCGACCTTGATACAGCACCGCTACTTGCTGATTGGTCACAAGGCAAAATTCATGCCGTGATCATCACCAGCAGCGAGGGACTGCATAATTTATTTGACATAATAGGCATGCTTGGCCAACAATTGCTGAAATTAACGCCGGTTTTTACAGTTCATGAACGAATTGCCCAAACGGCCAAAGAGTTAGGACTGGAAAAAATCATAAAAGCGCCTTCCACGGGTGACGAAGGCTTACTGAAAGGCTTACAAGCATACTTTCAGGTAACCGGAAAATAGTACAACCGAACGGATGTTCATGTAATTTGCCATCGGCGGTTCAATATTAACAATGATCATCTCTACTGCAATGAGGAGAATATATGAAACTGATACTCTGGCTATTGGCACTATTCGCTGCTGCTGTAGCTGTCACGCTAGCTGCTAAAAACACAACAGGGCGCGCGCTCATCGAGATGCCGCCTTATCAATTGGAATTACCGCTGGATCAATTCATCCTTGCGGTAGCAGTAGCCTTTTTTGTTTTTTATATTCTAGTCCGGTTTATTCTGGGGATTTTTGGTTTCAGTCAACGGCATCGCCATAAGAAAACGGATGAAATGCTCTTGTCCGGATTAAAAGCTTATCTTGAAGGCGACTACATTAAATCACAAAAAAATACAGCGATTGCGCTCAAGCTAGCCGATTCATCGACAGCCAAAGCAATCAGCGCTGTTATTGCAGCCCGCTCGGCTCAAATACTTAATGAAGTGGCTGCGCGTGATCAATATTTGAACACTGCACTGGCTCAAGCACCGGATGAGAAATCATTGTGCCTTGCCGCCAAAACCGAATTTATGTTGCAAAAAGGGGACTATCAAGAGGCCCTGAGAATATTACAGTCGCTCTATTCAGAAGGCGGGTTACAATCCATTGCCGTTCTGCAGCTGGAGCTGGAAGCTCAGCAGCAAGCCGGCAATTGGGATGCGGTTCTTGAATTGGTTGACATACTGGCAAAACGCCAATCAGCGAACAAAACGCTGGTAAAAAAATTAAAACACGATGCGCAAATAGAAAATATCAAAAGCAAAGCCACCGATTTACAATCATTGAATCAATATTGGCAATGCATATCACCGCTGGATAAAATGGACAGCAAGCTTTCTGTCGCAGCCGTGCGTGCCTATATCTCATTAGGTAACTGTAATATGGCCAATAAAATTATCGAAGCGAATATCCCGATGACATGGGATAACGAATTGATAGAGCTGTATTCGGAATGTTTGGATTACCACGTCAGCAGACAAATCGAATGTGCCGAAGTATGGCTTAGATCACACCCCAATAATGCGATTTTACTGCTAACGCTGGGCAAACTCTGTACGTATTGTGAGCTTTGGGGTAAAGCGCAAAATTACCTGGAAGCAAGCTTATCTGTTGAAGCCGGGCACAAAGCGCATTTCGCCCTAGCGCAGTTAAATGAAAAGCTCGGAAAACATGAATTGGCAATGGATCATTACAACAAAGGGTTGCAATTAACACTCAAACAACTCAGTTAAAACGCTAGGGTTCCCGCGCAACTTGGGGATTGCTGGTTGAAGGCGTGAATACATCGGAAAAGAAAGCATCTTTTGGCAAGCTGCGATAATTGGTAAAGTCATGGTAAGCAGCTTTGACCATAGCAGGGACACCGCAAGCGTACACTTGATGCTTTTCCAGATTGTGATGATCCTGCATGACAGCTTCGTGCACCAGACCTGTTCTCCCCTGCCAGTTGTCCGATGGCAACGGATCCGACAGCACGGGAATAAACGTAAAATTATCGTGCTGCTGTTGCCAGCTTTCGGCCAAATCCATCAGATATAAATCAGCTTTTGTACGCGCTCCCCAGTATAGGGTCATTTTCCTTTTCTCATTCCGGTTACTTTCCTGATAAAAAATATGCTCGAGAATACTTTTTATCGGTGCAAATCCCGTGCCGCTTGCTAGGAACGTAATAGCGGTATCGGACGGCGTATCCCTTAAGAAGAATGAGCCCAATGGACCTGTGAAACGAAGCATATCCTTAACTTTCATGTCCGTAAAAACATGTTCTGTAAATGCGCCACCCGGATAATTTCGCACATGCAATTGCAGCAATTCGTCGTCATGCGGTGCATTCGCCAAGGAAAAACTGCGCCGTTTACCATCTTTGAGTAAAATATCGATATACTGACCGGCCAAAAACTGTAATCGCTGATTGGTTGGAAGTTTCAGAGAAATAACCATCACATCCGGAGCAACAAGATCGAGCCTATGCACCCGACAGGGCAAGGTTTTAATTTCAATATCTTTGATTGCACCAATTTCGTGACACTCGATTATCAAATCACTTAATGGGGAAGCGCAACAAAACAATGCATTGCCGGCACGCTTATCTTCTTCAGTCAAGGTTTCTTCACTGTAGTTACCATAAGCGACTGCTCCTTGGATGATTCTTCCTTTGCAAATACCACAGGAACCATTGCGGCAACCGTAGGGCAGCGAGAATCCTTCACGCAGAGCCGCTTCAAGAATGGTTTCTCCAGGCTCAACCTGGAAAACATGCCCGCTGGGCTGAATAATGATTTGATGCGACATTGAGTAGCAAACAAATAGAAAATATAATAATTAGAAACAAATAACTTATATGAAGAAAGCAGTATTAATTATTGGTTGTGGTGATGTCGCGCTTAGAACAGCGCCACTATTACAAGCACATTACCGGATTCTCGGTCTGTACCGTAACTTAGATAATTCCGACCATTTACGATCACATGGAATTATTCCAGTTTACGGAAATCTGGATTCTCCGAAGAGTCTTGAGAAACTCGCTGGAGTTGCACAGTTGATATTGCATCTGGCCCCTCCACCCAACCAAGGGTTACGCGATCATCGAACCGCGCATTTACTGTCCGCATTAACCAATCGGACTAGAAATCGTGCGCTGATTCTACCACAACGATTTATCTATATCAGTACCAGTGGCGTTTATGGTAATTGTCATGGCGCATTGATCGATGAAAGTCACCCCGCTAATCCTGAAAATGACCGTGCAATACGGCGTATTGATGCTGAAAGGCAAATACGCAACTGGGGCAAACGCAATCACGTTCCTGTCTCGATTTTACGTGTTCCCGGAATTTATGCGGCGGACCGGCTGCCATTAAAGCGGTTACGTGAAGGGCATCCGGCAATATTGGCCAGTGAAGACAGTTATACCAATCATATTCACGCAGATGATCTTGCGCGAATCATTTATGCTGCTTTGCATCACGCGAAGCCCAGCAGGATTTATCATACCTGTGATGACTCCCGCCTCAAAATGGGAGAATATTTTGATCTGGTCGCGGATCATTTTGATTTACCGCACCCTCCTCGCATCAGCCGAAGCCAAGCTTACGAGCAAATATCGCCCGGCATGCTATCTTTCATGAAAGAATCCAGGCAGCTTAAGAATTTCAGAATGAAGAAGGAACTGCGCATTCAGTTGTTATACCCAACCGTTCATGAAGGCGTTAAAGCCGCTCGAGCTAACAGCTCATGAAGTCGTGCGGTTGCATCCTTCGCTGATTCAGTTTCTCAAATTAACACTAAGAATATACAAAACTCTGCCGTTAATTCCGCACAATCTCAAAACAATCACTGGGGTTTTGTTGTCAACAGCCGCAGCAGAATTTTAATGTATTGATTTTCATGAGAGCCTCTGTTCTTAGGAGTTAACGATGGCAACTGTCACAGCGCATGCAGAAAAGAAAGTAAAAGAAATCAATTATTCGTGGGAAGGAAAGGACAAAGCTGGTAAACAACTGAAGGGTGAGATGCGCGCTGCCGGAACAGTTGTGGTAACTTCCACATTGCGCCGTCAAGGGATTAAAGTCACAAAAATCAAGAAAACCCAATCCGGCGGCAAAATAACAGACAAGGATATTACGTTATTTACGCGTCAACTGGCCACCATGATGAAATCTGGCGTGCCGCTATTACAAGCTTTCGATATCGTGGGAAGAGGCCACAGCAACCGCGCTTTAAGCAAATTAATATTGGACATCAAAGCGGATGTGGAAACCGGTAGCAATTTGACGGACGCCTTCCGGAAATATCCACTCTATTTTGATGCACTCTACTGCAATCTTGTCGGCGCAGGTGAAGCGGCTGGTATTTTGGATGGTATTTTGGATCGTCTGGCTACCTATAAAGAAAAGATTCAAGCTATCAAGGGAAAAATCAAATCCGCACTCTTTTACCCGATTTCAATTCTTGTGGTTGCGTTTATCATTACCGCAGTAATTATGATCTTTGTCGTTCCAGCTTTCAAAGATTTATTTGAAGGATTCGGCGCCGAATTGCCTGCCCCAACGCTTCTGGTAATGACGATCTCAGACTTTTTTGTTGCTTATTGGTGGGCAATTTTAGGGGTTCTAGGCGGCGCAATCTATGGCTTCTTGTATGCCTGGAAACGCTCGGTTCCGATGCAGCGGGTCATGGATCGTCTTGCGCTCAAATTACCGATTTTCGGTGAGGTCATTCGCAAAGCCACGATCGCACGCTGGTCTCGAACACTATCAACCATGTTTGCCGCCGGCGTCCCATTGGTAGAGTCATTGGATTCTGTGGCAGGTGCTGCCGGAAATTTCATTTATTACGAAGCCACCAAGACCATTCAGCTTGAAGTCAGTACCGGTAACAGCTTGACGTCTTCGATGGCCGGCACCAACGTTTTTCCTAATATGGTCATCCAAATGGTCGCCATTGGTGAAGAGGCCGGATCGCTTGACTCGATGCTCAGTAAAATTGCCGATTTCTATGAAGCGGAGGTGGACGATGCAGTAGCCGCGCTTTCCAGCCTGATGGAACCCATCATTATGGTCGTATTGGGCACGCTCATCGGCGGTATGGTTGTTGCGATGTACTTACCTATCTTCAAAATGGGCATGGTTGTTAATTAAACATAATTTCCTTAAGAACATGTCATTCTTATCCATATTGCAAGACTCGCCTGTTTTCTTCGTATCCTGTACGACAATACTCGGTTTAATGATCGGCAGCTTCCTGAATGTTGTGATTTACCGGTTGCCTGAAATGATGAAAAGGAATTGGCTGCAACAATGCGCGGAACTCCATGGTGAGGCGGCCCAAGCATTACCCGAATTCAACCTTCTTACGCCGCGTTCAACGTGTATACACTGCGAACATAAAATAACCGCATGGGAAAATATTCCGGTTATTAGCTACCTTTTTCTACGAGGACGCTGCTCTCAATGCCATGCGCGCATTTCTCCGCGCTATCCGATAATAGAAGCAGCAACCGCTATTATCAGCGGTTTTGTTGCTTGGCACTTCGGTTACGGCTTTGTCGCACTTGCAGCACTAATCTTCGTATGGGCGCTCATCGCCTTAGCTGTTATTGACTTGGATACGCAATTATTACCGGATGATATAACATTGCCATTACTATGGATCGGCTTATTGGTTAATATCAATCATGGCTTTACCGATATCCAATCGGCAGTCATTGGCGCCATCGCCGGTTATCTTTCCTTGTGGTCCATTTACTGGTGCTTTAAACTGATAACCGGCAAAGAGGGCATGGGATACGGCGATTTTAAACTGTTAGCCGCAATTGGTTCGTGGCTAGGCTGGAGCATGCTTCCATTGGTAATACTTTCCTCATCTCTGGTCGGTGCGCTGGTCGGTATCGGATTGATTCTTGCCGCCAAGCTGAATAAGAGTATCCCTATTCCATTCGGTCCCTATTTGGTTGGCGGGGCACTTATTGCTTTATTCTGGGGAGAGCAGCTCATTCATACCTACATTAGCTTATTTTAATCAATGACTTTTATAGTTGGACTTACTGGCGGAATCGGTTGTGGAAAATCAAGCGCCAGTCAATTTTTCACTGAATTAGGTATTGATGTCATTGATACCGATGTAATTGCCCGGAAATTAACCCAGCCAGATGGTCAAGCTATCAATTTGATAAGAAACTCATTCGGAGATGCTTTCTTAACAGCGAATGGTTCTCTGGATAGAGAAAAAATGCGCAATCAGGTATTCTCGGACAGTCATGCACGACGTAAACTGGAAGAAATCCTTCATCCGTTGATACTGAAAGAAGTAATTGAACAAATTGAACAAACCCAATCACCTTATATCGTACTTGTGGTTCCATTATTATTTGAAACGAATGATTACGACGGCATCATTCAGCGCAGTCTGGTGGTTGACTGTGAGGAATCAGTGCAAATTTCACGCACAATGGCACGCAGTCAATTACCGGAGCAGCAAGTGAAGGCGATCATGGCGCAACAGATCTCTCGACAAACTCGCCTACAAAAAGCCGATGATATAATTACTAATAATCGAGATATCGATTTCCTGAAGACACAAGTCAGCCAGCTACATCATAAGTATCTGATTCTTTCACAGAATAAATCAGATGCCATAAACTTGCACTAAAGAAATTATTTGGGAAAATTTATTTTTTTGTGAAATAATCTTAGTTGCAGCAAAGCTTCAATACCTCTAATTTCTCTTGTGGATGTACAACTATTGTGATTTGTTACGAACACCCGCTCAATGAGCGCATACGTACCCTTCTTCGACTTGAGGATCTATTTAATAAGATTGATTTCTTCTCTACGAAAGATACTGCGACCGAGCACCACGCGTCACTCATCGCTTTATTTGAAGTGCTTGAGATCACAAGCCGGGCTGATATCAAATCAGATTTACTGCAAGAACTTGAGCGGCAGAAACAAATACTCGAAATGCTCCGAAAAAATCCCGAGGTGTCTGAAACCGCATTGGATAATGTACTCAATGACATAAAAATCACCTTCCGGGAAATGCTGGATTTCCCAGGCAAAGTCGGTGAGCATCTGCGTGAAAATGAATGGTTAATGGCAATCAAGCAACGCATTGGAATACCTGGCGGTTGCTGTGTATTTGACTTGCCATCCTATCATTACTGGTTGAATTTGGATCCTGCCCATCGGCACAAAGACTTCGACGAGTGGTTAACGCCGTTCCAACCCATCCGAAACGCATTCGGAATTGTGCTTTACCTGTTGAGAAAAAGTGGCAGAACCTTGCAGGTGGTTGCAAATCAAGGAATTTTCCAGCAAACGGGATCGGAATACACTGCACACATGCTAAGGCTTAATTTAAGCGATCAATTGCCCTGCGTGCCAGAGATCAGCGCTAACAAATATGCACTGAATATCCGTTTCATTCCGATGCACACGAACCAAAAAAACAAAGTCTATGAAGGTGATGTGAAATTTGAACTAACCTTCTGCAATCTATAATGTTATTTCAATTTATCACAGTAACCGGAGATATGACAATTGCTCTTTTCTGTCAATGCACAACACAATCTCTTGCTGCTTCTTTTAGTGCTAGAAATCTCAGTTTAATTGAGCTAAAGTCTCTACGCACTGAAGTGTGAGTTCTATCGCAAGCAATCATAGTGGAATTTTTCCGCAATGCACACAGTGCTATCTTCGAGTTCCCCTGAACCAATTTCGATCCAATTTCCCATCTGTTTTCATGTGTACTACGGTCGGTCAGATGGTGTTTCACCGTTCATGACCTCGCTCCCTTCGATGCCGACCCGAATGCAGCATGCAAACCTTGTTTCTAATGTCCTAGACGATACAATCGCGCACACCATAAAGAAAAAAAGAGGTTAGATAATTATCTAACCTCTTGGTTTATTGGTGGGTCTGGTAGGACTTGAACCTACGACCAAGGGATTATGAGTCCCCTGCTCTAACCAACTGAGCTACAGACCCTTATTGCTTATTTTAATTGTTGCCGGTATCCAAAAAGCTGCGTAAACGTTCAGAACGAGCAGGGTGACGTAACTTGCGCAGTGCTTTGGCTTCGATTTGACGAATGCGTTCACGGGTAACATCGAATTGTTTGCCGACCTCTTCTAAGGTATGGTCGGTATTCATTTCAATGCCGAAACGCATACGCAGCACTTTGGCTTCACGCGGGGTTAAAGAATCCAGAATGTCCTTAGTGACACCGCGCAAGCTTGCGTAAACTGCCGCATCTGCAGGCGCCATCGTGGCTGCATCTTCGATAAAATCACCTAGATGTGAATCTTCATCGTCACCAATCGGGGTCTCCATGGAGATTGGTTCCTTGGAAATCTTAAGAATTTTACGAATTTTCTCTTCGGGCATCTCCATTTTTTGCGCTAAAACCGCCGGTTCAGGTTCTTGTCCGGTTTCCTGCAAAATCTGACGTGAAATACGATTCATTTTATTAATCGTTTCAATCATATGCACGGGAATCCGGATGGTTCTCGCCTGATCCGCAATGGAACGGGTGATCGCCTGGCGTATCCACCATGTAGCATATGTTGAAAATTTGTAACCACGCCGGTACTCAAATTTATCGACTGCTTTCATAAGACCGATATTGCCTTCTTGAATCAGATCGAGAAATTGTAATCCACGGTTAGTGTATTTCTTAGCAATAGAAATTACCAGCCGTAAATTGGCTTCCGTCATCTCGCGTTTGGCCCGGCGCGCTTTAGCCTCGCCCGTTGACATTTTGCGATTAATTTCTTTTAAGTCTTTGATCGGAATGCCAACCTTGTTTTTGAGTTCCAGCAAATTCCGCTGCTCTTCCAAAATTGCAGGTTTATAGTGTTCAAGCGCTTGACTATAAGGCTTTCCAATGGCGATTTCTTGCGCTACCCAATCAAGATCGGTTTCATTCCCAGGAAACGTTTTGATGAAGTGATTCCTGGGCATTTTTGCTTTGGATACGCATAAATCCATTATCCTGCGCTCATAGTTGCGCACATCTCCCACGAGTTCGCGCTGAGTATCACAGAGCTTCTCTACCATTTTCGCCGAGAACCGTATACCCATCAGCTCGGATGAGATTTTGTCCTGAAGCTCAATATAACCTTGATGATAAGGGCCTTCTTTCTCAAGCAGGTCTTGCATTTCGGTATATATTTCACGGATTACCGTGAAACGCTCCAATGCATCTGCTTTAAGTTTCAACAAATCCGCACTGGCAATTGATGCGCCATCACCATCTTCATCTTCGTCATCATCGCCAAGATCGCTGGAAGCTAACTCCTGCTCTAAAGATTCTTCTGAAAATTCTTCGTTCGTGATTTCTTGCGCATTGGCGTCCAACAATCCATCAACCACTTCATCAATGCGTAATATGTCCTTCTCAACTTCCGTAGCCAAATCAACAATTTTCGCGATGATCGGAGGACAAGCAGAAATTGCCTGAATCATATGACGCAAACCGCCTTCGATGCGTTTTGCGATTTCAATCTCACTTTCACGTGTCAGCAGACCCACCGAACCCATTTCGCGCATATACATGCGCACGGGATCTGTTGTCCGTCCAAACTCGGAATCTACCGTAGAGAGCGCTGCTTCCGCTTCTTCCGCCACATCTTCATCAGCCACGGTGGTTGCGGCATCGGACATCAGCAATGTTTCCGCATCCGGCGCTTCATCATGCACGGATATGCCCATATCATTGATCATGCTGATGATACCTTCTATCTGCTCAGCATCCAGCATATCGTCGGGCAAATGATCATTGATTTCGGCGTAAGTCAGATAGCCACGCTCTTTGCCTAATCCGATCAGTATTTTCAAGCGCATGCGCCGCGCTTCGATATCTTGCGGTTGCGGATTACCACCTTCAATAACGGAAACCGAGTCTATATCATCAATAGAATCCAGTCCTCCAGCCGCCTTATTCTTTTTGGGGGTTCTACCTCTGGCTTTCTTGCCTATATTGAACTCAACATCATCGCCACCAAGCATGGCTTGAGAAAATTCTGCCGCAGTGCGTGTTGATTTAACCGGCGCTTCTTTTATTTCTGCAGAATCGGTTGCCTCTAGGCCGGTTGCTTTTTCATTTGTTTTTTTGCCGGTTGCCTTAACACTTTTTTCAGTTTTAGCTGTTAATTTCTTAGACTCTTCTTTTTCCACCATTTCATTGCCAGTATCTTTTATTTTCTGAGCTGTTGATTTCTTAATAATTTTATTATCTTTATCTTTTGATTCGACCGCTTTTGTTTTTGGCATATTGGATTCCCAATAATTTGGATGAATTAAAAGCTGAAAGTGCGAGATTATATCAAAATTCGATATTACTGACACCTAATAACTAATTTTGCTGCTTGATCAATTGCTGAAATTCTTGTTTCTCCGCATCGGTTAACATACTCATTGTCATAGATTTATTCTTTAATTCGGTAAAACGCTTTTTGCGGTATGCTTGCTGCAATATTTTTAATGCGCCTAAGAATTCTGCTTCTAAATCAAATCCGTCATCCCACTTTAGCGCCTCACTTTTAATACTTTCCAGCAATGTTTTGTGCGGGCTATTTTGCAAATAAGTCAGCAATGAATGTGCTGATTTATTTTTCGCTATGTGGGGGTGCTTATCAAGAAAATCAACCAATGCTTTTAATGCAACAGCTTCTTCCGTGTTTTCGTTCCATTCTGCAAGCCAGCTTTTATCCAGTTTCTCGATACAGTCTGGATTAAGCAACAACATCAGTATGAGCCAGCGTAAAGGCGAAATGATTTGTTTTGCTGGTTTATTCTCAATTGTACGCATTTTGGATGAGCGTTTGATCTGCAGCAACTCATCCAATTCCCCTTGATCAATCTCACTAAGCTCCGCTAAGCGCCTGATCAGTATCAGCGATAGAGCCGGGGCCGTGACTTGTTGCAGCAGCGGCTTTGCATCACTGATCAATTTTGCGCGGCCTTCGCTGGTTTGAAGATTGACTTCTGAGCATAACTCCTTGAATAGAAATTCCGATAACGGCAGAGTGTGTTTGAGCTGCTGTTCAAAAGATTCTTTACCAAATTGATTGATATAGCTATCCGGGTCTGCTCCCTCGGGCAAAAAAAGAAAACTCAGATATTTACCGTCGGATAGCAGCGCCAAGCTATTCTCGAGTGCGCGCCAGGCTGCTTTTCTGCCTGCTTTGTCACCATCGAAGCAAAAAATAATGTTATCCGTCTGACGCAAGAGTTTTTGTACATGAAAACTCGTCGTCGCGGTACCTAAGGCGGCTACCGCATAATCAATCCCGTGTTGCGATAGGGCGATGACATCCATATATCCCTCTACAACAATGACGCAATTCGCTTCGCGGATAGCGCGGCGCGCCGAGAACAGGTTATACAGCTCTCGTCCCTTTTCAAATAAAATCGTTTCGGGGGAGTTCAGATACTTAGGTTCTTCTTTTGCAAGTACACGACCGCCAAAGCCAATAATCTGCCCTTTCTGATTAAGGATTGGAAACATGATCCGGTCCCTGAACCGGTCATATTGCTTGGTTTCACCGTTGGTAATGACTAATCCAGCTTGCGTCAATAATTTCCGGGTTTTGTCTGAATTATAATCAGAAAAAACCGCTTCAAGGTTTTGCCAGTCTGCAGGAGCGTAGCCAATAGCAAATCGTGCCGCCGTTTTACCGGATAGGCCACGCTTTTTAAGATAGGCGATGGCTTTTTCGGAAACCTTTAGCTGCTCGCGGTAATAGCGGGTGGCGATTTGTAGTGCATTTAACAGGTCTTGCGGCGATATTTCAGCGTTGTTACGGTCATAATCGCTTGCGAAATCCTGCTGTGAGTCATCCGAGGCAGAATGATGAGACACATTACTGCTTTGTTGCTCCGGTAATTGCATACCAGCGTAGGCCGCCAGATCTTGCACTGCTTCGACAAAGCTTAAGCCGCTATATTCAATCAAAAAACTGATCGCATTGCCATGCGCGCCGCAACCAAAGCAATGGTAAAACTGCTTGGTTTGACTGACTGTGAATGAAGGGGTCTTTTCGCTATGGAACGGACAGCAGGCAACAAAATTAGCGCCCGCTTTTTTCAGCGGGACATGACGATCAATCGCATCGACAATATCCACGCGACTGAGTAAATCATGTATAAAAGATTGCGGAATCATCTACCCGGAGCTGTCAATAACAATCAGCTTCAAGTATAAATAAATTGCAATCGTTATGGTTTGTTTTGAGAATAATCCGCAATAGCCAATCAATATCAAGCTGATATCTTGGCTTTAATCAGTGCTGACACTTTACCCATATCAGCACGACCGGCCAGCTTCGGTTTCAGTATGGCCATAACTTTGCCCATATCCTGCATGCCGGCTGCATTCGTTTCTGAAATGGCTTCAGTGATCAACGCATCGATTTCGGAATCGCTAAATGCTTGCGGCATATAGGCACTGAGAATAGTAACTTCCTCTTTCTCAATATTGGCCAGATCCAATCGCTGCGCGGCTTCATACTGAGCAATAGAATCCTTGCGCTGCTTGAGCATTTTTTCAATAACCGCAATGACAGCCGCATCATCCAGCACTATGCGTTCATCCACTTCACGTTGCTTGATTGCAGCTTGCAGCAAGCGGATAGTATCCCGCTGTTTGGTGTTACCCATGCGCATCGCTGCTTTCATATCTTCCGTGATTTTCTGTTTTAAGCTCATGATAAATAGATGCAATTAATCGATTATCAACTCATCATTTTGGAAAAACGCTACCGGAAGAAAAACCGGTATTAATATATAACGATTTAATAAAGCTTAGGTGGCAACAACTGGCTGCGTAAGCGCTTGTAATTCCGCTTCACAGCTGCTGCTAGTTTGCGTTTGCGTTCTGCGGTCGGTTTTTCATAAAATTCGCGAGCGCGCAATTCGGTCAGTATTCCTGTTTTCTCGATTGAACGCTTAAAGCGGCGCATAGCAACTTCAAATGGTTCGTTTTCCTTAACTTTAATTGTCGTCATAAATTGGCAAAATCCTCGATAACTTTGATTGAATAACAAGATAAAACAAAAGGCCGGGATTATAACACCAAGCGATTTATTCTAAAAGAATTAGTTGTAAAAACCAGCTTGACTGTAACCAAGAAAACCTTAAATCAACCATACGACACGTCATCGCAGCCCTTGGTGCTAAGATAAAATACCGGATAAGCTACCTCCGGTCTTTGAATTCGCCCACGCAGGCAGTATAGTAATGCGCCCAATAATATGACTAAGAAATGCAGAAAGCAGATAAAGAGTTAGATGCGCGTGGCTTGAATTGCCCGCTGCCCATTCTACGCACCAAGCAATCGCTGGCTGGGATGGTCAGCGGGCAAATATTGAGAATCGTTGCAACAGATCCGGGTTCCGTGATCGATTTTCAGGTTTTTGCCGAACAAACCGGAAATGAATTGTTATCGTTGTCTGAGGTAGACCAGGAGTTCATTTTTTTGCTGCAAAAGCGATAAGCGGGGAAATCCGGTTAAACTTCCGATCAACGGGCCGCACCCGTCAATTTATCTATCGCTCGCTCAATACACCGCAATACCTTCATGCAGCGTTTTCAACCTCCGGCTACCGTCATGCGGTTGATCAATACCGAGCCGCACTGTTTCGATCCGCGCACTATGACATCATTACCAATGGCTGCGATGTTCCGGAACATATCTTTCAAATTGCCGGCGATGGTAATTTCTTCGACCGGATAACTGATGGCACCGTTTTCGACCCAGAACCCGGAAGCGCCGCGTGAATAATCTCCGGTAACTGCATTGATGCCGTGCCCGAGCAGTTCGGTGACTAACAAGCCGTTGCCCATCTGCTTTAGCATCGCGTCAAAGCCCATTGCCGTGCCGTTCTGCATGATCAGATTATGCGTGCCACCAGCGTTTCCGGTGGTGCGCATACCAAGTTTGCGCGCGGAGTAACTGCCCAGGAAATAACCCTGCACAGTGCCGTTTTCCACGATGTTACGATCGACGGTCGCGACGCCATCGTCGTCGAACGGACCGCTCGCCAGGCCTTTGTGCAGATGAGGGCGCTCCAGAATCTGGATATCCGGCGCGAAAACCTGCTGGCCGATGCTATCCAGCAGAAAGGAAGATTTTCGGTATAGATTGCTGCCGCTCACCGCCGAAGCGAAATGCCCGATTAAGCCGGAAGCAATCGGCGCTTCAAACAATACCGGTACTTCGCAGGTGTCGATCTTTCTCGCACCTAAACGCGCTGCGCTGCGCTTGCCCGTTTTTTCACCGATGCTTTGCACCGTCTCCAGATCGGCGGCGTCACGCGCCACACTGTACCAGTAATCACGTTGTTTGCTGTCGCCTTGCTCTGCGATCATGGCGCAACTGATGCTGTGGCGCGATAGCGGATAACCGCCCATGAATCCCAGACTGTTGGCATAGATAAATTGCGATTCACTGACGGAAATGGTCGCACCTTCGGAATTAGTAATGCGCTTGTCCGCAGCGTACGCGGCTTGTTCGCAGCTTCTCGCCAGTTCGATGGCTTCTTCAACGCTGATTTGCCACGGGTAATACAAATTTAAACTTGGGTAGTTTTTAGCCAGCAATTCCGCTTCCGCCAATCCGGCACAATCGTCGTCCGCGGTGTAACGCGCGATCGATAACGCGGCGGCAACCGTGTCGCTGATCGCCTGCGAGGAAAAATCAGAGGTGCTGGCGTGGCCGCGCTTCTGTCCGATATAAACCGTCACGGACAAGCCTTTATCACGATTGTATTCAATCGTTTCCACGGCATCCTGACGCACCGTGACGGTTTGTCCAAAACCATCGGAAACATTCGTCTCGCAAGCGCTGGCGCCGCCTTTTTGAGCATGTTGCAAAATATCGCGGGCGATTTGTTGCAGTGTGCTGATAGGATAGGAAAATCGGGTATCGGAAACGGGTAAATTATTCATGTCGTACAATAAAGATGAAAATATAAGCGGATTTCAAACGAGGAGGCTATGATAACAGCTTATTCACACCGCATTACACAGGTTACCGTGCAAAAAGAACCGGAATACGACGACAACGAAGAAAGCGCGCCGAGTAAAACGAAGCGCAAAAAAGACATGCATGCCTTGCAGGAAATCGGTGAGCAACTGGTGGAACTGGATCCGAAAAAACTGACAGAGTTTGATTTGCCGGAAACTTTAATCGACGCCATCAGCCAGGCCCGGCCCATGCAAAAACATGGCGCACGGCGGCGTCAGATGCAATACATTGGACGCCTGATGCGCGAAATCGATGCGCTGCCGGTTAAGGAAAAGCTCGATTCCTGGCAGCAAACATCCACACACCAAACCGCCCGCCTGCACCAGCTTGAACGCTGGCGCGAACGGCTGCTGAACGATGACAACGCGCTTACCGAATTTGCACAGAAATATCCGCAAGCCGACTTGCAGCGCCTAAGACTGCTGATCCGCAATGCGCAAAAAGAGAAGGCAGCAGAAAAACCACCCAAGAGTTTCCGGCTGCTGTTTCAGGAATTGCAAGGGATTGTCGAGGTTTGATTGTTGTGTAATTGGAGGGGGGTGTCCTAGACTCTGTTGTCTCTTCGCCCTCTCCATGACAATCTTTCACTTCAATATCAATATTCTGAAGTCAAATCAGCTTCGTAAGTTCAATTTGAACTAATGCGCCGATATTCAAGTCGGCCTTCCTGAATGATTTTCTTGCCGAGCATACAAAGTGATTTAGCACCAAACCACTTTTTTATTGCAGTGGCGTAGCCTTCTACAGTACGTTTGCGTGAATCCAAGCGGGTTTTACTGCGTTTCTCTAGTTTCTCGCCATCACTTTTTGAGAAAGTACATTTCTGCATGATGTATCTATCAAATGTACCAAATTCTTCTAGCACATGATCAACGCCAAATCTGCTGACCTTTTTATTATATTCCTCAATTAGAAGATCATAAGCGATTTGCTTGTATCCCATGCCTTGCGATAGCAACCCAATAACCTTCATTTTCATGGGAGACAATCCCTTCCTTTTCTGGATCTTACTCTCCAAATCAAAAGGCCATGCCGCTTCACCTCGCATGACTTTATCAATCACCGCCTTTATTTCATCGTCTGCACTCTGCTTAGATAGATAACCATGAGCCCCAACCTTCATAGCACTAATGACATCGATTTCTCGCGTATGAACACTCCAGAAAATAATCTTTATTTTGGTATATTTCTTTAAAATCTCTTTTGTTAACTCGACTCCCCAAAGACTGCTATCGGTTAATTGATAATCCATAATGATCAGATCAATAGACATTGACTCCAGGTGTTCGAGTGCTTGAAAACTATTCTCAGCTTCTGCAACAAACCGCAAACTTCCATACCTATGCAAACCACTTTTAATACTCTTCCTGATTAACCAATAATCTTCGACAAGTAGAATTTTAGTAATATTCTCTGATGACATGATCATTTCTCCTTACACTGATGGTTTTATGCTGGATCGCAGGTTACCCATTCCTTGTATCATTATGTTTCAGATTTTTGCTATCAGAAGAATACTGGAAAGTTTCCTACACCATAATGCGTAGAAATACGCATATCATTTTTCAACCTGGAATTTGTTTTTAATACTATGAACATTTTTTATATTGATGCCCAATAATTCAGCAATTTCCGCATCTTCTTTTTCCTCATGTACCAGCATTAATACTTTTATTTCGATTTCCGTAGTAGTTCGCCTGATTTCCAGCTTGCCATACTCATTAAGCGCTTGCCTGAATAAGTCACTCCGATTCCGGATACTCAATTTTTCTCTGATATTATCGAAATGCCTTTCCACAGTCCGTGTACGAGATTTTAATTTTTCCTCATCGATGAAATCTCGTAGATCTCCGTAGCTTGTCATTACATACTCATTCCCGAAATCTTCGACCATTTTCCGGTACTCTATTTCCAATAAGCTATAAGCAATCTGAGCATTTTGTTTTCCTTCTGCTAAAAGCTCCATAATCTTGATTTCCATAGGCGTTAATCTTTTGTTTATTGCATGAACACCCAGCACCTTAGGTTCATCAGCTTCCCATACCTGCTCACCACGCATTATTTTATCGATAGCATCAATAACATCTTGATCTGATTTATCTTTAGATACATAGCCGTTGGCACCGGCTTCTTTTGCCCGCTCAAGATCGACCTCTCTAATATGGGCACTCCAAAACAATATCTTTGTTTCCGGGAACCGCTTATGAATATCCCTGGTAAGCTCAACTCCCCAAAGATCATGATCATTCAACGCATAATCCATAATAACCAAATCAATCTTATAGGCTCTCAAATGTGCCAATGCTTGCTGTCCACTATCCGCTGTAGCAATGCACCGGAGTTTCCGGTTTCTGGCTAGTCCTTGAAGAAGGCTATCTCTCAAGCGCCAATCATCTTCAACCAGTAAAAAATTGATAGCGTTTATCGATGCTTCAATAGACATAGCATATAGCTCCATAAATTATGATTTTGCGGTAATGTGACTTTAACAGTGGTGCCGCAGTCGGATGATTCAATCGTCAATTCTCCACCGATCCTTCGGATACGAGCCTCCATACTACCAAGGCCCAATCCCATTCTGACGGATTTAACATGATTCACATCAAATCCAACACCATTATCTTGAATAGTCAGAGCAATATTGCATTCATCGGCTTGCAGTTGGAGATCCACTCGTGTTGCAGCAGCATGCCTAATATTATTCAAGGCTTCATTGACTACTTTCAGTATTGCTGCTTTTTTTTCTTTTGATAAATTCTTTGAATAAGCTTCGGCTTTCTGTGTTTTGGATAAAGTAACCCGAACTTGCTCCCTCATCTCAAAATTTCTCTTTAGCTCGCCTAAGCCATCTATCAATATGAGATTGTTCGGATCTTTACCCGCAATAATGATTCGAATCCAATCCAGTGCATGTTGCGCCGGATCCCGTATCTTTTCGAGAAACTCTCTAGAATTGGAAAGTATCACTTCCCCAGGCTGGTGCAATTGGTTATTTAACTCGCGAATAATATACGCTAAATCTTGTTTTACTTGATCATGTAAATCCGCACCAATCCGCAGGCGTTCTAAAGTTTTACCAATATTTCTTTGCGATAAGCTCAGACCCATCATGCCAATGAATGCAATTCCGGCTATCCAAATCATCGAGATATGAATGTAATTCAGTACCTCTGTATCTGTACCATCTAAGAAATTATCTACATCTTCAAGATAAATACCTGTTCCTAACACCCATTCCCAGTCTGTTAACTCAATCACAAAAGCGAGTTTTGATCTGTCGGCAATATCATCCGCCACAGAAGGTTTATGGAAAATATACTCGTCAAATCCATCTCCCTCGCCTCTAGCAGCCTTTCTGGCAGTTGTTATCAAATCTCGTATGACATACTTCCCCTCCTTATCCTTATAGTCCCATTTATTCTGATTTACCCAGTCTTTCTTAATCGGGTGAACAATACTTTTACCAGAAAAATCATACACAAAGAAATAGCCATCTTCTTCACTATACTTCAAATTGGACAAAATTTTTTTAGCTTCTTTCTTGGCTTCCTCAATCGAAATCTCCAAATCCGGTTCTCGCAGGTGTTTAATGGCATTTTCTGCCAGTCTGATATGACCTTTAAGATCATTCTTTTTGCTCTTGAGATAATCGGCTCTGATTTCAGCTCGTAATTGCTGAGGCAGTTTACTGGCTTGCTGGTAAATTACCCAGCCAATTGCACATACTGTTAGAACAAGAACTAACGGGCCAGTCACCAATAAATTTCTATTTCCTGATTTCATAATAACTCCCTGCTCATTAATGAAGCTTTTAGTTCAATTTACACTTCTTTTTTAGATTCCTGCTGAATATACGCATTATTACGTAACTCAATTTACCGTCACTCTGAAAATTCTCAGCATGCGTAAATGTACGTACTGACTTAGCCTTTTTAGTATTGCTACCATGAATTTTCAATCATCAAAAAGGGGAATAAAAATGAATACGAAAATATACAAAGGATTAATAATTTCCATCGCTTTAACCACACTTGCAAGTTGTGCAACGATAATGGGGAACAGTGCCCCTGAAACCCTGAATGTCCGCAGCACTCCCGATCAAGCGAGAGTCATCATCACTGATGAATCCGGTACTAAAATTTTCGAGGGAAAAACACCGACATCTTTACCCTTAGAGAAAAAGAAAGGTTATTTTAGCGGCAAGAAATATGATGTTCGAATTCTGAAAGATGGATATGACGAGCAAATTGTTACCGTCGATACCAAAGTAGGCGGCTGGTATATTGGAAATATTCTGTTCGGCGGCCTGCTTGGTCTGTTGATAATCGACCCAGCTACCGGAGCCATGTGGACACTGGATACTAATGAAGTCAACGTGACATTTAATGCATTAAAACAAGGTGCAACAATTAAGCCCAACAATGCAAATATTGTTCTTTTACAAGATGTTCCACCAACATTGCATGATAAAATGGTAAAAATATCACATTAGGAGGCTACGTTGTAAATCTGCATACAAAGAGCTCAAATATAGCACATAGAAAATTTGATATTTATATTCATTTTGAAGGGGAATCGCATGGCAACAGGAAGAGAAGTTTTGGATTATTATGGAATAACAGTCGAGCAAGCAATGGACTTTATTATGGCCAACATTAATAACCCTGAGGCTATTTATTACGGCGCCTCAGAGTTAGGCATAACCACACAACACCTCAGCGATATCACTGGCTATTCGGCAGATGCCATCAAGAATTATTTTGAATCCTCCGGATTAAGCGTTGAAGCACTTGATGAAGTTAAATTATTATTTAATTCCAATTTAGGTCATCTGGACTACCTGGTAAATTACAACACTCATACAGGATCATTATCAACCACTAGCTTAAGCGAGCAAGTTAAAGCATCTTTAGATGATCCAATTCAATATGAAGCACTTTTTGAATCTATATATGGCTATGAAGAAGCTGATGGTTTGTATACACCAGATGAAACCGGCATTTCACACCTGGGTAAAATAAGTGCTGCTCCTGAGAGCTTAGAATCGATTTTTTTTGGAACCTTGATCAATATCATCAATTCATTGGATATCGGTGAGCTTCAACAGATTGCAAACTTTCCTCCAATTACCGCAGATAACCTGAATGATTTTATCGTACTTGTGTCTGACTCTTTGAGTGATATGCCCGCAACACCATATCCCGATAATTTTCTACAAGAGAATGTCGTTAAAGATGCGGTTACTTTGATCGAAGATTATTGGAGTCCTGATTCTCAAGTGATAGGTATTCTTGATGACAGCCCCTTCTTAGGATTAGTGATAGCTTAATATGTAAGAACTTCTTAATAGGCCGTTGGGAAACTTTTGAGGCAACCGAGGCAAAGAAAAAAACAGGTGAAAAAGTGCAGTTTATGCTTAATAAATGAGCATTTTGAGTCTGTTTTTAACACTGAAGCGGCAACCGCAGATAGTTTCTCAATGGCCTGACGTGTAGCAATTCTCACCGCTATGACACATAAACTACCTACCCATATCCTCAGCCTGACTCTTATGGCGGCATGCTCGTGCCCCGTCTTTTCTGCCACGGGTATCGCGCGTTCTGGGATGGAGTCGTTCGATGCTGCAATACCCGCACTCATGTCGAGATGGAATATTCCAGGAGCTGCCGTCGCAGTGATGAAAGAGGGACGTCTTATTTTTGCGCGCGGCTATGGCTATGCGGATACATCGAAAAGCGAACTTGTAATGCCTGACTCACTTTTCCGTATCGCCAGTATCTCCAAACCGATCACTGCAACCTGCGTTATGAGACTTGTTGAACAGGGGAGGATTTCTCTAGACACAAAAGTGTTTCCCCTTCTTGACTTGGGATTTCCATTGGATAGTAGGGTGAATCAGATCACAGTTCGTAATTTACTCGAGCATACTGCTGGCTGGGATCGTGACATTAGTGGCGACCCGATCGACAATATGGTTTCGATTGCGCGGTCAATGGGAGTATCTTCTCCGCCCGATCCAACAACTTTCGTTCGTTATATGTTGAATCAATCGTTGGACTTCAATCCGGGTTCACGATATGCATATTCCAATGCTGGCTACATTGTGCTAGGGCGTGTCATCGAGAAAATATCCGGACAGTCCTACGAAAGCTACGCAAGATCTTTACTATCCGAGCTTGGAATCACGGAATTAAGAATAGGCCACGGTTTACCTGCGGAACGATTCTTAAAAGAGGTGCAATATTATACCGACCCATCTTTGCCCCCTGTAACTTCGATTTATGATCGTGCACCAGGCACTGCAACGTGGTCGAATGGAGGAATCTCAATCGAATCGATTGATGCAGCAGGTGGTTGGGTTGGCTCGGCTGTAGATCTCGTTGTATTTGCTTCATCATTTGTACCATCGGCTAGTCACTCCTTACTGGCGCAAGCAACAATTTCTGAAATGATTGCCAGGCCATCCTATGCTGCCACAGAAAGTACTACTTGGTATTCAAAAGGATGGAGTTATAACGGTGGCAACATCTTTCACGATGGCACCTTGCCGGGACAAGGATCATTGCTTGTTCGCACCTCAGATGGATATGTTTGGGCAATACTTATCAATACTCGTCCAGCGCCTTTACCCGATGACTATTTCGCAGATATTGACCGTTCACTTTGGTCTGCCATAGAAGGTGTTACCGATTGGCCTGCCAATTCAATTCCTTTCCCTGTTTCCAGCACCCAATCGGACTGCATATTTCGATATGCCGAGGAAAACTACTCTCATTATTTTACTTCAACATCAGTTTTCTCGAACTACACATCCGGTTACTACTATCGATACTATCCTGATACCAAGAACTATCTTGCAACATCATCAGCGGATCAACATATCTGGGTTTATGGTCCTAGTTTTGCAAATGAGCTTACCGATGTTGGTTCGGCTTCAAACTTCTTTTCCATAGCTGAATGTCACTGAAGAGGCGAATCCTCGAGAATCTACGACAGCAGATTATGGTCACTCAAAACTAAGAGTAGGCTTTTAAAGGGTAAACACGATGGTATCCGCTATGATTTGATTTAAATTTATACCAACTAACTCAATCGATGCATTTACGCCAAATTCAATGGCAACACCATCACTATCCTGATTAATATTTGCAATAACCAACCCAATCATGCAGATTGCTGACCCCAATTTTTGATGAATCGAAGGACAAGTGGCCTTGTCACGCGGGACAATCCTGTAGCCTGGCTCGTTTCAGTACGTCATAAATCGTTGGACGGCTGACGTGGAAGCGTTCCGCCAAATGCGCTACCTTCCAGAACCGGGTTTGATATAGCCGCCAGATTTCCTGACGATCCAATAATGTTAAGCGAGTACGTTCGTGTATGTTCATCTACAGTATTCTCCTGAATACTGTAAACAACGCTAGGAATTCTTACAATTCAAGATAAGGATTTAGTGTTTGAAATTTTCATGAAATCTGAATTTACTTCTCAATTAACAAGACTCTTGACTATCAGAGCGAGAACAAAACCATATCTGCTGTAATTTCACTTACTTGAATGCCGTTAAGCCCAATCTCCATTCCATTTCCAAACTCAACAAATGCGAATGTGGAATATTGCCTAATATCCGTTATGCCGCCAACTAGATCCTTTATATCTCCATAACCTAACGCTGGATCAAAGAAAAATTTGTCTTCTTTAAGGTTAAAATCATACAAATAAAAGTCTCCCTTAGCATCGAAACCAAAAATATCATGTCCTTTACCCCCATTCAGATTATCTCGTCCAACTCCCGCTAAGAGAACATCGTCTCCAGCTCCGCCTCTCAGGAAATTATCGGCATCGTTTGCGATCAGAAAATCACTACCATTGCCTCCTTGCGCATTCTCGATTACCGTATCATATGCAATCCAAACATTTGGAATGCGTTCTTGGGTAACAGCAGTTTCGGCATACACCGGTTTACCGATACTCGATCCCATGCCTTCACGCAAATCAATAGTTGAACTTTGATAACCATCGTAGCGAAGCCAATCATTAGTTCCACCACTATCCCAAATGGTCTCATGGTAAGTCTGGTAATCATTATAAAAGTAATTATCATCACCGCTATGATACGAATTGTTTTTACCATACAGATATTGAATCGCTAAAATATCCAATGGCATAGGGGTTGTGGGTTCAAATGAAAGCTCAGAATTCTGGTTCCACGCAATGGCAGAGTAACTCATGATAGTCTGAGACAGCGTATCCCAAGAGCCAGGAAGCGTTGGTGAACCCGAAAAAGGATGCTTGAGACCAAGTGCATGACCGATTTCATGTATCATTGTGGAAAATGAGTAGGTGCCGGGTGTCCAAATGTCAGTTGCACTAGTACTATCTGCATTAACCCAGATATCACCCGCTTTTGCTGCTCCGTTTACCGGAAGGTATGCATGCGCTTGTCCAGAAGCAATCGAGCTATAAGCCACACGAATGTCGCCCACACTACTGAAAGATTCCGGTATCAATTGAAATTGAATATTTGCGACATTCGCCCATTGTTGCAGTGCCTCTGTAAAATAAAACCGATCAAATGAAGAAAGAGGCGCAAATGATGGACTCCAAGGCTCACTTCGTGTATCAGTGCTTGGTCCGTAACCTGTTATTGGATCTTGAGAAAAATATGAATCATAACCAGAAAAGCTGTAAGTAATCGATTTACTTGCCCATAGATGACCTTCAATCAATGAGTCTATAAGATTGTTACCGGTTAGCGTTGTAGCGATAACTGCACTAGAAGTACTCGGTGTTGTCATGTTATATGCTCCTACAATTATTAAGTTAATTAATGATATTCATGTGATTTTCTGATTGATTACAGGAACATCATAATCTCTTGGCGAGAACGGCAATATACGTAGTTTTACCAGCAGATATTCATTCTGCAATGTAGTGCGAGCACTTATGGCTCGGTTACCAGAGCGGCTAGAAATGCTTGATCCTCAAAAAGTGCTTTCATTCCATTTTCAAGCGCTCTGTTAAGTGCAAGCCTTGCATTCTCCCCGCCTGCAAGTTGCGTGTTAGGTTCGATACCTTGTGCAATAACTTGTCGTGAATACAGTTGAGCTCCTTTCTTCGATTTAACAGTCACTGACATATTCAAATCGGCAATTGCATCACCAGAAAAAAAGCCCATTTTATGGTCGCTATAAAATCGGGCCAGATCCCCAGCAATCTGAATGCGAGCAGCATCTGCATCAAGTTGAAACCCTCGTGCCTTGAGTTCTTGCTCGATGGCTCTTTGGATAGTAACAGTGACATCCTCTGTCGCCAGAATTGGAGCCATTTCCATTCCATATCCATTCTTTTTATTACTGACTTTGCTTTTATCTTGCCGCAGATCTGAAATTTTAACCGCAACAGAGATATTACCTGCTCCAGGTATCTGCATCACACCGTGTTGTTGCTTATACTGAAGTTCAATTCGATCCGTGGTGAGCGCGCATCCTGCAAGACTAAAAGCTGCGAAACAAGCTGTAATGGCAAGTATTTTCATGTTCATGTTGTTTTTTCCTTGTAAAAAAATAGTTTTTTAGAATTTTTGTGGAGTCGATTAATGAGTAATGTGATTTTCTTTATCCGCGATAACCTAAACATCGTGTTATCCAGACCTTCCTGATCTTTATTTAGAGATTGAGAGCATAGGGGGAATCGCCCCTTTGGATTCTTTCTGTGATTTCTTTTTGCGTGGCCTCCATGGTCAAGAAGCGCTCCTGCAAGAAAGGATGAGAGTTTTTTAGCTCATTGATAATTTTTGGATCGTCGAATTCCTGAGCTCTGCGCCAGAATGCCGGTACATTTTCTATTTCATATCCAGTCATATTCATCAAATGCAGACTATCTTGATCTGCCTGTTGCAGTTGACTGACCGAAATACCCCCAGCCATTGAATTTCCTGCTTCCCAGCCAAGTTGGGTAAATGTACCAGTAACAAATGTTCCTCCCGTCACTAAGCCGAGAGCCACATCCGCCGCTCCGCCGAAAATACCACCGACAACGCCCCCCAAAACGCCGGTGATTTTATTTGTTCTTTGATGTTTTCTAGCATTATGGGCAAGTTGATGGCTCACGATTGCGGCAATCTCTTCATCAGATCTGGCAAAATGCAATAAGCCCCTGGAAACCTGAACAACTTCACCATCCGCAGCTGTGTTTATAGAATATTCATTACCCATAAGAACTTTGCTTTTGCAAGCCATGACCGGTGTCACGGAAATCATCTTGCGCTCGCCGGCCCGTTGTAGGGTAAATGTAACGGAGTTTCCGGTAGCCGCCGCTTCATTGATCATTTTCAAAGTATCCGGAACTGTTTGCGCAACCACCCCGTTAACTTCCACGATTTTGTCGTCAGACTTGAGCCCTGCCGAATCTGCCGGTGATGAGGGGACTACAAAGGATATCTGCGGCTCGCTGCCGAGGTTGAGTTTTGATTGCGCCACTTCGCGCCACTCAGGTTGAAGTTGCTGATTTGACCAGAATTGGACGCCAAGATAAGTGGCAATGTGATCCAGCTTCTTACAATAATCGATTCCTTTGGTTAAAACTCTGAAAGAGACTGATTCAAGCCTATCCGAATCACGCCGCCATTTTTTTATTTGTTCTGTCCATGCTTCTTTTTGCGCTTCCGTAATCTCCGTGCGCTCTTTTGGGTTATGCGTTTGAGTCGCACAAGCAGTTAATAGCAACAAGACAGCCAGTAATAAAATTTTCATGATCATCCATTCCCTGGTTTTTCGTTAAAAAAATCCTTTAGTCTCAGAAGTCTTCGAACAAACCGATTATTCAAGCAAAACTTATTGTGAAACCAATATGATTTTTACGATAACAGCCAGAATGAATGATTGATATTGATAGAACTACGTATGGAAATTGTCCGGGAAACCGGTATTTTCCGGACAATTAGAAGTAATGCGGAGCTAAAACACCGGCGACAACAACAAATCCCTGGCACGCAATGGCTGCGCTCCACGCCCGGATTGCAACAAAGAACTACTGTCACTGACCTCGCACATGTCGCGATTTAATACATTGGAATCGAATGATTCTATGGCCAGATTGGTCATCATTGCATTCAAATTGAGTTGCGGTGTGATTGCATTGATTGTGCCATTGACTCCATCGGGTGCAACAGCTTGAATAACATTCAGTCCTGACAAAGGTTGAAATTGAAATGGCGTATTACCACCGACAAATAATAAATTTCCGCTAGGAATGATGATTGGCACCTGAATATTGATATCACCGCCACTCGCATTCGCTGCCAGTGTATTTGCTTCAATAAAACCGGTATCGAGAATCAGGAAGTTTGAAGCAAGATTGATATCACCACCATTACCTGTAGGACCATCAACAGAGGTTGTAACAGACGAGTTAGATAATGAAAGAGCTTCTTTTGCACTGATCTCTATTTTTCCGCCATGACCGATAATCGATTTGGTATTGATTTGCGATGAATCGTTGAGATACAAAGAACCGTTAGTAAGATTAATTTCAATATTCCCGGACTCCTTAGGGATACCAACACGTGCCAAATTTATTGTTGTAATAAATGCTCGGTGATTTAATTGAATATCTCCACTGGAGGCATTTATTTTGATATTCCCCACACCACCATTTAGCCAAAAAAGCGCGCCACTTGAAATTACGGAATTATCGATTGCCATTTTTCCAACGTCAACTATTACCTCCCCCGCTCTGCCTACAGAGTAACTACTTGAACCGATTTCTCCACCACTCAACATATGCAACAGATCAGTTACTGTTACGCTTACACGTCCGGCATTACCCATACTATTACTTGCAGTGGCACTAAAAATACCAGTGACATTTTCTGATAACCCACCACCATCAATGATCAACTCTCCCGCAGAAACTAAAGTCTCTCCGGCATTTCCCTGAGATTGACTTAATGCACTTGAACTAATTTGTCCACCATCTATTAGTCTTAAAGTATCCGCTACCTTGACAGTTACTTTTCCAGCATCACCCGAGCTACCCGGTTGCGCCGAACTTGAAATACCTGTAAGACCATCTCCTGAATAACCAGAGCCGTCAATCGTGATTTGCTTTGCAGAGACTTCAACCTCCCCAGCAATTCCTTCTGAAGAAGTATCCGAACCAATTTGCCCACTTCTCAGCAGCTCTATCGTATCGGCCACTACTACAGTCACTTTTCCTGCATCCCCTGTGCTTTTTTCGGTAGCAGTGCTGGCAATCGCAGTAGCGAAATTCGATGAATTTTGCCCATCAATTTTCAATCGATGGGCAGTAACATGCACTTCACCTGCTTTTCCTTGCGAGAAGGTGCTTGAGGAAATTTGTCCGCTCCCTTGCAATTTCAATGTCTCCGTCACATCTACATATACCGCCCCCGCATTGCCAGTGCCATACTCCGCCTGGCTCGAAATACCGGACTTGAAGCCTTGTCCGTCGATTTCCAAATTACGAGCGGTAACCCTTACTTCACCGGCATTTCCTCGAGAGAAAGCTCCCGAATTTATAGACCCCCCGCCGACTAATTTTAACGTATCGGCAACCGAGACCTTAATTTGTCCAGTATCATAAGCGCTACCATTGCGCGCTTGACTTGCAATACTTGTAACAACATTTGATAAGCCCTTGCCATCAATTTCCAATCGACTTGCCGAAACATTGATGTTGCCTGCTTTTCCCTGAGAAAAAGCACTAGCGGAAATTTGCCCTCCAGCTATCAAATTCAGCGTATCTATTACCTCCACAATCACATTCCCAGCATCGTTTGCACTTCCTTCACGAGCCTGACTTGAAATACCAGTAGCAACGCCTTGCAAGCCAAGTCCATTTATCTCGATTTGATTTGCCGATACAAATACATCGCCAGACTTTCCTTGGGAAAAAGTGTTTGAGAAAATTTGCCCTCCTCCAGTCATTCTTAATGCATCTGTAACTGTCACGGTTACATTCCCTGCATCGCCAGTGCTGCCTTTTTCAGCGCGGCTAGCAATGCCAGTATAAATTTTCGGTTGACCTATTCCAAGAATCTCTGCTTTTTTTGCAGAAACAGTGACATTACCGGCCTTTCCTTGTCCCAAAGCTTGTGAATAGATCCGACCGATTCCTTGTATTCTTAATGCATCTTCTACTACAACTTTAATTTCTCCACCTGTTCCAGCACCCGAAGCTATGCTTGTAAAAATAGAGTTATCGATTAACAAATTTTTTACATTGATATCAATTCCTTGGCTGGATGACATCGGAATGCCAAAGTTTGCAACACTCAAGATGCTATTAGTTGCAACAAAATCACCCGATCGAATCACTAGCCGCCCAGATCCGTTACCTGAGGCATCCAGAAATGCATTTTGAATAGTTAGATTACCTGCCGTGGCATAACTTGATGGAGCATTCAGTTCGATAGTTGCAGCTTCTTTTCCTGTTGCAATGAGCTGCAAATCAAGACCATTCTGAGTCAAATCATTATTGAGAATGGCTTCACTCATAATCGACGTATTATTAATCTGGACTTGATTGCCTACAAATGCAATATCCGAACCTGACCGGAAACTAAGCTCAGTGGGTATTAACGATGAGTTACTTAAGGTCAGATTCCCTGTTTCATTTCCTAGAAACCCGAATGACTCCGGAGTGGCTGAAGATAAAGAGCTGGCACTCGTTTCACCGGCAGCATATTGATGTCCATCACTAAAATTCAAATTACTCGCCGTACTCACATAAAAAGAACCGGGAACATCAACGGATGCGCCTGAGCCGAAAGTAATGCCAGCGGGGTTGATGAAGAAAAAACTGGGCGAGCTGCCAGCATTGGTCATTTGAAGCTTGCCGTCAATCAGCGATTCTGAACCGCCGGTAACTCGAGTGATGACATTGGCCAGATCGGGTGTATTTAACTTAAACCAGGCGGTATCAGTTGCTCCAATACTAAAATCCGAGAAGCTATAGAACAAATTATGACCCGACAATTTACCGTTAATTTCCGACAGGGTGTAGGGATGGCTTGAGCCGGGTGCGTTGATATTAAATTCGGCAATTCCTGATAATGAGCCATCTGTTTGGATATGGGTATTGACTGCTGCTGCGTTACTGGCAAGCAGCAGTGCTGCGATGCCTATGGCAAATTCGTTAATCAGGGAAAAGCAATGGCAATTTTTCATAACCAATTTCCAACCAGAATAAACGGTGACCAAAAAGAAGGATGACGAAGGTGGTCAGTCTTTAACAATTCCAATTGCGCTTGGCGGAGCGCTTCCGCCTTACTCTTATGTTGCATCAGGTTTTTATAGAAACTGATCATCAATTGTGAAGCCGCCTCATCGGAAATCGGCCATAGCGAACCAAGCGCGCTTTTTGCATCCGCTTTGAGCGCTGCTCCGGTAAAACCCAGCGGAGCGCGATCGTCGCCTTCGGCCGTTTCGCAAGCACTGAATGTCAGTAACTGGATCCCTTTTGTAGCATCCTTGCCTCTCTTCAAGAAACTTTTAAGATCATCCAGCTTTAGAATGTCGTCGTAGGCCATTAAAAAACTTTTATCTGCGTCGGATGAGAAAAAGCCGTGCGATGCGATATGCACGATGTCGAATGATTGGGTGGAAACTTGTTGATAAAAATTGGCTACGGTAAATTGCTCGTTCAGTAGAAGTGTGCTTTTCAGTGCTTCTTTAAGGCTGACCAGCTCTGTTTCCACACCAGGCAAGCTTAGCTTACTCTGAATATCTTGTAACCCGCTCACAGGAGTATGAGTTTCACTGGTGATCGCGGGATTTCGAAGATGATGATTGGATAGGCTGCGTGAAACTATCTGTTGGTCGCGATATTGTGAATCAGCCAGCAGCAACTTATTGATCGTTGATTCCGATATTTTCTCAACAGCGGGACCTGGTTTACTAATTCCGGCAAGTAAAGTTTGGTAAGTGTGTAATGGACGGCTATTCCTGTTTCCTAACAAACTCATCCCGGGTGATACGGAAACTGCATACCTCTCAATCAAATGCTTTCTGCCATCATATAGAGCAGCAAAAGGCACCAATCTCATCATGCCATCAGGTACGATCACAAGCGTTTTGATGGATTCTTTTTCCAAGTCACGCTCTATGGGTGCAATCATCCATCGATAGATATTTTCAGCCGGTTGCTGATAAGCATCCGAGTCACCCATATCTCCTGGAGAAATCGTCCATTTGCGCAACTGACTGGATAGACTATTAATTGCATCACGGAGTTGTTCTCTCGAAACAGAAACGGAAAACTGGCGTATCGTTTTGCCGATACCAACCAGCAACTCCAGCCGATCTTCTAAAATAATCGGATACAGGATAGCAGCTTGCATATCCATGTCATCCAGCCTACTGCGTTGCATTCCTTCGATCAAACAGCGCCCGCCCAAAAAATCTTCCAGCTCGGATTGCTTGATTAATTCGATAGTTTGACGCGCTAGTAACAATGTTTGTTGCTTGGCCTCGCCATTTTGGTGTCCGGCTTTTCTCAACAATTGATGGGTATAGCCTAAATATATAGGCTCCAAGGTTTTACGGAAAGACGATTTGCCATCTTCGTATGACACTGGAATATCCCTGCGTATGGCCTGAACGTAATCAACTGCTTTTCCGAAAGCGATTAAAGCTTCATTGTCACGCTCTTGCTGCTGGTAGATTCTGCCCTTGCGCCATTCAATCTGAATCATTAAATCATCCACATTCATTCGATCTGTCAGCGAAGCAGCCAATTCGCTTAACGCCAGCGCTTGTTCACTTTTGCCTTGCGACTCATAAAACTCGGCAAGGCTATCGAGTGCTTCGATGCGCAACGATTTATCCGTACTGACGGTGCTATCAGCGTGTGCGCTTTCCAACACACGCTGTATGAGTTCGGTATGTGACGGTAGCGCATACGATTTTACGATTGACGCCAAATTCAAATAATATCGAATCCGCTCATCAGCAGAATCAACAGCAGCAATTTCAGAGAGAATTGTTGTAAAGCCGAGCAGATTGACGTTTTCTGGTTGAACACGCATCTGATTTAATTTAATCCTTAATGCCAAGATTGGATCGTTCTCGACAAGCTCGGCAGCAAGCCGAAAGAATTGCGGCGGCTTGGTTTGATCCTGCATCTTCAAGTAAAGCACACCCAGACTGTTGGCATAACCTGCTTTGCGTTGTTTCTCTTCGGTCAGCTCGTATGCTTTAAGTAAAGATTCTTCTGCCTCGCTGTAGCGTTGCATGATGAATAAGGTATTGCCTCTGATTCCATAGGCGAGAGATTGCTGTTCTTGGGTTATTCTGTTTCCTAAAATACTCTCAGCCTCTCGTAGCGCCAAGTAATATTGCTCCTTACCCAGATAATCGTTGGCTTTTTGTAATAAATCATCGGTGGGTGTTTTAGCAAGCGTACCGTTAGAAAAACAGGCGATTAGAAGTGCAGCAAGCAGGAGAATGGTCATACGGTAGTGCATTTTTATAGGCTCCTTTAGAAAGCATCAAGCCGTGCCTGAAAATGAATGCCTTGGTCCTGTAAATCCCCGTGCTGCTGTGGAGATTGGCTTTCTAGCCGATGCGCCCAGAAAAACTCGCTGTTAAAACGATACATTCGAAATTGAAATCCAATTCCGGCGGAGTAGATATGCCGCATCGTTTGCTGGATCGGTGTCGAATCATGGTTGTTCCAGGCCGCTCCAAAATCAAAGAATGGCACTAAATCAAAGCGGTATTTTGTTTGACTATCCCCGACCAAATGGATATGTAATTCTGTGCTGGCTGCATAGCCATTGTCTCGAACCAATTGATTCTCACGATAGCCGCGCACAGTGTTGCGACCGCCCACGGCCATACGCTCTAAGGGCAGCAGCGGATCATCACTGACTTGTACGGCCCCCTTAAACACGAAATCGCTTTTAATTTGCGGCACATTCCAAACCCCTCGGCTTTGCCCTAGCCATGCAAAATATTCACTGTCAGGATTCAGATGGTTTTTCTGAATAGTCGAACCGAGCGCATCAATACCAATACTAAAAGTGGAACGCAATGCCCAAGCGAATTTCTCCCAACGCTCTATATATTCCTGGTTGATACGAACCGCCGAGATCTGGCTTTTTCCATTGGGCAATCCCGGAATAAAAGAAAAAGAGTGTCCCAGCAAACTAGTCTCATTGTCTTTGATGCTAATTCCTGCACCAAACGAGAGCCGCCTTTGAAAATTATCAATCAGCAATTGATTAATCCCGCCTTCAACTGTGAGGGAGTTACTTTTAATATTGATATTGACTAATGACTCTTCAATAATTGAGACATTCGAATTGCTAGCCGAGAAATAGGCTCGTGTACCGTAATCGCCAATCGGTACCAGCCAATTGCCTGAATACTGATAGGCGTCACCTCCAGATGGGGCGCTGGTCAGAAAAGTGAAATCGACGAGGTCGCCCTGCTTTGTCAGGTTTCGTATCCAAGCATTTGCACCGAGCGCAATACCGCCGACTGAGGGTGCTCGATAGTTATCCGATATCGCGGATAGCTGATAAGGCTGTGAGCGCGTAACTGCCAGGTCCAAAATACTGACACCACGATCAGCGCCAGGTAACAACCGGCCATTCAAGCGTTCAAACAGAGGATCTGCCAGTAACAAGCGAAACCGGTCTTGTAGCACATTCATGTTTAACGGGGAATTTTTATCCGGAATCAAGCGATTCTCAATATAGCCTCGGCGCAACCAACCCTCCCCGTCTATGCGCATCTCTCCGACCTTCCCTTCCACAATTCTTATCCGTAGCGTTTTTCCTTCGATCGGACTCGGCGGGAAAGTTGCTCCTGAAGTAATATAGCCTTTATTGATGTAGTAGTAAGTAATGGAGCGGCGTAATTCCTCAAGCTCATCAACACTGACAAGCCTATGTAAGTATGGCTTCGCTAACGCATTGAGTTCTTTAATTGAAAAAACAGTATTGCCTTCAAACAAGACGGTGTCTAATTCTAGAGCTCCTAGCGTCTGATTTTTTTGCTCTTGAGCAGATGGTTTGCTCTCAAGTTTTTCTGGAACTGCAATGCCAGGTGTTGCTGGCATTGATTCCAATGACAGTGGATTTTCACTTGGGCGAAGACTCGACGCAGGGTTGATGAGATTCTGGCCACTTGCTGTAGATGCAAAAAACACCCAGCAGATAGCCATTTGAAGGCGTAAGCTTTTCATTTATTTTCTTGTTAATAGCGATATTGTTCTTAAGCGTTATTTATTTTGCTTGAAGTGCTAAGACTAATTCACCCGAAAGAGCAGCTTTCCATAATTCTTCAGCCGAGAAAACTCCTTTTTGGGATAATCTTGCAAGCTCTGAAAGCGCGAACAACCGCCATTCTCCCGGACCTTCTTTAAGAATCCACAGTGCCCGAGCCAATTGCGATGATGGGGATACTAAATCACTTTCATTTATTCCTTGAGGAACAGGAATTTTAGATGCTGTCTTGATGTTCCAGCTAATATCCTTATTTTGCAATCTAATGAGATTTTCTGATTGACTTGCAGAAATTGGCAACACTAAATAGGACCAGCTCTCACTTCTGATTTCTGTAACTTTCTCTGCCGAAGTAGAAATTACTGTGGCTGGCCCCCCTTTCCACAGCAAAGCAATTTGATCATAGTCAGCGGGAAGATATTGCAAACCAGAAGGTAATAATGGATCTTCTGTGATAGCTAAATTCTGAGTTGATCCACGGACTTTATTAAAATAGGGTATGGATCTTCTCTGTCTTTCCAGTGCTTTCCATATTCCAATCGCTATTTGTACTTTTCCAGAAATGCTATTTTGATTTTTGTGAATATCATTGATTGTTTGCTCATGAAGCGATATTCCGTTGGTATTTTGTGTAAAAACTCGTTTCTCACCTTTAGCCAGAGACACCAATACTTCTGCATCCCCTGTAATCTCGATCCGGTCTCCTTCGTAGAGCCATTGATACACGTATGCAATAACCCGCTCTTGAGGTTCGCAAGCCGCACGTAACACATACGCACTACCGCTATTGCCCTTATTAACAATATCGCTAATTTTCCCCACAACTTGACAACTACTACCGGCCACCCCTGTTGAAAATAGCAGCAGGAAAATACCACTATACCAATGATAGAAATTCATTTACCTTCCTTCCTATTATCCAGTGATTAGATAAGCATCAGGATTTCTAATGAAAAAAACTCTTCGTTCGATTCAATAGAAATCCTAAGAAGGCCTCAGCCATAGTATAAAAAGCCGCTGAGGCTAGTTTGGCTGCAACGGCGAATCCTTGCAGTCCCAAAGCAAATGCTGGAAGTAACAAATCAGTCGCGATGCCTTGTTTCAGTTGATTCAGTAAATATACCACTTCAAGTATATAAGCAACATAAATTCCCGATATAAAAATAAAAACCACAAATAGAGAGCGGAGCCAATAAAATACTTGCCAATGACATTGTCTAAGTATTTTTAGCTCCGATCTTCTACACCTAATCAATAGATTCCAACGAACTTGCCGTGTAATCGGACCACTTAAGAATATTAGGCACCAGGCAATAAACATCGGTCCCATCGCTATGCCTATACCTTTGAGCTTATCCATGAGCATCGTTAATGGCGGAGATTGTCCCAAAGGTTTAAATTCCAGGAAAGCACGGGTAGCATTCAAAATGAGTTCACTACCGGACATTGAGCCGATTGGTGTTTGCATCTGGTCCATCGCCTGTGCTCGACTGGAACCAAGCACTATAATCTTTCCCTTGTAATATTCTTCATTTGTTATAAAGCATCCAGGGCTTGCTGAAGAACCATCGATATGTTGATGCAAGCAATCATAGCTTATCAATTTACTCGCTTCATAGTATTGGTAGTTGTAGATGTGATTCCAACTCACGGACTCTCGCTCATGCACATCAGCAAGCGCTCCCAAGCTCGGTAATGAGTAAAAAAAATGGATAATGGCCGGAATTTGATCTGTATCGAGTGGATCGAACAATGGTAAATCAAAGCGAATTTCATTTACTAAAGAATCAGATGAGATTTTTAGTTTACTGCAGCTCTGTAGGACATTAGTTGCGACAGCCCTTGACGTCTCTATAGAATCATAATAGTACTGTTCCATTAAGGGATTTTTTATTAGCAACGCTGCTAAGTAGGGGATTGTCGGTATCCAGCGTTGCCCATCCGCAGTGACATAACATGAAGCCGTTGGATAAGCACGAATAACCCCATGATCAGCAAAAGTTGCGGCTGATGCAAGCCGCAAACGTCCTCGAGTATGACTGGGAACAATATCAAATCGCGTGTCGCCATCAATGGTGAGTCCATTGAGTGAATCACTTGGTCTAGCATAAACAGGGGAAATGATCCAGGTATCAGAATGTTCCGAACTGACTGCGAGTTTTCGCGCAAGCACTTCGCGATCAAGCGGCTCATTCTTCTCCGGTGGACTCACATCAATAATTACTAACGCCGCTTGGGATTCTTTTGCAGCTCGGACAAAATCAATAATTAAACTGGCAGGAACGGGTTTGCTGGTCCGGCATTCTGGATCCCAATCGGTATTGTCATCCAGAAATTGCTTACAAGCTTCTTTATCAACATCAATAAATGCATATTTATAAGGCATCGATACAGATGCTGTATCTGAATATAGCCGCATGCTTCTATCAATTCCAAACTGCTCCAGGTGTTTTATTGGTCTGAAATCAATTGTATGCAATATAACTAAAATTACGGCAACAGTTGATGCAAACATCCAAGCCGTTAGAGACGTAACAACAGCTTTTCCCCACCATGTATGACGATAACTGGTTTCTTTTTTTGTTTCAGATTTTACCTTCATCGAGCCATTTCAGTTGTACGCATCAAAATAACTACAAAAGAACTATTATTGGGTTGAAAGAAGTTTCTCTGACTATTTGCTCAGATTTATCTCACATCGTTAAATATTTGCACTAAACTCATCGTGCCGCAATAGTTTCTGATAAAAAGCTAAACGCTTAGGGTGAATTTTCCCTTGTTGTACTGCCAGCATCACAGCACAATCAGGTTCCTGGGTATGGTGGCAATTATTGAATTTGCATCGTCCGATATACGGATGAAACTCCATGAAGCCCCATGCCAGATTTTCTTCTTTGATATGATTCAGGCCGAATTCCTGGAAACCGGGTGAATCGATGATGGCGCTATCGTCATCGAGACGATAAAGCTGCGAATGTGTGGTGGTGTGGGTGCCGGAATCGAGCGCCAATGAGATTTCCGCGGTAGCGCGCTTGGCTTCGGGTATCAATGCATTGAGCAATGTGGATTTGCCCATGCCGGATTGCCCGGCCAAAACACTGAGGTGACCTGACAAATAAGGCCGAAGCGCGGAAATATCCTGTGTTGCGCTTAATTGCAATACGGCATAGCCAAGATTTTGATACAACGAGAGCGTTTCCATCGCCGTTTGGGTCGGTTCGATCAGGTCAGCTTTATTCAGTACGATCAATACCTTGATATTCTCGCTTTCTGCCGCAACCAGACAGCGGTTGATCAGCTCCTCGCTGAAACTGGGAGTAGCCGCGACTACAATGATGATTTGCGTGACGTTGGCGGCGATAATTTTTTCCTTAAATGCGTCGCTGCGGTAAAGCAATGAAGTGCGTTGTTTTACCGTTTCAATCACGCCTTGACCAACAGTTGTCGGCTGATATTCCACCCGGTCGCCGCAAGCAATTCCGCCTTTTTTACCGCGCATGACACAAGAGATGGTTTCTCCCGTTGTCGTTTCAACCGAATAGTGTCTGCCGAATGCGGCAACCACTTGTCCGGTTAAACACTTCGTTTGTGGCTTGTTTTTTCCAGAGCGGGCGCTCAAATTGAGAACAACTTATCGACTTTCGCCGCGCAGATAAAATCATTCTCGGATAAGCCGCCGATCGCATGCGTGGTATACGTGACCACGCATTGATTGTAGCCCACCAGCATATCGGGATGATGATCTTCGCGATGTGAAATCCATGCTACTGCATTCACAAACGCCATGGTTTGATAGTAATTTTTGAACGCGTAGGTTTTGCTGATCTGTTTGTCTTGCAATTGCCACCCTTGAACCTGCTGCAAAAAGGCGGAAACTTCTGCGCCCGGCAGCGGCGGTACACCGCCCTCGCACGGTTTGCATTGCTTGGAAGTTAAGTCGCATACGCTATTATTCATGCTTGTCCCTGACTTTGTAAGTGCGCCACGCGAATGGCCGCGGGCGGGTGTGAATCATAAAATGCGGAATGCAGCGGATCCGGCGTGAGTGTTGCGGCATTATCCTGATACAGTTTGACCAGTGCGTGAATCAGATCATCCGCCGAAGCATTTTGCGCGGCATAGGCATCCGCTTCAAACTCATGTTTACGTGAGTAAATACTCGATATTGGATGCAACAGGAAAGTAAACACTGGCATCACCAGGAAAAACAGCAACAACGCCATCGCAGTTGACGGCACGGCTGCAACCGTCACACCCAGTCCCTCATAAAACCAGCTTTGCCCCATCAGAAAACCCAGTATCCAGAGAAACGCCAGACTCATCGCGAAAGAAATTACGATACGTTTGATCACGTGACGGTGTTTGAAATGCCCCAATTCATGCGCTAAAACCGCTTCAATCTCACTTGGATTCAGACGCGCCAGCAAAGTATCGAAAAAGACAATGCGCTTGGTTTTACCGAAGCCGGTGAAATACGCGTTGCCGTGATTGCTGCGGCGCGAGCCGTCCATGACAAATAAGCCGCTGGCTTTGAAACCGCATTTGCTCATCAATTGTTCGATGCGCGTTTTCAGTGTGGCGTCTTCCAGCGGTGTGAATTTATTAAACAGCGGCGCGATCCATGTCGGAAAAATCGCCAGCACGAACAAATTAAAAGCGATCCAGGCAAACCAGGCGTACAACCACCAGCTTTCGCCCATTTTCTCCATCAACCACAATACGCAAAATAACAAAGGCGCGCCCAGCAATAAACCCAATACGGATTGTTTAATAAGATCGGTAAAGAACATTCCTGGCGTCATTTTATTGAAACCGTATTGCTCTTCGATCACAAAAGTGCGGTAGTAACTCAACGGAATGTCAGCGGCGCTCATGATGAAGAATGTGGTGATAATCAATGCCATGCCGTGCGCCACGGGATCGCTTAACCAGCCCGCCCAGAATTCACTCAAGGCATTCAAGCCGCCACCCAGGGTAAATGCTAGCAGCAGCGCAACTTGCAGCAATATGCCCGGATAGCCCGCGCGCGTTTTGGCGCAGGTGTAATCCGCAGCCTTTTGGTGATCGCTTAAACTGATCTGACTGGCAAACTCTTCCGGCACCTTGTCCCTATGCGTGCGTACATGACCGGTATGTCTTGCTGCCAGCCAGATTTGAGTCAGCGTTGTCAGTAATAATGCGAAAAGAAAAACTAAAGTAAATGTTTGCATAGTAGTTTGTTTTAAGCGCTAAAGTTTGAATTCATTCAATATTCAATGATCACTGCCAAATAAGCCGGGCATTCCCAATCTGTTTAAAAGTGACGGACTGATGGCGATATGACACAATTAAACGCATTGCATTCAAAAAAATCGAAACAATTATGGCACAAGATAACAATAACCTCATCTGGGTCGATATGGAAATGACCGGGCTCAATCCGGATACCGATCGTATCATTGAAGTCGCTCTGGTGATTACCGATTCACAACTGAATACTGTCGCCGAAGGCCCGGTTCTGGTCGTACACCAGCCGGATGAAGTGCTGAACGGCATGGATAAATGGAATCAATCGACACATTCCAAATCCGGCCTGATCGGCAAGGTGAAAGCATCGCGCCTCAACGAAGCGGAAGTGGAAGCGCAACTGATCGAATTCCTGAAACTGCATGTACCCTCCGGCGCATCACCAATGTGCGGCAATTCGATCTGCCAGGACCGGCGCTTCATGGTACGTTCAATGCCGCAATTGGAAGCTTATTTTCACTACCGTAATCTGGATGTCAGCACGCTCAAAGAACTCGCCAAACGCTGGAAACCGCAAATTGCGTCAGGCTTCTCCAAAGACAGCAAGCACGAAGCGCTATCGGATATTTACGATTCCATCAACGAATTGAAGTATTACCGCGAGCATTTTATCGTCGCCTGACCTCACGCTCTCCGCGGCATCACATAACATAATATTGAAATGGTTTTCCGAACTTTACTGGGGGAACCGTTTCTAAAAAACCGAAAGAAAATTTTGCTCTTTCATTCATTGACTATCTCATTTAGGAGAAACAAGATGCGCCACAAAAGAAATTTGGTTTCTATCGCCGCTGCAACTGTTTTTTTACTCGCAGGCACTGCAACCACGGTATTCGCCGCTGATGCCACGCAAGGCAGCAGCCACCAGCATCAAAGCGGGCAAGCCGCAGGCCATAGTCATGGCGATGCAAAGTCCGGTGATGCGCACGGCCATCAGTGTGAACACATGGGGCCAGTGGATTCGAATAAAGACAGCAAAATCAGCAAGGAAGAGTTTATGAAACACCATGAAGCCATGTTTGACAAAAAAGATGCCAACAAAGACGGCTTTATCGATCAATCGGAAATGCACCGCATGATGGATCACATGCATAAACAGGGGAATACGGAGCAATCCAAAGACAGCGCTCATAGTCATTGAGCCGGAAACAAACAACGCTTAGAAGCTTACCAATATTCCTCAGTTCTTCGCCCTGACAGCCGCTCAAATTTTCAGCAATTCAATGCGGCTGTCAGCATTTCAATCGATTCAACTGACTTAATGTCTTAAACCGCTAGGCACTTTCGCGGGCGCTCTTCTTTCCAGCGGTTGCGGATCCAAGACTGCCACGGTTAGGCTATCGTCATTAAAATACTTTTTCGCCACGTCGCGGACTTGCGCAGCCGTAACCGCTTTCAGCTTTTCCAGAATGACATCGATATCGCGGTAGGACAATCCGGTGCTTTCCAACCGCCCCAGTTGCATGGCTTGGGAAAAGATAGAATCGCGTTGATACACATGACCGGCGACAACTTGCGCCTTCACGCGCGCCAATTCATCTTCAGTGACGCCATCTTTGGTGATTTTCTCGATTTCTTTGCGCAAAGCCTGTTCCAGCTCGGCAACTGTTTTACCGGCACGCGGCACCGCGCTCAGAAAGAAAATGCTTGGACCGCGCGCCATCGCGCTATAGCCCGCATTAGCCGAATTGGCAATCTGGCTTTCACGCACCAAATTTTTATTCAGCCTGGCCGATGCATGGCCATCCAGGACACCTTCCAGTATTTCCAGCGCATACGGCTCCCAGTCTTCCATAACATTTTTAATCGTCGGCGCGTGATACCCCATCATCAGATAAGGCAGTTCCGCCGGCGCCTTGACGATGATGCGCTTGGTGCCTGTTTGCGGCGGCTCGGTTTGCGGCTTGCGGGCATTGAGCGGCAATAAGGGATGCTTAGGGATAGTGCCATAGTTTTTTTGCACCAGCCGGAATACTTCATTGGCATCGACATCACCGACCACAATCAATATCGCATTATTAGGCGCATACCAACGGTCGTACCATTCGCGCGCATCTTCCACACGCATATTTTCCAGATCGTTCATCCAGCCGATAATCGGGTTTTTGTATGGATGCGCTTGATAAGCAACCGACATCATTTTTTCATACAGCAATGAACGGGCCTGGTCTTCCGTACGCAACCGGCGCTCCTCCATCACCACTTTAATTTCTTTGGAAAACTCTTCCTCGGTCAGAATCAAATTGCGCATCCGGTCCGCTTCCAGCTCCATCGCCATAGGCAAGTGATTCTTATGCAATTGCTGGTAATAGGCAGTGTAATCGTAACTGGTAAAGGCATTCTCCCGGCCGCCCGCAGCGGCGATCTTCTTTGAAAAATCGCCATTCGGCACTTTCTCTGTTCCTTTGAACATCATATGTTCCAGCACATGCGCTACACCGGTGACGCCGTTTACTTCATCGATACTACCCGCTTTGTACCAGACTTGCGTGACCACCACCGGTGAGCGATGATCCTGTTTAACAATCAATCTCAGGCCATTATCGAGTAAAAATTCATGCGGATTGGCAGCTGCTGTGGATGAAATCAGCAGGATCGCGATGCATAACCCGGAAAAAGAAAAAAAGCGATGTACAGTAAAACAATAATCAGGTTTCATTTTTACCAACCAAAATGTGAGTAAACAGAATAAAATTAGGCTTTGAGAATTTCCAATGTCTATCAGTAGAAGAGCCTACCAGAATGTTTAGTTTTTTTAAATCCAAAAAAAATCCCGCAGACTCCGCTGAAACACCGGTCTCACCCGATACCGATGTTCAAACTGAAGCTGAAGCCGAGTCCAAGCCGGAAGAATCGATAAGCTTCGCCGCCAAACTTAAGCAAGGGTTAGCGCGCACCCGGCAGAATCTGGGCAAACAGCTATCGGGTTTATTCGGTGGCGGCAAAATTGATGAGGCGCTTTACGAGGAACTGGAAACTATTTTATTAACCTCCGATATTGGCGTCAGCGCAACGCAGCAGTTATTGGAAAATCTGCGCAAACAAGTCAAGCGCGATGCCCTGACAGACTCGGCACAACTCAAAGAAGCACTGAAAGAATCGCTCATTGCCATGCTGGAACCACTGGCACAACCGCTGGATACTACCACACATAAACCTTTCGTCATCATGATCACCGGCGTCAACGGCGTAGGCAAGACCACATCAATTGGCAAACTGGCCAAATATTTCCAAATTCAGGGAAAATCGGTATTGCTGGCTGCCGGCGATACTTTCCGCGCAGCTGCGCGCGAGCAATTGATTGCTTGGGGGGAACGCAACAATGTCACCGTGATTGCGCCGGACAGCGATCCGGATAAAAAAGGCGATCCGGCGGCGGTGATTTTCGACGCGGTCAATTCCGCCAAAGCGCGCGGCATCGATATCGTGCTGGCGGATACCGCCGGACGGTTAACCACGCAGCTGCATTTGATGGAGGAGATCAAAAAAGTCAAACGCGTCGTCGCCAAAGCGATGCCGGATGCGCCGCACGAAGTATTGCTGGTACTCGATGCCAATACCGGACAAAATGCCATCACGCAAGTCAAGGCGTTTGACGAGGCGCTCAATGTCACCGGTCTGATTCTGACCAAATTGGACGGCACCGCCAAAGGCGGCGTGGTCGCGGCAATTGCCGGGCAGTACCCAGAAAATCCACCAGCATTGCGTTTTATCGGCGTCGGCGAAGGCGTGGACGATTTAAGGCCGTTTGACGCCCGGCAGTTTGTTGATGCACTGTTTGATTAAACGCTACGGATAGCATAAGGCATAGGCCGATGATCACTTTCAAAAATGTCTCGAAACGTTATCCCGACGGGTATGTGGCGCTGAATAACGTTGACCTTACGGTTGAGCCCGGTGAAATGGTATTCCTGACCGGTCACTCGGGCGCGGGAAAGAGCACGTTATTAAAACTTATCGCCGCCATCGAACGGCCAACATCCGGCACCATCACGATCAGCGGGCAGAATATCGCCCAGCTTAAACCGGCCGCCATCCCCTACATGCGCCGCAAAATCGGTTTCATTTTCCAGGATCACAAGCTGCTGTTTGATCGCAGCGTTTTTGACAATGTCCTGCTGCCGCTGCAAATCAGCAATTTTGATAACAATACCGTAGCTGCCCGGGTTCGCGCCGCTTTGGATAAAGTGGGCTTGCTCAAAAAAGAAAAAGCCATGCCCATCGCGTTATCCGGCGGGGAAAGACAGCGCTTATGCATCGCACGCGCAGTGGTCCATCGTCCGGCCATTCTGATTGCCGATGAACCCACTGGCAATCTGGATGTTGAATACGCCCGGGATATCATGACCATGTTCACTTCATTTAACCAAGTGGGCGTCACTGTGCTGATTGCAACGCACGATGCTTCACTGCTGGAAGATACGCAACATCGCATTTTGTCACTCAAACAAGGGAAACTGGCGGCATGATACGCGCATGGCTGACGCAACACGGGTTTGTGTTCTTTCTGACGCTCAAACGGCTGATTTCAACACCGGTTACCAGCTTGCTCAGCATTATTGTGATGGGCATTGCCCTCAGTCTCCCGGCCGGCATTTACGTGCTCATGCAAAACCTGCAAGCCATCTCTGGGCAAACTGCGGATTCCCCGCAAATGAGTTTGTTTCTTAAGCTTGATATGACACAGGATAGCATTGAGAAAGTAAATCAACGCTTGGAAGAAAATCCGCAAATCCAGACTGTCCAGTTTATCCCCAAAGACGTTGCGCTCCAGCAGTTACAACAAAGTACCGGACTCACGGATATCACCCCCACCCTGATGCGCAATCCGCTTCCGGATGCTTTTGTAATTCACACCCAGGAAAGCAGTACCGAGGCATTGGAGCAATTGCGCACAGTCATACAAAGCTGGCCGGAAATCGAACACGTGCAATTTGATTCCGCGTGGGTCGAACGCCTGAATGCCTTACTCGATCTCGCCCGTTTTGCCGTGCTGATGCTGGCAACGCTATTGAGCATTGCGATTATCGCGATCATGTTCAACACCATCCGTCTGCAAATTCTGACCAAGCGCGATGAAATTGAAATATCCAAACTCATCGGTGCAACCGATAGTTTCATCCAGCGACCTTTTCTCTATTTCGGCGCGATTCAGGGGTTGGCGGGAGGCGCTACCGCATGGCTTATCATGGCATTGGCCATCCACACGCTCAATGAAGAGCTCGTCACCCTTGCGCAACTTTATCGCATTGATTTGCAGCTACAACACCTTTCCTCAACTGACAGTATCAGCTTGCTATTGTTTTCCGCTTGGTTAGGGTGGTTAGGCGCCCGCATCTCCGTTGCAAGACATCTCTGGCAAATCGAACCCAAATAAACCGGGCGTAACGCACGAACTTTTCAAAAATTTGGCACTCTCATTGCGGGAGTGCTAGAATGTGTTTAATTAAAAACTGAAGAGTAAGCACAATCCATCATCAGGAGATTATTACAATGACGAATGCTCTAACACTGCCTTCAATGGGCGGAAGTATAGAAAGTTATATTCAGTCTGTTAATTCTTTCCCTATTCTCTCGCAAGAGGAAGAAACCAGTCTGGCCCGGCGCTTGTGGAATCAGGGCGATCTCGAAGCTGCGCAACAACTGATTCTGTCGCACTTGCGTTTTGTAGTTGCCATCGCGCGCGGTTACAAAGGCTATGGCCTTCCACAAGCCGACTTGATTCAGGAAGGTAATATCGGACTGATGAAGGCCGTTAAACGCTTCGACCCTGAACGCGGCGTGCGCTTGGTATCGTTTGCCGTTCACTGGATAAAAGCGGAAATTCACGAATTCATCATGCGCAACTGGCGCTTGGTTAAAATAGCCACCACCAAACAGCAACGTAAACTGTTTTTCAACTTGCGCAGCATGAAGCAAGGACTGGATACAATGAACCCGCAAGAAGTCGATGCAATGGCCGCGCAATTGGGGGTTAAATCCGAGGAAGTGGTGGAAATGGAAAAGCGCTTCAACGGCTCGGATATTTCACTGGAACCGATTTCGGATGAAGAAGACGATGCATTCAGTCCGATCAGTTATCTAACCGATGGCGAAGAACCATCACAGATTCTGGAAAATGAGCAAATCACGAATTTACGCGAAAAAGGCCTGCAACAATCGCTCGCGTGTCTGGACGATCGCAGCCGCCATATCATTGAAGCCCGCTGGTTAAGGGAAAAAGATACCGCGACACTGCATGATCTTGCTGCGGAATTAGGCGTATCCGCAGAACGCGTCCGTCAAATTGAAGCCAAAGCACTGCAAAAAATGCGTGGCGCATTGGCAACAACAGCATAACGCGAATATGTAAATTTACCCCATTTCAAATACCGGTTTGATCTCAACCAGCTCAAACCGGTGTATCATTGCCACCCCAAGGAGAGGTACCGAAGCGGTCATAACGGCGCTGACTCGAAATCAGATGGTCAAGGTAACTTGGCACATGGGTTCGAATCCCATCCTCTCCGCCAACCATTGATCCAAAGAAATCCAAAGCAGTATAAATAAGCTAATAAGTCAATAGATTCACTCTGAAGTTTGTCCAGAGGAATCTCGTGGAATATAATGCCATCCAACTTTTTGGGAAAGACGGATGGCAAAGGAAGTTAAAAGACTAAAATCAGTACAAATCAATTCACTCCCACCTGGCACACACTCGGACGGTGATAACCTGCTTTTACGAGTACGAGATTCCGGTTCTCGCAGCTGGGTATTCCGATATAAGCAAAATGGCCGGGCCATTGAACTTGGATTAGGCTCAACAACGGATAGAACACTGGCCGAAGCTCGTGAAATCGCCGGTCATATGCGGCGTGCAATTGCAAATGGCCAATCCCCTAAAGAAGTATTGCGTGTAGAAAAGCCAAGTAAGACTTTCGCTGACTATGCACTCGAATGCATAGAACATAAAAAGACCGGATGGCGGAACAGCAAGCACGAGAGCCAATGGAAAAACACGCTAATGCAATATGCGTTTCCATTCATTGGCAATAAATCCATCACGGATATTGGCGTAGATGATATTAAAGCTGCGCTTAATCCAATTTGGAAAGACAAGACGGAAACTGCCTCAAGGGTAAGACAGCGGATAGAAGTTGTACTGGATTACGCTTTTCTTCATGAAAATATAGATAAGAGTAACCCCGCTCGATGGAAAGGTTGTTTAGACCACATTTTTCCAGCACCGAAGAAAGTAACTCCTGTCGTTCATTTTAATGCGATTCCCTATGACAAATTGATTGATGTCATGAAAGCATTGCGTGCAAAAGAAGAAAATAGTAGGAGCGCTTATTGCGTTCGATGGATAGCTCTGACCGCTTGCAGAAGTTCAGAGGCGCGTGGCATCACTTGGAATGAAATCGATAAGACCGCAAAAACATGGACAATCCCAGCCAACCGAATGAAATCGGGTCGAATACACCGTGTGCCGCTAGGCCGTGAGTGCCTGGAAATAGTGACTTTGTTAGAAAAATACAAATCAGCGAATGATGATCATGTGTTTGGTCGAAAACTCAGCGATGTAGCAATTAGGGCCTGTTAACGCTATTTGATATAATTTGGTGATGGAAATCACCGAAACTCAATATCAACAGATCGAGCACTGCCTGCCGCGTCAGCGTGGCAACGTCAGCCATTCCAATCTGCAAGTTCTCAGTGCCATTCTTTACGTTGCCGAGCATGGCTGCAAGTGGCGAGGACTGCCCAAGCGATTCGGCAACTGGCATACCATCTATACCCGCATGAATCGCTGGGCAAAGAGTGGTGTACTGAGCCATGTATTTGGGCAACTTCAGCATCAGCAAATCATCCGTATCCGTATTGAAACTGTTTCGCTGGACAGCACCAGCATCAAAGTCCATCCCGACGGTACGGGTGCGTTAAAAAAAACGGCCCCCAATCCATCGGAAAATCTCGAGGTGGATGGACCACCAAAATTCATCTGGTTGCCGCAGATTCCAGAACAACCATAAGCTTTGCCCTCTCGCCCGGTCACGCCCACGATGCGCCAGAGGGCAGGCAGCTTTTGCTTTCCCTCGGTCCCGTCAATACGCCCACCTACCTGCTGATGGATCGTGCTTATGAGGGCGACCAAACCCGGCAACTGGCACTAGATTTGGGTTACATCCCGGTTGTTCCGCCCAAAGCAAATCGCTTGTCACCCTGGGAATACAACCGTGCCATGTACAAAAAACGCAACGAGATCGAACGATTGTTCAGAAGGCTCAAGGGATTTCGCCGCATCTTCTCCAGGTTCGATAAGCTCGATGTCGTCTTCATCTCCTTTATCCACTTCGCTCTCATCGTCGAAGCAATCAGATTGTGTTAACAGACCCTAGTAAAATGCTCAAAAGCGTTTCTTACCCTGGAGCTACCGTACATGGTTTACGAAGCTCATTTCGTGATTGGTGTGGCGACAAAACCAATTTTCCACGGGAAGTTTGCGAAGCAGCATTAGCTCATGTGATCGAGAACCAAACAGAAGCTGCTTACCGGAGGAGTGATTTATTCGAAAAGCGACGTAAATTAATGGCGAGGTGGGGAGACTATATTAGTGATCACTGCAAATTATAGGAGGCCCGGCCCCAAGCCGCCGAGTTTTAGAAGATGGATAATTGCGGTAGTATCAGGAGTTCTGTGTGCTGAGGTTGGGTAAAGATCTTAAATCATTACAGTTAATTACCTCCAATGATTTCTGCCTCAACTCTGGAAACGGATTGGAACACCACCGGTAATACCGATGGTGTTTATTCATTAACAGTTGCCAGCTCTACGTGCACAAGCTACATCAAGAATGCCTGTTTTTATGTTATTGGTAAACTAGCCATCTAAGATGCTGGAACCCAAAGAGCGTACAGCCGTATCACTTGGTCCATAAGAAACCACGCCTACTAGCGCGTTCATAAAACCAGACACAGATTGACCACTCGCAATATCCCCGAAATTTTCCAAGAATGGACCGCCCGAGCTTCCTCCGGTCATATCCGCACCGAATTCGACCGTGTTGATTGAAGTTGGCCTTATAAGACTAAGAATCCACACGGTGCAACCAACTGGCGCGATCGAATGCCGCTGGATAACCGAAAATTGTTACATGATTGGGACTCAGAGCATTTAATAGATATCCATAATAACCTGTAATATTGCCGAGTTTTTGGCCAAGAAAATTATCTTGCATCTCAATTAACGCGAAATCTCCTGAATTGGGGACCTTACCTCCACCATTCACCCAATTATTAGTCGTTATGGCATAAGCCCAATACCATTGTTCGTAGGGAGCGCTCCCATTATGAAATGCGGGAATGAATTTAAAATTCGTAAACCATTTCTTGTTGACTGCATCATAAACACAATGACCAGCCGTGAGAATAAGGCGGGGCTTAACTACAGACGCTGTACACGTGTATTGATTTCCTACTGAGTCGCTAAAAAACAGTTTTCCTGTTGCGATAAATGGCCAAGAATTTTGTACCGTAGGAGCAGGACCAACCCTAGAGCTTGTAAAATAAGCACCGGCTGTACCAAAGGAATAAGGTGTAATATGTGAAGAATTAAATGGGAAAGACGAAAGGAAAGACTTGTTCGATATATTAATAGAATTAATTTTATTAATCATAGTCTTGAATTACATAATCGCCAGACGCCTTATCCGACACAAATTCATTAAATATCAACAACTTAGTTAAAGTACTGACCGTTTCCAGGCATGAATAATCATGTTCCTGATAGGATTACTTCGTTGCCGCATAGTAAGAGTGCATTTGATTATCCCAGGATTTGTCTGCCATATCCGGCCAGTGGTTCTTATCAAACCCCGGTGCATTTCTGAGGCGATCCTTATCCACATTCAGCACAAAGTGTTTTTTGCCTGAATCAAACTTCAATCGGTACCAAGGCACCGCAAACAGCTTGCTGCCTATTCCCAAGATACCACCAAAAGACAGCACCGCATAACACACATTACCGGAGGCTGTATCCAGCATGATTTCTTTAATGTTACCCAGTTTTTCACCACCCTCGTTGCAAACAACATTGCCAACGAGTCTTTCCGAACCTGTCAAACGAGTTTCAGATGCTTTATTATCAGTACCATGCGTATTGCGATCTGCGTCATTCATATAAACTCCTGTCAAAAACACTATGGATATAGGATTTTCCAATCCTACCGGTGACCATCGGAATCCGATGATTGAAGGTACAAGAAAATTACCACACCTCGTTGTAAATAATACAAGCCAAACCACATGCGGTCGGTTCGCTAGCGAACTTACGCTACATCAAACGCCAAATACAACGGAAACAAGGCACCCCGCCGGAATCAGCGGAAGCATTGATGTGCCGGTTCTCAATTAACTTCCTCTCCGTTGGGTAGAAGTTAATTGAGAACCGGCAGTTAAACTGATCAAACCGAATTCTTAATTGCTACAGCTAATTTGCTTAGAACCGGCAATGAAGCCTACGCAATATCCTTTCACATTCCTGTGGATATTGCTTTCAGCGCGAGGTGATATTGCCATTGTCATCGGAAAGAACGATTTCCACGCGCCGGTTCAATTGGCGGCTACCTGCGGAATCGTTGCTGGCAACCGGATAAGCCTTACCATAACCACGAGAAACGATACGGTCGCCGCTGATCCCGCTATCGATCAAAGCCACTCGCACAGCATTAGCGCGCCGTTCGGAGAGCTCCTGATTGTAGCTGTCACTGCCAATGCTGTCGGTATGGCCTTCGATCAACACTTTGCGCTGGGAATATTGCCTGAGAAAATTAGCCAGCTTCTGCACGGTGCGCATTCCGCCCGGTTCCAGTTGAGACTGATTGGTACGAAACAATACATCGCCTAATGTGATGACCAGACCGCGCTCCGTTTTTATGGCATTGAGTTCTTTGAGCTGCATTTCCTGTTCGGCAATAAGCGCCTGATCGAATGCCACCTGCCGTTTGGATTCGTCCGCCTCGGCTGTTCTCGCGTCCAGGAGGATTTTGTCACGCTTTCCGCCGGCGTTAGTAACAGCTAATTCAGCCACTTTTCCCCTGGCGGTTTCCTGTGCGATAGCGACTTGTTGATTGGCCATATAGGCCAGATGATTGACTGCGGTATCGTTTTCCCTGTTGTTTAAAGCAGTGTCCGCTTTTTCCAGAAAGCTGCTGGCTTCTTTCAATTCAAGTGCTGCCATATTGGTGATTTGGGGATTGGTTTGTGCATTGTTGTAATTGCGATGCGCTTCAGTCAGCGATGCATTCTGCGGTACCGAGCTGCAACCGGAAGCAGCAGCGGCAGCTATCAGAATCATAGAGAAATACCAGTTTCTTTTCATGATAAATTCCTTTCAGGATTATTGGGTTTGACGATCTATTTCTTTGCGCAGCACGCGGCTATCTTCCTGCAAAGCATCGGCTGCTTTCTGAGCCTTGGATGAACGCGCCATCGTTCCAGCCAGCTTGGCATCAATCTGAGCTTGCTCGGCTAGTTGCCGTGCCAGTTCATAATTTCTCTCCGTCATCGCGCGCTCGGCCGCATCCATTTTTTCCATCGCAGACTTGAGCTGTACCGGTGCAAATTCATTGCTGCCAGCACTCAGGGCATTATTCACCGCGGCTTTTGAAACCGCCATTTGTTCAGTCGGTGCCGGAATGCTTGCGCAACCTGCGATAAAGATGGCGGAGATTACTGCCACACCGGCTGTGAGCATCATTTGATGCGATTTTGTGTAATAAGAGTTCTTCATCATCCTTTATCCATTGAATTAAATTTTGAACACAATTGTTGCAATGAATATTTATCACCCTTGTAACAATTGACTATTGATTGATAACTGGATCCAGATGAACCTAGCTTGGAAATCAACCGGCTCTAAGATCATCGGAAGCCATTAGATGCTCTTTCTAAACAAAACACAGTTCGCTAGCGCACATAAGTACCACGGCGAAGAATTGGAGGTGACAAAGCGAATCAATCAGTGACCCGTATCAGTTATTACAAATACAAAACCCCGCTCAAGGAGCAGGGTTTCGATGCGATACCCGATCTAGAATTATTTTCTAATGCTAGAAAAATCCTTTATTTATGCAGCATAAACCGGCGAAAACTTAGTTTCTCTGCGAAATAACGAAAAACCGACTAATCCTAGACCGACAAACAACATGGCGTAGGTTTCGGGTTCAGGAACTGGCGAAATCTGGAAATTCCCAGAATAAGAACCGCTGTTATTCGGCCCGATAATATGACCCTCGACCAGCAGTTGATAGTTATCAGCAGCACTCAGCGGGCCGAAAGAAAAAACCGAAGTAGAACCGGCTATGCCCGAAGCTACCAGTGTAGCCGTAGAAGCATCAACCAATGCAAAGCTATCGATAAAGACATTAAAACCTAACAGATTAAAACCGCTGGTTACACTGGCTCCACCGCTCAACGCATCGAACGGTAACGTCACTGGATGAACGTCGCTGAAAGTTGAGGTTACTACATCATCGTTACCGAAAATCGCATTCCATGAAGGCGAAAATACCGGTGGTGTCAGCGCAGCACTGGCTGTTCCAATACCTAATCCGAATGATAGCGCTATGACAGCAGTCAGTACTTGTAAATTTTTTTTCATAATAATTACCTTTAAAGTCAATGCATTTCTTAAAGAATTTTTAAAAAATGGCAATCATAGTTTGGATTAGGAGATATTGATTTTGGTTAACTACGTTAACTAAAATGGCAACTTCACTTACATACCTTTTCATCAAACACAATTAATTACATTTTCATACTAGTCCTTCTTGATGACTCACTCGGTGCGGTATAACACTTAAGATTAAAATAAACTCAGATTTTCCATTCGTATCTATCCGGAATGAGAAATATGAGCTGGTTAATTTAACTGTGGAGCGAAACAAGCGGAATCTAGCTGACTTACTGAAGAATCGTGAAGAATATTCCAGCGCGTATTTGGACTCATTCCGGATCCGGAACAACAGTGAATTTCTAGCTGTTGCCCAGGTATTCCAGCATTGAGTCCGGATTTACATCGTTCGTAGAATCATTTTAATATTTAAACGGATACTACTTTTTATTCCGCTTATCACCGACCTCATGGCCTACGACGCCACCGACCGCCGCACCGCCGACCGTCCCGAGAGCACTGCCCCCCGTAAGGATGGCGCCGCCGACAGCACCGGCACCCGCACCGATCGCCGTGTTTCTATCCTGTGCCGACATTCCTGCGCAGCCTATTAAACCGGCTATCACTGCTAGGGTCACAGCACTGGCTGTAATTGTTCGCATCATTTTCATTGCAGCACCTTATCGTCGAATATCGAGATATAGGGAATTCCTATACGCATCAAACTTATTTGTTACCTTTGACAGCGGCACTGAGTGTGTTCCAGGCGCTTTCCGCACCGCTCTTCATATGTTCCCAGGCTTCCTCGCTCGCTTCGCTCAGCTCTTTCAGCTTGGACTTCGTGGCGCCAATCTTCTGTTCCAGTTCTTCGATTTGATTTTCATATTCGATACGGACATCGGCTGCGGAATTCTTCGCCTCAGCTTTCAATTCTGCCAATTTAGCCTGCGCCAACTCGACTTCGGCTTCTATTTTTTGTTTGTATGCTTCTTTTGTGCTCATAATATTTCTCCAATGTGAATAGATCCGGAATTGTTTTCAGACTTTCCGGTGAGTCCGGTCAAAAATGACCCAATAGAACAAAAGCTAATTAGTAGCATCTTTAATTGTTTCTTTTATTTCTTTGCCAGTACTTTTCAATTTATCACCGGCATCTTCGGCAGCATCGCGCACCTTCTCGCCGGGGCGCTGATCCAGAATGTCATCGACGTTATCCTTGACTGCTGAGGAATTCGCATTATTTTGGTCACAAGCGGATAGCGTTATGAGTGCGGCAATGATGAGGGGATAGCATGGTTTCATTTGTATTGCTCCATTTTAAGTTTTGCTAAGTTCTATACTGACTTGGCATTTTCTGTTGCACGTTCTTAACTTTCTAAGACTTTTACAGTTTAATGACACTATTGAATACCATCTGTACGGTGTCGCACATAATGAGAAAGAAACCTGATTCCAGCGTTTGCAGTTTATCCGGTAACGGCTACCGGCCCTGAATGACGCGAAGCAGGATGACTATCAGCGCAATCACTAAAAGAATGTGAATAAGCCCTCCGAGGGTGTACGAGGAAACCAAACCCAGTAGCCACAAGATGATCAAGATGAGTGCAATTGATTCAAGCATTTTTACTTCTCCTTGATAGTTCACTATTTGATGATATTTTTACGGCGAATCCTGCGGATAATGCGCTACCGTCCCGGCACATTGCGGCGCGATTCTCAGGAAAACCCAGATTCACTATGCCATTCTGCGCTAGAAGTGATAGTGGGCTCCGACTCCGATATATTCCACTTTGTTTTTAAAAAACTGCCCGCTCGAAGAGTGTCCGTCAAAGTACTCGACCAGTAACTGAAGTTTCCTGCCAAGCACTTGCAAATTCTCAAACTCAATCCCGGCTCTGGCCGATATATCCGTACCCCAGTTATTTTCTTGAAAATTTTTGAAGTCAGCCGCCAGGATTGGCCGCACGGGGGCAGATCCGATGCGCCATGGGCTGCGAAACTCAGCGCCGTATTGCACCATCCATACTTTGAGTGCAGAAGGTTCTTTATGAAACAGCCCGCCTCCGCCGCCATACAAGCGCACACCATAAGGAAACTCATAAGACAACCTCAGATCCACGCCTTCATAGCTGAGATTAACGCGCTCAAATGCAGAGCCTTCTTTGCGCAGCAGAAATTCGTCACCCAAATGTGAACTTTGATGATAAATGCGGCCAAAGGCTGAAAATTGTTTTGCCCGGAAACTTGAATATACCGATGCAATAAAATCGGAGTTCACCAGATCCGAAGATGGCGCACCCAGATTGAAGTCACTGAAGACGCCACCTTGCAGTCCGACTTCCCACTGTGCGACAGACTCCCCTAAATTCCTGCGGTAAATCGGTATCGTTTCACCGAAGCTCACGGAAGCGATATTTCTGCCATCAAAATTATCGTTCTGGAAATTGCGGTAAGCGGCCGTGAAATGCGCCCAGCGGGGATCCGCTAATAACGGCTTGAATAGATGGCCAGCGGGTAAGAGTCCGGTGGGTAACAATGCAGGATTGGCGGCTACGGCCGCCGGTTTCCCGGAAAATTGCTTGACCGGCTGCGAAGAAGCATTAGCCGCCGGTGGCTGGTACGTGACTTCCGCAATCCTGACCGCATTCACGCCTGGAATCTCCGACAACACCCGCACCACGTTTGCTCGATCAACATTGCCTAAACTACCCGCAGGCAAAGTTATGGTGCCATCCTGTACGGTCAATGATGGAATATCCAGCATCAATGTATGCTTTAACACGGCGGCCGCATAACCGGCAATGTAAGTATCATCCGGTATTGCAGCATGCACTGCCTGCGCTGCTAGCAGCATGACTGCCAATGCTGCGGCAGATCGCAGATAAACCATTATTCTTTACTCGATGCATTCACATCCAGAATCAGATCATTCTGCACCGATCTCACATGTTCCTGGTTTGTTGCCACTTCGATCGCCTTGTCGATACTTTGCTGGGAATCAAGTGTACCGCTCAGGTGCACGAGGCCATTTTCGGTCGTCACTTTAATTTGAAATGCCTTGAGCAAAGAGTCGCTAAGAAGGGCCTTTTTTACATGCATCGTGATCACTGAATCATCAATGTATTGATCGGTTGTTTCAGATTTATCGCTGATCGACTTTTTTGCGTCATCGAGTTTCTTTTCTGCTTGCTCTGCTGTTTTCTCAATTTTCTTTTCAGCGTTTTCAATCGAACGATCCAGTTTTTTCCCTGCCGTCTCAGCAGGCCCTTCCTTTTGGCAACCCGCCAAACCCATAACAATGGCTAAACCAGTAATCGTAAGTAAAAGGGCTTTTTTTGATTTTGCTACTGTATTTTGTTCGTTTTCAATTTTCATTTTCATCGTTCTTCCTTAAATTTTTCTTTAAATCAGCAACACGTGACATTCATATTCAGAAAAGCGTCATAGGGATGAGCGTCTCTCCATTCTGATGGAACGCTATGCACCATGAAACCTACTTTCTGTTTTAAAGATTAAGCGGAAGATTGAAGATGGTCTGTGCGGTATCGTACGTAATGCTTTGAATAATTCTCTGCGATTGCTTTTTCTTGCCCGGTACCTTCTTAGTAGCCCCCCCTCAAGCACAGAATCGATTCACTGCATAACTATGTACGTTAACGTACAGACCGTGATGGGTTTTGCAGTTAAATTGCTCGCCAGTGCCGCAGTTTTTCTCCATCGCATTATGTGATTGAGACATCGGTTATAAAACCCTAACAAGTAATAGGAGATTGAATCATGAAACACTTTATCAAATTACTGTCTGCCTCTTTTTTGGCTTTAACCTTGCTGACAGTTACAGGATGCGCATCAACCAAAACTCATGAGGGAACGGGTGAATACCTCGATGACAGCGTGATTACCACTAAGGTAAAAGCAGCCATACTGAATGAACCCACATTAAGCTCCGCTGAGATCAACGTCGAAACTTTCAAAGGCATCGTTCAGTTAAGCGGTTTCGTTAGATCCACCGCCAGTATTAATAAAGCCATCGAAGTAGCAAGCAGTGTCGGTGGCGTTAAATCGGTCAAAAACAGTCTGCAACTCAAATAAACAGAAAATTTTCTCATGCGCATGAATGGCTTCTGTGCGCATCCCGGAGGTGCATTGAAATGTTGAATAAAGGAAATTTGTTGTTGGCACTGATCACTTTCTTGCCAACGAGCGCTTTTAGTAATGAGCGCGTACCTGCGGATGAAGCATCGGCGATTCAGGAGATTACGCGAATGGTGGAGGAAAACATTCGAGCCGAGACCAAGCAGGGTCCGGCTCATCGCGATGTGCACTTCAAGGCGCATGGTTGTGTGAAAGCGGAATTCCGTGTGCTCCCGCTACCTGCCTCAATGCAAATCGGGATCTTCGCAGAAGCGCGCAATTACCCTGCCTGGATCCGTTACTCCAATGGCTCTGGAAAAGTGCAAAATGACTCCGTTGGCGATGGCCGTGGAATGGCCATCAAGCTTATGGGTGTTGAATCCAGCCAATCCGGCACACAAGATTTTTTGATGGTCAATCATCCGGTATTCTTTGTCAGAAATGCGGCAGAATATGTTGAATTTCAAAAAACTATTGCGCAGGATGCGCTTAATAAATTCTTTTTCCCGGGTTTCAATCCGCTGAATTTCCGTCTGCATGAACTTGCCACTGCTATCGCGATCCGCAGCAAGAAGGTTGAAAACCCGCTGGATATTCAATATTGGAGCGCAACGCCTTATCGTTTTGGCGAAAATACCGCCATGAAGTTTTCCGTTCGTCCTTGCGGCAAACCCAGCCGGTCTTCATCTGCCGAAACTACAGCGCCCGATTTCCTGCGTGAAAATATGCAAAAGCATCTCGCTAACGATGATGCGTGTTTCGATTTTATGGTTCAGCTCGGTACACATCCTGTCGCGATGCCGGTCGAAGATCCCACCATCGCATGGAGTGAAAAAGATTCCCCTTTTGTGCCTGTAGCGAAAATAACCATTCCGGCGCAAACATTCACAGCATCCGAACAACTGAAATTCTGCGAGGATCTTTCCTTCACGCCGTGGCATGCTATACCTGATCATCAACCATTGGGAGGTATCAATCGTGTACGCAAGGCCGTTTACGAAACATCCTCACGTGTCCGTCATGAACTGAACGATATCGAACGCCATGAACCGAAGGGCTTCTAATCGTTACAAATCGTTTGCAAATCAGGTGGGTGTTTAACGTTTGTCTTGGCGCAGTACATGGCAATATCCGCTTGATTGATCAACTCACTGCAGTTTTTGCCATCGATAGGATAAACGGTAGTACCGATACTCGCTGATAGTACAATAGCATGGCCGTCTATCACATACGGTATGGACAACTGAGTACGAATCTTCTCCGTTACGACAGTCACATTTTCCGGATTATCCATTTCCGGCAGCATGATTAAAAATTCATCACCGCCATACCGGCAGGCTGTGTCACCGTAACGGATACACGCAACTAAACGTTCTGCAAACATTTGCAGAAGTCTGTCTCCTGTCGCATGGCCAAAGCTGTCATTAATGTTTTTGAATTTGTCCAGATCTATGAATAGCAATGCAATTTGCTTACGTTGCCGGTCGGATTGGGTTATCGCCTGTTGAAGCCGGTTCAGTAATAATCTGCGGTTAGGCAACTGGGTGAGTTCGTCGTAATACCCAAAATGATGAGCTTGTGTCAATTTTTTCGCAAATCGTACCAATTTTCTTCTTTGGCAAATATTGATTTTATTCAATATCTCAATTTGCTGTTGCGCTGCGACAAGCATTTGCTTGAGTATCGCTAGCTCCACGAGAGAGGACTGTAACTTCTCGGCGCTGACTTGATCGGAAGTATGCAAAAGTGCGGTATCAAAGTCTTCCGCGTTTAATGAATGCATTTTTTTCATTGTATTGTTCCTGCCACTTTTGTTTAATTTGGTTTATCAATCTAGGGCCTGTTAACGCTATTTGATATAATTTGGTGATGGAAATCACCGAAACTCAATATCAACAGATCGAGCACTGCCTGCCGCGTCAGCGTGGCAACGTCAGCCATTCCAATCTGCAAGTTCTCAATGCCATTCTTTACGTTGCCGAGCATGGCTGCAAGTGGCGAGGACTGCCCAAGCGATTCGGCAACTGGCATACCATCTATACCCGCATGAATCGCTGGGCAAAGAGTGGTGTACTGAGCCATGTATTTGGGCAACTTCAGCATCAGCAAATCATCCGTATCCGTATTGAAACTGTTTCGCTGGACAGCACCAGCATCAAAGTCCATCCCGACGGTACGGGTGCGTTAAAAAAAACGGCCCCCAATCCATCGGAAAATCTCGAGGTGGATGGACCACCAAAATTCATCTGGTTGCCGCAGATTCCAGAACAACCATAGGCTTTGCCCTCTCGCCCGGTCACGCCCACGATGCGCCAGAGGGCAGGCAGCTTTTGCTTTCCCTCGGTCCCGTCAATACGCCCACCTACCTGCTGATGGATCGTGCTTATGAGGGCGACCAAACCCGGCAACTGGCACTAGATTTGGGTTACATCCCGGTTGTTCCGCCCAAAGCAAATCGCTTGTCACCCTGGGAATACAACCGTGCCATGTACAAAAAACGCAACGAGATCGAACGATTGTTCAGAAGGCTCAAGGGATTTCGCCGCATCTTCTCCAGGTTCGATAAGCTCGATGTCGTCTTCATCTCCTTTATCCACTTCGCTCTCATCGTCGAAGCAATCAGATTGTGTTAACAGGCCCTAGTCAAATGCACGATAGGGCAAAGCATGCAAAACCCGGCACAAGCCCATTCTGTGATATTGGTGCACGGCTATGGTGTTGCTTCGCCCGTGCGCTTGGTCTCGATCCTGACGTGAGCCGTACCATCCTTATGCATATCCAGTTTCTTAGCAGCTGCCTTAGAAACATCAATGACACGATCTTTGGCATAGGGGCCGCGGTCGTTAATTCTGACTTCCACTGTTTTATCATTATCGAGGTTGGTCACTTGGGCTTTGGTACCCATCGGCAAACTCGGATGGGCTGCCGTCATCTTGGTTTGATCGAAGATATCGCCATTAGCGGTTTCCTTACCTTGAAATCCAGGTCCATACCAGGATGCCTCGCCAATCTCAGTGCGTACTGAACGATCAGTGCCTCCCCTTTTCTCTTGCTGGGTCAGTTTGTTTTTTTCATTCCCATACTCTGAACTACAACCTGAAATCATAGCGGAGCAAAAAAACAATGCGATTGGCAAAATCCTCAAGAACTGTGCACGGCAGAATATGATCTGTTTCATCAATTCTCCTGTATTATCAAGGTATAAATACGCTAAAAGCGCCGCAATCGATAGAACAGTGGAATATCGATTGCGTGTTTCTTATCAGTCCATCATTGGGTTATTTTTCTCTTATCCCCGATATAAATCTGTACGTTCCCGCACATATCATCGTGCGCCGGATTTATTCCTAGCCTAGAATTCTTTCGTACAGTGCTTTTTCCGTGCGATAGCACTCGCAGGAAGCCGCTTCCAGTCCGGTACGGTCGAGAATCTTAATATCTCCTCGTTTGTAACTGATTAATGCCTTATTTTGTAGAGAATTCGCCGCCTTAGTAATGCCGACACGCCGCACCCCCAACATATAAGCCAGGAATACATGCGTGACATGAAATTGATCTGATTGCGCCCGGTCCTGTGTCATCAATAGCCAGCGCGCAAGGCGAGCTTCCACCACATGGAAACGGTTACATCCAGCCGTTTGAGCAATCTGGCTCATTACAACATACAGGTAGCGTTTTAATTCCTGCTTAAATGCAGCATTTGTCTCAATTTCTTGTAGAAATAAGGGGGCCGATAAGCGCAATGCCTGACCTGCTCCCTGAACCACTGCATTATAGGAGGCGACATTAATTGACAAGATGAGAGGAAGACCGAACATGCCTTCATAACCGACCAATCCTACTTCCAGGTTGTGATTGCTATCAATCGGCGTGACCAGGGAAACAATGCTCGTGGTTGGGAAATAAACATGCGATATGGGATCGCCAGAGCGATACAGAGTGTCTGCAAAAACAAGTTCAGTTTCTACACAACGCGCAAGTAACTGTTCTGAATCATCGCTAGGTAAGGCAGCTAACAGATGATTAGTGCCGGTAACGACTGGAGCAAGTGACATCAGCATTCTCAAAGTATAAAAATAAACCGGTTGATCAGTGAGATATCAGTATCCATATCTCTGAGGAATAAAGAAAAAGGTATTTGGCCCGACACGTTAAAAGGGGCAAGTTACATAAGAAAATTTTGATTGTCTGTGCGGTAGTGTACGTACCTGCATTTAGCTTGACACACCACGAAACACAGCTGATTAATCTACAAAGCCAATTTTTTGCAGCGAGAAATCACAAACCCGATGATTGATCGTTGAATGCCCCGGTTTTTCCGGGGATTCTCAGTGTTGAATCAAACCCAAGTGACCGGCTCTTTCCGCTGGCGAGAGTAAGCTTGTGATCGATTGATTGCGTGAAAAAATAGATGATCAGTGTCGTCAGACAAAGATCAGGGATGAAGTATACGATCGAATTCCTTCCTAACCACCTGATAGCATTCACAGACTCGTTCTTCCAATCCTTTCCGGTCCAGCACGATGATATGGCCGCGGCTGTATTGAATCAAACCTGCCTGTTGCAATTTTCCGGCCGCTTCAGTGACGCCTTCACGGCGTACGCCTAACATATTGGCAATTAATTCCTGCGTCATGGCCAATTCATTCGAAGAAAGACGATCGAGGCTTAGCAGCAGCCAGCGGCAGAGCTGTTGATCGACTGAATGATGCCGGTTGCACACCGCCGTTTGGGACATCTGGGTAATGAGTGCTTGTGTGTAGTTCAGCAATTTATGCAGTAGCGCGCCATGGCGGTTAAATTCTTGCATAAATAGCTGCTGCCGTACTCGATAGCAATATCCTGCGCTCTGCACTACGGCACGATTCGGCATGGTTTGCCCGCCCATGAAAAGAGCAATACCGACAACTCCCTCAAAACCGACCACGGCAATTTCCGCTGAGGCGCCATTCTCCATCACATACAGCAGCGATATGATGCAATCCATGGGAAAATAAACGTACTGGAGTTTTTCTCCTGATTCGTAAATCACATCGCCCAGGGGCATCTCGACCAGTTCAAGATGAGGAAAAATGCGCTGGTATTCTGTTTCCGGTAACGCCGTCAGGAGGTGGTTTTTTTTAGGGCTGCAGTGCGTATCCATCACGTAAACCCTCAAATTATTATCAACAATATAGAAAAAACTATATGCCTTGAGCTTTATAACATATTCCCGCTCAATACAGTGTGCGCTAGCGTACAGATTCTTCCGGGGATTATCGCTAGGCTGCCTGTGCTGTATTCAGATACGGCTTTTCAATTTAACATTCTTTGAGCAGGAGTATTTCCATGTCACTTAGCGCAATTTTACTTTTAATTATTATTTTGATGCTCGTTGGCGTCATACCCATCTGGCCACATAGCCGTGGGTGGGGATATGGACCGAGTGGCGGACTGGGGTTGATCTTGACCATTCTGTTGATCTTAATTTTATTAGAAAAAATATAACTGTAAGTACTCGTGTTGTATTCATTTCTTAGTTTTGAGAATTTCTCCCAAAAAATTGACAAAACTACCCGATAGCCGAACCGTATACCCTTCCAAAAGTTTAAAAAAAAGCAGCGGGGATTAACCCGCTGCTTTTTTATTGCTACCGGAATGAATTAAACCACTATGCAGCTTGTTTCAAATGAGCCACTGCTTCTTCAGCAGCTTTCTTTGCTAAATCCGTAGCTCCGGATTTACCTTGCTTAATTGCTTCGTCCAGGCTCTTAATACCGGCATCGATATGTACAGCGGCATTTTTTGCGGAAGTTTTTTCGGCTTTTGAAGCATTTGCATGGGTTTTTGCTTCTTCGGCATGTTTAGCGACAGTTTTTCCATCGGTTGCTTTGATCGCTGCCTCAGCATGCTGGATCGCTTCATCCAGATGACTTTCGGCTGCAAGAGCACTAAACGAGCAAAGCGATATGATTAAGACGATGGCAAATAGAATATTGGTTTTTATGTTCATTTTATAATTCCAGTTAAATGCGTATTCAATAGATTGAGTTGTTGCTCCGTAACAGCCAGCCCGGAAATTCCGGCCAGACTGTTACAGATCAGTCACATGCGCTTTGCTAGCAAGTTTTTTTAGCTTCTTTGATGTCTTCTTTGGCATCGCCGACACCCGCCTGAATTTTTCCGACATTTTTCTGGATATTGCCTTTTACTTCCATTTCTTTATTGTCCAATATTTTGCCGGCAACTTCTTTAGCTTTACCTTTGGTTTCTTCGAAACGGCCTTTCACTTGATCTTTGTTCATGATTGTCTCCTGACAATTAACTTCAAGCGATGATCAAAACATGGAATCACGTCTCGCATCACTTGTTTGTAAGCCTATATACATCGCTACATTCAGTCTGTGCGACAACGAACTTATCCTGAAATAAATACCGGATCACCCCGGTTTCTTGAGATTTGTGCAGCAAAAACAGGCATCGCCGGTAACCGGGTTTGCCACTCCGGAGAGATTCTATGTACGTTATCGCACATACGCCCCTATATTCCGATCAGTATAATTTCCTTCAAACACAGCAGCAGAGGCCTATTCATCGCTAGGGCAATCCGGATGCAGAAAGATTTTAATCATAGTTTCACCGAAGTAATAAACACAGCGTAATGGTTCTTGGCACATACAGCCTATAAAACCGGCGCTACGCTGACTTCCACAAGTTCGAGCAAGGAGAATGTTATTAACATCAAAGAGTTCGAATTTTCAGCACGTACACGAAACATACTCCACAATGCCCAGGATACGGAGTTATTACGCTCCGAGCTGTTCAGCATCGAGCAATTGAAACGTCACGGCGCAACGCTGGCTGGACAGTACGAGATCGATCCGCATCCTGGACCAGACCGGTTGTTGCCGCGATTAGCGGACAATGAACGCATCCTGCTAGCGGCCTATGACGTTGTGACCGCGGCAGCACCGGGACAACGAATCATTCCGGCGGAGGCTTGGCTGCTTGATAATTTTTATCTCATCGAACAGCAAATTGGTCAAGCGCGCCGGCATTTGCCACGCGGATACAGCCGCCAATTGCCGCGATTGGCAAATGGCCCGTCAGCCGGTTTTCCCCGCATTTATGATTTGGCATTGCAATTGATTTCCCACATGGATGGCCGTGTCGACAAGGAAAACGTCACCCAATTTATCGCCGCCTACCAGACAGTAGAACCGTTAAAACTCGGTGAATTATGGGCATTCCCGATCATGTTGCAGCTGGCGTTGATAGAAAACCTCCGCCGCGTCGCATTGCGTATCGCCCGCCGCCGCGAAGATCTCAACACGGCCATCAGCTGGGCGGATCGCATGCTTGCGACCGCTGAGAATAAGCCGAAGCAGCTGATCCAATTGCTGGCCGAATTCGCCAATGCCGATGTACCCTTGACTGCGCCGTTTGTAGAGGAATTCTATGCCCGGCTCCAGGCTCAAGGACCTGCGATGGCATTCGTTCAAACCTGGCTTGAACAAAAGCTGTTAGAACAAGGTGTAACGGCAACACAACTATCAGAGTCGGCCGGCCGCACCGCAGCGGCCAATCAGATCTCCATCGCCAACAGTATCGGCAGTCTGCGTGTTATCGATACCATGAACTGGCGGGATTACGTTGAGTTACTCAGTGTTGTCGAAGAGATATTGCGTGAAGATCCGGCGGGGATGCACATCTGCCAGGATTTTGCCACCCGCGACCGCTACCGGCATGTCATCGAGGATGTGGCAAGGAGCAGCTCGCACAGTGAACCGGAAGTGGCACGGGAAGCTATTGTTCTGGCCCAGGCAGCGGCAGAACGGCTTGATGTCAGTGATCGTACCGCCCATGTTGGATATTATCTGATCAGTCACGGCCGGCTGGTACTGGAACGCGCAACCGGTTTCCGGCCCTCGTGGAAATTACGGATTAGCCGCGCGAGCCGGCATTTCAATCTATTCCTTTATCTGGGTCCGATTCTGCTGCTCAGCGTATTGACTGCATCGGCCGCACTGTTTGCGTTCGACGATCTCGGGCTGCAAGACTGGCGCTATTGGTTTTTTGCGATGACCGGCATCATTGCGGCATCGGCATTGGCGGTGCCACTGGTCAATTTATTCGTTACGCTTATTTTTCCTCCGCGCACATTGCCAAGGCTGGATTTTTCCAGTGGTATCCCAGCGGCTCACCGCACCATGGTGGTCGTTCCCACTTTGCTGAGCAAACCGCAGGAAATCGATGATCTGCTCGAAGCCCTGGAGATCCGCTATCTCGGCAATCGTGACTCCAATCTGTTCTTTGCCTTGCTGACGGATTTCCGCGATGCGCCGCAATGCACACAACCGGAAGATGACGCATTACTGGCGTATGCGCGTACAGCTGTGCAGAGACTCAATGCCGCTTACCAAGACGACCGTCCGTGCATTTTCTATTGGTTTCACCGCCCGCGGGTGTGGAACCCTTACGAACAAGTATGGATGGGCTACGAGCGCAAGCGCGGCAAACTGGAGCAATTCAATGCCTTACTGCGCGGCGCAGCCAAAACGGCATTTTCGGAGATCGCCGGAGAGATTTCCATCTTGGAATCGATCCAATACGTCATCACGCTGGATACCGACACGCAGCTTCCCCGCGATGCGGCACGCACTCTGATCGGTAACATCGCCCATCCGCTCAACCGGCCGGTATACGATACTGAAAAGCGGCGCATCGTCGAAGGCTATGCGATTCTGCAACCACGTGTTTCCATCAGCTTAACCAGCGCGGGCCAATCGCGGTTTACAAAATTGTTTGCCGGTGAATCGGGCATTGATCCCTATTCACGCGAAGTATCCGATGTGTATCAAGATATTTTTGGCGAGGGGTCATTCATCGGTAAAGGGATTTACGATGTGGATGCCTTTCGTCAGGCTGTCGATGGCTGTTTTCCCGAAAACCTTATTCTGAGCCACGACTTGCTGGAAAGCGGATATGCCCGTTGCGCGCTGGTAACCGATGTTGATCTCATCGAAGAACATCCGGCCAGTTACGCCATAGAAGCCAGCCGTCGGCACCGCTGGATACGCGGCGATTGGCAACTTGCGGGCTGGTTGCTGCCGCACGTACCCGGGCCACCCGGCTCCGAACAAGCAAAAACAAAGCGGCAACCGAATCCGCTCACTGCATTATTAATATGGAAAATATTCGACAACCTCCGGCGCAGCCTCGTGTCGCCGTCGCTGTTGGCTTTACTGGCAGGAGGCTGGCTATTCGGTCCGGGACACGCATGGTTCTGGACTCTGCTGGCCGCAAGCGTAGTGTTTTTGCCCATCTTGCTGGGAACGCTGATCGAATTCATCCGTAAACCGGCAGAACGGGATTGGCTGGTGCACATTAATTTGACCGGCATTTTAGCAGGCCGCCCCATTACGCTCGCTGTGCTGACTTTGATTCTACTGCCATACGATGCGTTGATCAGTCTGGGTGCAATCGTGCGTTCGGGATTGCGCATGTTGTTTACGCGTCACGGCTTGATGCTGTGGCACTTGCCATCCTATACGCATCGCAATGCGCGCCGCACCTTGGCCGATTTTGTGCAGGAGATGTGGATCGGACCGGCCTCGGCGGTGTTGTTGTTCCTGTTATTGGCACACAATCAATCCGCTGGATTGTTGTCCTGCGCACCGGTTTTGTTAGGCTGGTTATTGTCACCGGTTGTTGGCTGGTGGATCAGCAAACCGCTTTCATCGCCAGTACCTCAACTGACGGCCGATCAGCTTGTGTTTCTGCGCACATCCGCCCGGCGGACGTGGCGCTACTTCGCGCAGTTTGCGGGTCCGCAGGACAATTGGCTGCCACCCGACAATTTTCAGGAGCATCCGGCCAAAGCTATTGCCACACGCACATCTCCAACGAATATCGGCATGTCATTGCTGGCCGATTTGGCTGCATATGATTTTGGTTATATCTCCGCGGGCGAATTCCTGCATCGGACTCAAAACACCCTGGAAACGATGGAAAAGCTGGAACGCTACTCCGGCCATTTTTACAACTGGTATGACACGCGCACACTTAAACCATTGCACCCGCAATATATTTCTTCCGTGGATAGCGGCAATCTGGCCGGTAGTTTGCTCACTTTGCAAGCAGGATTGATCGAGTTGAAAGATCAACCGGTTCTTTCAGCCAATGCGTTTCAAGGGTTGCAGGATACCTTGTCTGTGCTCGCAGAGCATGTACCCGCATCACCTGCCTCGAATCTTGCACAGCGTGTCAAAGCGCTTGAAGATAATCTGCGCACACTGATAGCGAATGGGCCGCCGCACACATTGGCAGCTGTGGATAGCTCGCTGGAGAAAATTCGTTTTATTGGCGAAGAGTTGGTGACCTGGCTGCCTGCAAATATCGATATCGATGGCGAACTGTATTACTGGGTACGGGCATTCAATCAGCAAATTAGCGCACTCCAAGAGGATCTTCGATACTTGGTACCTGAACCGCAGAATTTTCACCACATTCCGGCATTGCTGGAATTGATCAAGGGAAATGCGGCAGATACTGAAACGCAGCTTCCAACCGGAACCATCAGAAGTGCACGGGAACGAATCACTCTTATCAATGATCTGGCGGATCGTTGCCGCAAGCTCGCGATCATGGATTTTGAGTTTCTCTATGACAAATCGCGCGACTTGCTGGCCATCGGCTACGATGTAGGCGAACGGCGCCGCGATCAATCCTGTTACGATCTGCTGGCTTCCGAAGCGCGCTTAGCCAGTTTCTTGCTCATCGCGCAAGGACAGATACCGCAAAGGCATTGGTTTTCACTTGGCCGTCTGCTGACCAGTCATGGCAGTAACGTGAGCCTGATTTCCTGGAGCGGCTCAATGTTCGAGTACCTGATGCCGCGTCTGATTATGCCCAGTTACGAAAACACGTTATTGGAGCAAACCTGCAAAGCCGCCGTGTTGCGCCAGATCGAATACGGCAGGCAACGCGATGTACCATGGGGAATTTCCGAATCCTGCTATAACACCACCGACCTGCATCAAGTCTATCAATATAGGGCATTCGGTGTGCCAGGACTGGGCTTCAAGCGAGGCCTGGGAGATGATCTGGTCATTGCGCCTTACGCCAGCGCGCTGGCGTTGACCGTGATGCCGCGCGAAGCGTGCGTTAACCTGCAAATGCTAGCTGCCAATGGCTTACTCGGCGCGTATGGATTTTATGAGGCCGTCGATTACACGCCATCGCGCGTGCCGCGTGGCAAGACACGTTCTATTGTGCGCACCTTCATGGCGCATCACCAAGGCATGAGCCTGCTGGCCTTCGCGCATGTATTGCTCGATCATCCGATGGAACGCCGCTTTATGTCCGATCCGCTCGCCCAAGCGACAAAATTGTTGCTGCAAGAACGTGTACCGAAGAAAGGCGCAACATTACATCCTCATGCGGCGGAAGTCAGCGCCGCAGCGCGCCCGGCGGCCGCAGAAGCCGGTGCTATCATGCGGGTTTTCACCAACCCGGACACGCTGATACCGGAAGTGCATCTATTGTCCAACGGTCAGTATCACGTCATGGCGACTCATGCCGGTGGCGGTTACAGCCGCTGGCGCGATATGGCCGTTACCCGCTGGCGCGAGGATGCCACTTCCGATAGCTGGGGCACCTTCATTTATTTGCGTGATCGTGATTCCGGACAGTATTGGTCCACCGCGTATCAGCCCACGCTGCGCAAAGCCGATCACTATGAAGCGATTTTCGTACAAGCGCGCGCGGAATACCGCCGCCGCGATCAGGCGATTGAAACGCACACTGAGATCAGCGTTTCACCCGAGGACAATGTGGAAATCCGCCGTGTCACGCTCACTAACCAATCACTCCGTATCCGTCACATTGAAGTAACGAGTTATGCGGAAGTAGTGCTGGCAGCGCTGAATTCAGACCTGGCTCATCGCACGTTCAGTAATTTGTTCGTGCAAACGGAAATAGTCCCCGATAAACAGGCGATTCTCTGCACACGGCGGCGGCGCACACCGGAAGAACAGATTCCCTGGATGTTTCATCTCATGGCGGCACCGGGTGCGGTAATTGGCGAGCCGTCTTATGAAACGGACCGTGCGAAATTCATCGGGCGCGGGCGGACGGCGTTTAATCCAGTGGTATTGGATAAGAATAATCGTTCGTCAGTCTTGTCGAACACGGACGGTTCGGTGCTTGATCCGATCGTATCCATCCGCCGCACCATTACTTTGCTGCCGGATGAATCGGCCACGGTGCAGATCATCTCGGGTGTGGCAAGTACGCGTGAAGGCGCTTTGGCGTTGCTGGAAAATTATTGCGACCGGCACTTCGTGGAACGCGCTTTTGAAATGGCATGGTTCCAGAGTCAGGAAGTGCTGCGCCTCATCAACGCCACCGAAACCGATGCGCAGATCTACGGCCGCCTTGCGAGCTCCATCATATTCAGCAATGCATTGCGGCGCGCTGCTCCCAGCATCATTGCCCGCAACCAGTTGGGTCAATCCGGGCTTTGGCGCTTTGCTATTTCAGGTGATTTACCGATCGTACTGATTAGAATCGGTAACCTGAATCGTATCGATTTGGTCAAACAAGCGCTGCAAGCGCATGCCTACTGGCGCATGAAAGGCTTGGCCGTCGACCTGGTGATCGTGAACGAAGATTTTTCGGGTTACCGGGCAACTTTGCACGACCAGGTCATAGGTTTGATTAATGCGGGATCGGACGGGCAAATCATTGACAAGCCCGGCGGGGTTTTCGTGCGGCGTACCGAAGAACTGACCGAAGATGAAAGAGTCTTGCTCCAGACGGCTGCTCGTATCGTATTTAGCGACACGTCCGAAACATTGATCGAGCCATTGGAACGCCGCATATCATCCGAACGGGTTTCGGATCTCCTGGAGCCCCGGTTACTGCCGGTCTCTGAACCAGTAACCCCGTTGCCAATACGCGAACGGATATTTTACAACGGTTTGGGGGGATTTACGCCCGATGGGCGCGAGTATGTCATTACGTTGGAACCCGGTAAAAGTACGCCCGCACCGTGGGTCAATGTCATTGCCAGTCCGCACATCGGCACGGTTGTGAGTGAGAGCGGCAGTGCCTATACCTGGGTGGAAAACGCGCACGAATTCCGCTTGACCACTTGGCACAACGATCCACTGAGCGACAGCAGCGGTGAAATGTTCTACATCCGCGATGACGATAGCGGGGTGTTCTGGTCACCAACGCCCTTGCCAAGCGGCGGTCAATCCGGATATGTATGCCGCCATGGGTTTGGATACAGCGTATTCGAACATTACCAGGTGGGGATTTCTTCGGAACTGCATACCTATGTCGCTATGAATGCGCCGGTGAAATTCGTGGTGATCAAGCTACGCAATCATTCCAAGCGCGCACGGCGATTATCGCTAACCGGCTACTGGGAACTGGTACTCGGTGAATGGCGGCACACTAATTTAATGCACATTGTGACTGAAGTGGAGCCGCATAGTGGAGCGCTGTTGGCTCGCAACGCGTACGGCCGCGAATACGCCAAACGAGTTGTCTTTGTGAAAGTGAGCGAACAAGAATGCTCAGTGACCGGAAATCGCACCGAGTTCATTGGCCGCAATGGCTTGTTGTCGAATCCAGCGGCAATGCGGCGCAAACGCTTGTCCGGCAAGACAGGCGCAGGTCTCGATCCATGCGCTGCAATCCAGACGCAAATCGAACTGGCTGCAGGACAAGAACGCGAAATCGTGTTTCTCTTCGGCGCAGCGCAAAGCACCGGCGAAGCGCAGCAGTTTATCGAACAATATGGTGGAATTTCAGGCGCCCGGCAAGCATTGGAAGAGGTGTGGAACTACTGGAACCACACGCTGAGCGCGGTACGTGTAGAAACACCGGATCCTGCTTTGGATGTTCTGACCAATGGCTGGCTTATCTACCAAACACTATCCTGCCGGTTCTGGGGCCGTAGCGGATATTATCAGTCCGGTGGCGCGTACGGTTTCCGCGATCAATTGCAGGACAGTATGGCACTGATTCATGCCACACCGTGGCTTGCCCGTGATCAACTCATACGTTGCGCCGGACGGCAATTTCTGCAAGGCGATGTGCAGCACTGGTGGCATCCCCCCAACGGGCAAGGCGTGCGCACGCATTTTTCCGATGATTATCTGTGGCTGCCGTATGTGACCTGCCATTATGTGCTGGCGACTGGCGATACCGGTGTACTGGATGAATCGATCCACTTTCTGGAAGGCCGCGAGTTATATCCGGAAGAAGAAGCGTACTACGACCAGCCTCAGCGTTCCGCAGAAGCAGCAAGCCTTTACGAGCATTGCATACGCGCCATTAAACATGGCCTGCGCTTTGGGGAACATCAGTTACCCCTGATAGGATGCGGAGACTGGAATGATGGCATGAATCATGTCGGCCGCGATGGCAAGGGCGAAAGTGTCTGGCTGGCATGGTTCTTGTACGCAAACCTTCAGCTGTTTTCCGGCTTGGCACAGAGCCGGGGAGACCAAGCTTTCGCCGATGTTTGTGACGAACAGGCTAAATTGCTGAGCAACCATATCGAGGCCAATGCCTGGGACGGAGAATGGTACCGGCGAGCCTATTTCGATGACGGCACACCGCTCGGCTCGTCCAGCAACGATGAATGTCAAATCGATTCAATCAGTCAGAGCTGGGCAGTCATTTCAGGTGGCGGAAACACCGTGCGTGCCCGGCAAGCGATGACAGCAGTCGACAAGCGCCTGATACGGCGCGATAAGCAGCTAGCTCAGCTGTTCGATCCTCCCTTTGATCAATCAGAACTTGAACCCGGGTATATCAAGGGTTATGTTCCCGGCATCCGTGAAAATGGCGGGCAGTATACCCATGCTGCGATTTGGTCTGCGATGGCATTTGCCCTGCTAGGTGACCGGGAACGCACCTGGGAATTGTTTGCCATGCTCAATCCCCTTAACCACGGCCGGACACCGGCGGAGATCGAGCGTTATAAAGTCGAGCCGTACGTCATGTGCGCGGATATTTATGGGGTAGCACCCCATGTCGGACGAGGCGGTTGGACTTGGTATACCGGTGCAGCAGGCTGGATGTACCGGCTGACCGTGGAAACACTGCTCGGTCTGCGATTGGAAGTAGACCATTTACGCATAACCCCGTGCATCCCGGCGCAGTGGAAGTCGTACATCATCCACTACCGCTTTCGTGAGACTTTCTATCACATCACCGTTAAATGCAACGGTACGGAATTAAGTCATGCGATGCATATAACGGTGGATGGTAACGTGATCGATAGCATAGTCACCGGTAAGCCAGGACGGCCACAAGGTATGATTCCGCTTGTAAATGACCGGCAGGTTCACCACGTTGCGGTGGATTTGAGTTAACTGCCAAAATGTCTTCGCGTTTATTCGGTTTTTTTGACTTCGATGAAGATCAATGACAAACCGTTGATCAGCAAACTTATATCGAGTCAACATTCCTCATCGTCGTAGTTCTGTCACGACATGAAAATTATTGTTTCTGAAGTCATCAAAATCAATCAGCTTGATTCCAAAACGATCAATGAATTTGTTATAAACAAGATTCATCGGCATCATTATTGTCTACTGTACTACCTTACACAGCCGGGCTTAATAAACCGCCGGATTTCCTGTCGACCCAATAAGATCAATCGAGTGCGTTTGTATATGTTCCTTTAGAGTATTCTCCTGGATACTGTAAACAACCCTGAGATTTCTTACACCTAATTTGATTACTACTCAGAGGCGATCTTAATCTCTACAGTTTTTAAAAACTAGTACCCTTCTCTGCCACGCCTATCATAAACATACACAAAAAAGGCTATTTACAACCGTTCCGTACGAAATCCACAAGAATCGGCCGCAATAGCGAGAAACCTTATCAATCAAGACAATCAAAACCGGATAAATTGAAAAGCAAAACCATCATGGATACTTGATTACAAGAATCATATGACTCCCATCCTCGCTACATCGTTACTTGCGGGTTTGCTGGCAAAGTATAAGGAGATGGGACCTACCAAGGTTCGGTAAAACGCAACCTCCCGCACTGGATCAAATCCCGCATCCGCCATAAAAACCGGCAGCAGACCCAGCATATGATCGTGAATCTCTTCAAACCAGCGCACGAACCAAGAAATCAACCACATGCCGGCATCATGCGGCGCGCCAAAATCCGCCACATGCAGCTCGCCGCCGGGCTTGAGCACGCGAAACGCTTCCCGGAGCGCTTGCTGCTTATCTTCTCTCGTCAGATGATGCAGCATCAAACTGGCGAATACACGATCAAAACTTTCATCCGGATAAGGCAGACAGGTTGCCGAACCTTGTTGCAGGGTGATGTTTTGCTCCGCTTTCTCGATCTTTTCGCGTGCGATGTTCAAAGCCTGCAAATCCATATCCAGTGCATGAACTACCGCACCCGGTTCGGTTTGTTTGATCAGCAACGTCAGCGTTCCGGTACCGCAACCCATGTCCAAAACTGTCTGCCCGGACTGCACTTTGGCTTGCGCAATCAATGCCGCCTTGATTCCCGATTCGGGAAAGAGCCACCGCATCATAGGATCGTAGTAACGCGTCAGCCAGTGAAAATGGAACGCCGGGATGAAAGTGGGCCGTTTGTCCATAAAATCAGATTAACTCCGGTAGTTGCGTGCGGCGAGGCGGGTTGCCAGCAAATTTATACAAAGACCCGCAATAATTAAAGTGGCGGCACCGATTTTCCACGGATGGATGGGTTCGTTCAATACCCATGCGGAACTCGCAAACCCAAACACCGGCACAAGCAGCGAAAATGGCGCCACTGTCGCCGCCGGATAATGACTCATTAACCAGTTCCACGCCGCAAAGCCCAGCAGGGTAACCGGGTACGCATTATAGCCAATGGCGGCGGCAGAGCGCCACGTGAGCCCGGATAAACTTTCGAGATCCCAGAAGTTTTGTTCAAAGATGAATGACACCAGCAAAAGCGGCGGCCATGCAACGAAACTTCCCCAAACGACCAGCGCCAGCATATCAATCTTACCAAGCCGTTTGGAAATCAGATTGCCCGCACTCCACGAAGCCGCTGCTGCAATGATCAACCCCATGCCCAGCGCCGAAATATCGCCGCCCAGATTGGCGGCGACAAGCCCGATACCGGAGAATGCAATAATCGCCCCGGCGATCTGCCAGCCGGACGGCTTTTCATGCAAAAACATGACGGCCAGCAAGATGGTAAAAAACACCTGAACTTGCAACAGCAACGAAGCGAGACCTGCTGTTGTTCCAGCAGCCATGCCAAAAAATAGCAAAGTGAATTGCAACGCGAACATGACCAACCCGAAAGCTGCCACTTGCCGGAAAGCGATGTTAGACCGCCGGATGAAGAAGACCGCCGGAAACGCCGCAAAAAAGAACCGCAACGCGCACAGCAGAATCGGCGGCAACTCCTCAAGCCCGGCCTTGATCATGACGAAATTGAATCCCCAGATCACCGCCACCGCGATGGCCAGCGCAATATGCTGCAGGTGCATTATTTTTTGTGCTTAATGTAAGTTAAATTCCCGGAATCATAAGTCATCATGGTATCCGGCGTATCTGGAAAAATACCGGAAATCTCCATTGCCAAGATTGTTGAAGCACTGGGGTGCAAGTGAGTAGTGTCTTGAGTGTTGCCAGTTCGAGATTTTTTGGAGACGTTATGTCAATGGTAAGGTTTGATTTTCAGGGCGTTGCGCATCGTCATTCCGGCGCAGGTGGGAATCCAGGATTGCACGCGGCATGACGGGAATGCCGGAGTTCCTTACGTCACTTCAACCTAGCTAAACATTTTATGCAAATATTGCCTTATTCTGGAAAATGGTGAAGCTGTTTTGACGGTTTTCTCATCCTTCCATTGCGCAATGGCTTTCTTGGCTCGCTCACCGGTGATACGAGTCGGCCGATTAACCAGAAAATGATCAACTTCAGCATCTTCAGGATAAATATTATCGATATAAGGATCATGTTGTGTAACGGCAACCGGTATACGGTTACCATCCTTAGCCGCACTGATTACGAAACTGCCACCTTGCTGTGCCTGCAAAATGCCAAATTCCGGATAATCATCACACCAAACTTTAATATTCTTGAAACCAGCATCTGCAATAATTTGCAATAAATCCGCCTCTGCATAGACTCGCATTTCAAGTGTCGAACCTTCTCCTCCATGCCAGGTTAACCGGTCATATACCTCTATACTCTGATCTTTGCGTTGATTAACCAACAGCATACCTTGCTGATCCCGGACAATTCCAAACTGATTCAAATGCGGAAAATGTTCAACCGTTCTTGGCAACATCGTATAAGGGACTGTCAACAACATCAGTCCGTCCGGTTTTAACAAATGCCAACTGTTAACAAATGCGACATGACGGGGTGGCGAAACATGCTCATAAACATCAGAACTAATCAGTAAGTCATAACTACCTACCACCATATTTTCTATATTGCAAATGTCTAGGTATGGTTCTGTATGGTAAAAATAATTCGTGTAGTCAAATAGATTATTAAGTTTATCAGCATAATGCGGCGCATCACTCAACCCCAGCGCTTTTTGGTTCCGGTCAGGTGAAAAATTAGCAAGCGAAACTGGTTTGCCATAAAAATGGTGTGACAGTGCAAACATCAATGCACGAAAACGGACAATCGATCCACAGTGTTGGCACGCTCCCCCCTCGCGGTGAAAATCCGGCACTACCATAGACTCTTTGCCACAAAGATTGCAGGTGTATTGTTTGTAATCCGGTGCAGACATATTGAAGAACCAGTGAATGATGCTTAGTTTGGAAGAGAGGGCTGAGGAAAGATAAATCACCTATTCCATGCGCGTTGAATGTACTGAAAGCCGCCTAGGTTGTCAAACACTGGGATAACTGATCGAAATTGAATCAACATGATCTTTTGGTCAAATCGATTCCGATGACTGTTATGTCATCAACTTCCGGAAATTCCGGAGAAATGTGCTGCCAATGCTTCTGCAGTGCTTCAACCAGCCTGATGAAATCCAGTCGACCACTATCATGGATTTCCCAGTGACGTTGTTCACCTCGATATATGAGAACTAAAACACCCCGATTAGATCGATCATCCCGCAAGTAGTCACCACAAAGCTGATTTTCAAGTCGTTCAAATAGCTTTGGCCCGCTCCAGTTATCCGCAAGCTTGAGTTCAACAGGAACAGGGCCATCAAAGCTCATTCCCTTGAATCTCAGGTCAATCCTCTTGGCATCGGCCAATTCCTCTTCCTGTTGAATGGAGTAGCGCCCAAATGCCTTCTCACGCAACTCTCGTCCAATGAATTTGCGCATCTCAGTTTCGAGTGTAATCTTTTGTAGAGTACTGGCAATGCTGCTGTCACCATGCTCCAAGTCGTGCTTGAGATCCTCAAGCCGCAAAACAGCCAGCTCATACAATTCTTTATGATTGCTCGGAGTACGCTCCAATTGATCGTTAAATTCTTTCACTTGCTCAGGCTTCCAGACCTCGATATCGCCGTCTTGTTCGGCTTTCGTTTTTGCTTGAAGCAGCGCCCATTGCCGGGATTTTTCGTTTGGATGCGTCTCGGCAATTTTCCTCAGCGCTTGAAATGATTCTTTACCGGGAATTTGATTCAGTAACTTGAACAAATTACTCCGTGCATCTTGCGCATCATCTCTTAATCCGGGTGAATATACGCCTTTTCCAGCACGATCGATGTCGTCTTCACGTCGAATATATTTGTGCATCAGCAGATAAAGCGATTTCAAATGTTGCGGTGTTTTGAATGCCTGCCGCACCGCAGAGCTATCAGTACTACGCCCGCCTAGCAGTTGGGTAACAAAAACCATCGCGAACAAAGTTTGTTGCTCCGGATCGGATATCGACTCAATGCGGGCAATGAGCACTGACATTGCTTCATCGGGTGTAACGCTCATCCATACGGCAAACCAGCGAGCCACATGATCCCACTCCATCAAATTGTGGCATTTTTGAGAAGCCAACGCTTCAATCTGATTATCTGTTAATGCCGAACCTTGAACAACCTTGAGCAGCTTATCAAGGTTAGCCAGATTCTTTGGTTCCATGCCGTTCAGCAGATCATACAATTCCGGTGCAATTTGATCCCAAGCCCACTGTCCTGTCCAGCTCAAATCGCTGATGATGTAATGCGTTGGAGTATCCTGCGTTTCTATCGACAATTCATAGCGGATTTCTTGCATGAGAAAATCGCTTACAAGCTGCGGGTATGTTTCAAAAAACCGGGGAAACCACACCGGAAAACCGTTCAATTCAAAGCTTGCATACCTGCAAGCCAGTTCGACTGTTTCGGGATTGAAATGCTTCGGCCAATCTGTGGTCTCATGAGCTTCAATTTCAAGACCAATCAACCCAATAATGACGTTATAAGTTGTTTCATTGAGCGGTGCGCCTTCTGATCGTAATTTCGGTTTGTAATGCCGCCAAAAACAAACAGTGCTATCGCGATAAAATCGCGCAACTTTTTCCCCGTATTCGGGTATCAGTGCTCGCCAGTTATAATCGGTCCAGCGGTTCGTTGAATTTTTCTTTTTCCGGGTTTGATCAAAGAGATAAAGCAAATCATTTGTCAGAATCCCAGGATTCTCACGAAGTGCGGCTGAAGCTTCGTCAAGTTTCTCGTTGAAGTATTCCTTCCAGTCTGCATGATATTTTTGCTGTTGTTTTTGGTAAGCCTTATGCTGCCTGTTCGATTTCGATTCCTCCTGTTTCAGGCGTCGATAAATTAAATCTTGTGCAGGAGGCTTTAAATAAGAACTAAGGCGCTCGGATAGCTCCTTACTGTCAGCAACCAGTTTTTTCAGTTGCCTACGCCAGACAGCTGTTCGACCAGCTTTTTTGTAAAGATCAAAAGCCAATGACAAAGCAACCAAGCGATCATCCAGAAACGTTCGATTGGAAATTTCTTCGGTAATAGATTCAAAATCGCTTTCCTCGAATCGCCAGAACGGCCGGAATGGAATTTGAAAAAACTCGGTCAGCCGTGCCCCATTGTTTTTGTTCCTAGCATTTCTGGACTTTCGCACTTCGTACCAAAATAACGCGCTATTCAACTCCTTCCATACAGGAATCAGCTTTGAGAACTCTGCTTTGACATCGGATGAGCGATCGATTCCGTACTCACGTACTGAAGACAGTTTATACAGAATTTCGAGTGCATCCGGTTCGAGTGAAGCAGAATGACGAATTGAAGTCAATCGTTCAACAGCCTTGCAGGCTGGTGCAATCAACCAGTGAAATTGCTCGGATATTTCACAAAGTGGCCGTTCGATGAGTGGCGGAAAGTCAAGCAATCTGTTTAAGCCAGCAACAAGTTGGGGAAGCAGGTCAATATCAGCAACTTCAACGAATGCAGATAAGTTGTAAAGCAAATTATCCGCGATGGGATTTTCCGTCGGCTCGACCTTCTCCAAACATGCCAATAGCCAAATCAGCGCCTTCTCTGTCGGATTTATGAATTCCACAAGCTCGGCAAGCCATTCACGGCTAAGTCTTGGTGCTTCGGCTAGAAAATTTTGACGGACATGTTCTTGATCTTCTTTGGAACCAATTGCTTTGATGGCTCTGAATGCCACGATGCGCACATAACGTTCCGCCTGAGGATTGAGGGCAACCTCCATGACTTCCTGCCGTGCACCTTCAAGCTGTCCGATCCATACCATACGAAGCAGGAATGCTTTCAGGTCGTCATTATCCGCATACTCCCGGAGCAATGCCAGCACGTCATCGGTTAGATCGGGACCTGCAAATCGCTGCACTGCTGCTTTGTCTCGCATGGTACCGTCCGTCGCATAATCAGCCATTTGTTTGCAAACATCGTGCAGTACGTTCCTGCGTACTTCCCAAGGTAACTGACTTGGATCACCTCCTTCGAAAAGGATTTCTGGCGACAGTTTACGGATACGATCTCTGATCTTTTCATCCCACAGAATCAACCAAGGCAAGATGGGGCGCAGCGTGGGGGCGACAATATCCAAACCGTATTGATTGCGAAAGAATAATGCTTCGATATTCCGTCGCGATGTTTCACGCTTGAACAATCCGTCAAACCACTCGGCGGTTAAGTATTCTCGTACCGAACGATGATGAAAGCGCACCGTGCCATAAATCGCTTCATCGAAAATTGGCAATGACAACAGTGTCGATTGATCCTTGCTATTCCAATCCGGCAGTACGGATCGAACATCGATTCCTTTGGAATTAGCGCTACCATCCGGAACCTTGATTGTTGATTCACGCATCAGTGTCGCTGCTGCTGCCAGTAATCTTGCTCCCTGTCGAGCACGCTCTGCCGAAAGCGGACTGACATCGGCGCGATCCGGGTCGCGTTCAGTTAATCTGCGATCAATGCTATTTCTCATGATCTCAAGACGGCTCCCGATCCGGCCTTGAATAAGCCAGAATCCGGTTAATTCCTCCAAGTCCTGAGGACGCGCTGTAAACGACCACGCATCCGCGCGTTCCACTGCGTCAAGAAAAGCCTTGCTATCCGCGATTCCTCGCGCTTTGACAAAAACTTTGATTTGATCGGATGCAAGATCATCCAATGCAACGATCCTGAAAAATGAATCATTTTCTTTCTTCGGGATGGTTTCGGTTAGCACGCTTCCGTCAGGTTGAATCGCTTCTTCCGATTCAACAATATTTGCTTTTGGATCGTGCTTTGATGTAGCAGCTGGTGCATAGGGAAAGCAATCGTTGCAATAATTGAGATCAGTTTTAGGCCGCCACGCTGTTGTTCGACCGGTGATGACAATATGCGCACGGTCTTTTGCGGAACTAATTTTTCGGCTCAATTTGCGAATCGCCAGTTCGAAGTCACGGGGATTTCGAAGACGTGCCTCATCTACCGAATCGAGAAAAAGCCATCCTTCGTTGTTTGATGTTAACCACGCAACAAATTCTTCGTAAGTTCCTTCTTCAAAAGAATCTTCAAATTCTTCAGCAACATGTTCCAGGCGAAGAAAGAACGCTGATTTTCCTTGGTTTCTAAGTGAGTGTGCGATGTTACGGATTTCGGTCGTTTTGCCCGAACCGGCTTCGGATAAAATAACCAAGCGGTACTCTTGAACCAGATCCGGCCAGCGCAGGCGCTTATCAGTAGGAAGCCATTGACTGAAGTCCGTGTCATCGCTTTCATTTGCTTCTTTCGGCAGATCACGAAAAGTCCTATGAAGTTCGATAAACTTATCTGTCATTTCACTTTTCCAATCGTGATTGAGTCAATGGAGTAAATCTCGAGCATTGTCGAAGCAAACTCTTTTGTCCTTCACTCACGAAACGGATTTTCAATCAACAGCTCACCGACTTGCTGTCCGTGCTGCAAATCTTCTGTGTATAAGCGGGTGCAACCGGATTCAAGTGCTGCAGCGACAATCAAGGCATCGTAAAAGCTAAAGCCGCAACGTGCCTGAAGTTCGAGCCCCTGTTGATACAGGGCAAGACTTGGCATGGTTTGCCATAGCGGAATCAAAATTTGCTCGAGAAAGCGCCGGGCATTTTCCGTACTCATCGGGGATGGCAGTTTGCGGGTCACAACGTTGAGTGTTTCCTGGATCACTTGGTAACTGATACAAGCATTGCGCGTCTCCAGCGCCTGCTGAATCAATTTTTCCGCGATTGCGCGTTTTCGATCATCGGTTTCATCGAACAGGTAGATGAAAATGTTGGTATCGATAAAATCACCGCTCATTCATTTCCTCGCGCGTGAATTTACGGCCGCCCGTTCGCACTTGTCCGCGCAATTCTTCGATCAATGCCATCGCCGATCCGGTTTTCTGCTCCTGTCGGACATAATCGGTCAGCCAACGGCGAAATTGCTCGTTCAATGTGGTTTGTTCAGCACGAGCACGGGCACGGGCGGCTTCGATCAATTTGTCATCCGCGCTCAAGGTAATATTCTTCATCGCTATATCCTCTCAAATATTGTGTGCACGATTTAAGTGTACACTATTATGTGTAATTAGATTGTAAGCGAATCGAGCAAAAATAGAGCCGCCAGCCATTCTTTATGCACTCGCCCGCCGTATCGAAACCCCCTTCACCACCGCATACACCGCCGGGAAAATGATCAGTGTCAGGATCGCCGCCGACACCATGCCGCCGACCATCGGGGCGGCGATGCGGCGCATGACTTCGGAGCCGGTGCCGGTGCTAAGCATGACGGGTAGCAAGCCGACCACGCTGCCGGCGATGGTCATCATGACGGGGCGGATGCGGTACACCGCGCCTTGCACCACGGCGTCGTACAAATCCGTCAATGCTACTTTCTCAGCCATCGCTTTGCGTTGCCGGGTGATCGTGGTTAGCGATTGGTCGATAAACGTCAGCATCACCATGCCGGATTCGGCGGCTATGCCGATCAGACCAATGAAACCGACCACGGCAGCAATGCTGAGGTTGTATTCCAGCCAATACATCAGCCAGATGCCGCCGACCAGCGAGAACGGTATCGACAACATCACGATCAACGTTTCGGTTAAGCGGCCAAAATTCAAATACACCAGCAAGAACACCATCAGAACAGTCAACGGGATGACGATTTTTAGTTTCTCGGTGGCGCGCTGCATGTATTCAAACTGACCGCTCCAGGTAGCATAGTAACCCGGCGGAAATTGCACTTGCTCGCGCACCGCCTGTTGCGCATCGGCGATATAGCCGCCGATGTCTCGGTCGCGGATGTCGACGAAGATGTAGGCGGACAGCAGCGCATTTTCGGTGCGGATGCTGGGCGGCCCTTGCACCAGTTTGACTTGCGCCAATTGCCCCAATGGAATCATCGTGCCGCCCTGAGCTGGTACTAGCACTTGCGTGGCGATGGCCTGCGGATCGCTGCGCAGTTCGCGCGGATAGCGGATTGCGACATCGAAACGTTCACGGCCTTCCACCGTGGTGGTAATGACTTCGCTACCCATGGCAACGGAGACGACGTCGAGCAAGTCGCCAACCGTCAGGCCGTAACGCGCCAGCGCCATCCGGTCCGGTTCGATGTCTAGATAATAGCCGCCGGTAATCCGCTCCGCATAAGCACTGGCGGTGCCGGGCACGGCTTTCAGCACGGCCTCGATCTGCTTCGCGATGGCCTCGATTTCTTTCAGATTATTGCCAAAAACTTTAACGCCGACCGGGGTGCGGATGCCGGTGGCCAGCATGTCGATGCGGTTTTTGATCGGCATGGTCCAAGCGTTCGCGACACCGGGAATTTGCAGTGCTTGATCCAGCTCGGCGATTAATTTATCGATGGTCATACCGGGCCGCCATGCGTTTTCCGGCTTCAGGTTAATGATCGTTTCAGTCATTTCCAGCGGCGCCGGATCGGTGGCGGTATCGGCGCGCCCGGCTTTACCGAACACCGAGGCGACTTCGGGAAAATTCATGATGATTTTGTTTTGCGTTTGCATCGTTTCCGCCGCTTTGGTTACCGAAATCCCCGGTAAGGTGACAGGCATGTATAACAGCGTACCTTCGTTTAATGTTGGCATGAATTCAGTGCCTAACCGCATTGCCGGATACACCGTAGCTGCCAGCACGCCCAGTGCGATCACTAATATGGATTTTTTCCAGCGCATCACCCCGGCCACAACCGGCTGGTACCCGCGAATCATCCAGCGGCCCAGCGGATTATCTTCTTCGCGCGGTATCCGCCCGCGGATCAACAGCAGGATCAGTACCGGAACCAGGGTGATGGATAACATAGCCGCACCGGCCATGGCAAAGGTTTTGGTGTAGGCGAGCGGCTGAAACATACGCCCTTCTTGCGCTTCCAGCGCGAATACCGGCAGGAATGAGACGGTAATGATCAACAAGCTGAAGAATAATGACGGACCGACTTCCTGGCACGCGGTGATAACCGCTTGCGTGCGCGATTCGCCCGGCCCGGCACGCGCCAAATGCTTATGCGCATTTTCCACCATGACGATGGCAGCATCGGTCATTTCCGCAATCGCCAGCGCAATACCGGCCAGGCTCATAATATTGGAATTGATGCCGAGCTGCGCCATGGCAATGAATGCGATCAGCACGCCAACCGGCAGCATGATGATCGCCACCAGCGCGCTGCGCGCATGCATCAGAAACACCGCGCACACCAACGCCACAATCGCAATCTGCTCGACAAACACTTCTCGCAGCGTCGCAATGGCGCGGTGAATCAATTCGGAACGATTGTACACCGACTCAACCGACACACCCTGCGGCAGACCGGATTTGATCTGATCGATTTTCGCTTCGAGATCGTGAATCACATCCAGCGCATTTTCGCCGTAGCGCGCCACCGCAATGCCGGAAACCGCCTCACCTTCGCCGTTCAGCTCGGTGATGCCGCGGCGCTCACCGGGAACCAGTTCCACCCTGGCGACATCGCGTAACAGCACTGGTTTACCGATATGCGCCCTGACTACCAGATTCTCCAGATCGCTGCTGTTGCGCAGGTAACCGCGGCCACGCACCATGTATTCCGTTTCCGCCAATTCGATGACACGTCCGCCGACGTCGCGGTTACTCGCGGCGATCACTTCGGTGATACGTTTCAATGGAATGTCATACGCTTGCAGGCGGCGCGGGTCGACCGTGATTTGGTAGGTTTTAACGAACCCGCCGACGCTGGCGACTTCCGAAACGCCGGATACGGTGGTTAATTGATAGCGCAGGAACCAATCTTGAACAGCACGCAATTCATCCAGGGTGCGATCCTTACCCGTCACAACGTACTGATAAATCCAGCCGACGCCGGTGGCATCCGGACCAAGCGCGGGCCGTACGTCGCGGGGTAACTGGTTGGCGGCAAAATTCAGATATTCCAGCACGCGCGATCGCGCCCAGTAAATATCGGTGCCGTCTTCAAAAATGACATAGATGAATGAAACTCCGAATGCAGACAAGCCGCGCGCCACTTTTGCGCGCGGCACGGCCAGCATGGCCGTGGTGAGCGGATAGGTGACTTGATCTTCGACAACTTGCGGCGCTTGACCCGGATATTCCGTGTAGATGATAACCTGCACGTCAGACAGATCGGGAATCGCGTCGACCGGCATTTTCCATAGCGCGTAGAGTCCCCACCCGGCGATAAATAAGGTGCTCAGCAACACCAGGAAAACATTACGGATCGACCATTCAATGACTTTTTTCAGCATCATGGTGTTCCCTTAGTGATCGTGAAAGGTATCCGCAGGCTGGATACGAACAATGACAAACTCGCCGTCCGGTTCTTCGGCGATCTCAAAGATAACTTTTTGCCCCGGCTTGAACGATTGCAGCAATGCCGCTTCCCGGATACGGAAATCCATCGTCATCGCAGGCCACTTCAGGCTTTCGATCGGGCCATGCGCCAGCGTCATCGTGGCATGCGCGAAATCAATCGCATCGATGCGTCCTTCACCGCGGTATTGCACTTGAGAAGGTGACAAGACAGCCGAACTGGATTCGACTTCCTGCTTATCAACCGGGTAATAGGTGTTGTGGCCGAAACTATCGAGCGCGCTTTTGAAGTTGCTCTCCGCATCGATCAGGAAATTCGCCTTGACGACCACGTTTTCACCGGCCCGAAGCCCGCCCAGCACCTCGGCATAACCATCAGCATGCATGCCGAGCTTGACCGTGCGCGGCTCAAACCGGCCCGAACCCAAATCAACCAACACCATCCGCCGGGTGCCCGTATCCAGCACGGCGGAATCCGCGACGGTCAGCACTTTATGCTTGCTGTGAAACGACGCGAACTCGACCCGCGCATACATGGCGGGTTTGAGTAAACGATCGGGATTCGGCAGCACGATGCGCACGCTCGCGGTGCGCGTTTCCGGCGTGACCGCCGGATAGATGAAAGCGACTTCGCCGTTGAAAATCTTGTCGGGATAAGCATCCACCCGGACTGTCACCAGCTGACCGGGATGAATCATGCCCAGATCCTGTTCAAATACATCCGCCAATATCCACACGCTCGACAAATCGGCGAATTGATACAACATTTCCCCCGGCATAAAACGTTGCCCCATGACTGCTTGCTTTTCCATTACCACGCCATCGGCTGGTGCACGCAGCGCCATGTACTGCTGCACTTCGCCGGTCTGTTGCAGGCGCCGTAGCTCGGCTTCGGCAATATTCCAATTACGCAGCTTCTGCAATGCGCCATCGACCAGCCGCTGCATCGCGGCACGCACAGCCGCATCGCCATTCACGACGGACTGCAACCCTCTGATCGCGATCAGATACTCCTGCTGTGCGGTAATCAGCTCGGGGCTGTAGACATCCATCAAGGCCTCGCCTTTCTTGACCGCTTGCCCGGTGGTATTGACGTACAGCCGGTGTATCCAGCCCTCAAACTTGGTCACGAAGGTGTATTGCTTGCGCTCATCGGTTTGAATCGTCGCAACCGCCCGCACGGTGCGGATCAGTTCACGCATCTCCGCGGCTTCGGTACGCACACCGAGCTTCTGCACTTTTTCCGTGCTGATGGTCACAACATTCTGTTCCGCAGACGGTTCCTTGCCTTCATTTTCATAAACCGGCAGATAATCCATGCCCATTGGATCTTTCTTCGGCACCAGCGAAGTATCGGGCAGCCCCATCGGATTGCGGTAATACAGCACTTTCCGTTCCCCGTTAGCGGCTTGCGGTGCGGCAATTCCGGTGTCTGGCGACGATTGTGTTTTCCCCCACCAGTAACCTGCAGCCAGTGTGGCGGTCAGCATCATTGCAGCGCTGATTTTCTTAGCGGTAGATTGCATAGAAAGCTCCATAATCGGTATTCGTTAGTGTTGCTTCTTGCCAATCAGAAAATCGATTTCTGCCAGCGCTTTGTTGTAATTCGCGATCGCGGTAATCAGGCTGGTTTCATAGTCGAATACCGTCATCTGGTTATCCAGCAAAGTCAGAAAATCAACCCGGTTTACTTGATAGGCCGCCAGCGCGGATTCAACGGTTAGCTTTGCCTGCGGCAGAATCGCGGTCTGATAGAGTTTGACCGATTTCATACTCTGTTCGGCCATCGCAATCTGCTGACGCAGTTTTGCCGCGATGTCATTACGCTGCGCCTGATACAAACTGATTGCCTGGTCACGCATGGCTTGCGATTCCATAATACGCGGCTCAATTTTGTTGCCGCGCCATACCGGCAAGTTGACCGCCACAGTCATACTGACCATGTCGTCACGCCGCATGCTGCCCAGCGTGTTATCGCGCTGACCGTACGATACGCGCACATCGAAATCCGGGTAGTACGCCTTGCGCGCCAGATCGGCGGATTTCTCATTGCGTGCAATCAAACTCTGTAGTGCCAGCAATTGCGGGCGTTGCGTCCAGGCTTCTTGTTGCAGCGCTTCCAGCAGCAAAGGCGTTTCGTGAATCTGCAACAATACCGGCGCCGGAATCTCGCCGCGCGTGCTACGCCCCAGCGCGCGGATGAGTTCGGCTTCAAACGCCGGTAGCTCGCGCTCGAGCCCCAACAACCTGTCCAGCATTCTCGATACTTGCATTTGCGCTTTCAGCACATCGGCCTGACTGCTTTCTCCAACCTGATAGCGCGCTTCGGCCATGCGTAGAAAGTGTTCCAGTGTTTGCTTATTTTTCTCAACCAGCTTGATCATTTCCAGCGTAAGCCCAAGATCAAAGTAGGCGGTTTTCAGATCATGCACGACGCGGTTAACCGTTTCATGGTAGCCCTGCTCAATGGCTTCCGCATCCTTGCTGGCGACTTCCTTGCGCAAACCGCGTTTACCGGGAAACGGCAAGCGCTGGGAAAGACCGATCATTTTCATCGTCATATCTTCGCGGTTAAACGGCGATGACGCCAAAGGCGCATTGATCACGCCCGCCTCGAGCATCGGATCGTCCAGCGCCTCCGCCGGTGCGATGCGCTGCCGGGCTGCTTCGCGTTCTTGATAGGCGGCCTGAATCTCGGGATTGTTCTCCAACGCTTCCGCAATCAAGCCGGGCAACAATACCGCATGGCGAGCATTGGCTGTTGTAAGCGTTTCTGCTGGAACAGCGCGGCTCAGCATGGTTGTTCCAGTTTTACCGGCCAACATTTCTTGCCCCTGCGCTGCGGTTGTAATGGCGGTAGCTAGCAGCGCGATCACGATCACACCGGCGCGGTTCATCGCAGCCTCCTGAAGGTGTTTTGCTGTTGCTGACGAGTGTTAAGAATGAATGATACGAACATGCTTGTCCTCCTAGCAGGTAATCTCACCGGTTCCGCCGGTGATGGGCAGACATTGACGATAATTGTCAATATTTCATGGCTTGCGCAGCATTCGCGCAAGCACAAAGCTCATGCAAGAAATTGCACTTTTTACCTGACACTCAGGCAAAAAGTGCTAAAGGGAGATTACTACCGGAGGACGTTGCGGGTGTTCCGGCACAAACGAGACAAAGCCGGAATCAAATGAAGCAATGGTGGAAGTATCGGTAACTGGCATGGATACGGCAGCACCCGGAAGCACTGGCGTATGACTGTACGCATCGCAGGAAGTATCGTCGCACGGCAAGCTGGCTAAGACATGCCCGGCATGCTCACTGGTACTATTGTCCGTTTGCTTATGGCAACCATCATGATGGTGATTGTCGATGATAATCGCTGATTTGTCATGCGTAGCGGTGAAGTTTTTTTCCTGTACGCAGACTGACAAAATAGCCGCTGCAGCGCCTTGCAACGGGAGCCACAGCATGAAAAAAACCAATAGCCATTTGTAGCGATATGCTTTCATGTCTTTTATTATAAACAATTTTCAGATTTGACCAATTAAATCCAGAAAATTACTTATTCATTTGTGCGACTGGTTAGATAGGGTCAACTGCTGATACTGTTGCTGGTATTGCTCTGCTTTGGACTGATCCCCAGCTTCTCTTGCTGCCTGTGCTGCACGATAAACACCATTGCGCCGGTTGGGCGTGCGTATCAAGGATGCTTCCAATTCCTTCAACGCATCACTGGGTTGCTTCAATTCCAGCAATAATTCGCCGAGCAGTTCTCTGGCCGGAATGATTGCGCCGGGCGTGACATTGTCTTTTTCGGTCGAATCTTCCAGGTCCGCCGAAGCACGCATGAGTTTCACCGCTTCTTCCGTTTCACCTTCCGCATAAGCAATCCAGGCAGCTACCGCTAAGCGTTGGATGTCGATTTGACTGGCGGTGTAGTCTTTATTGTCCGCTTGATCGGCATTGCGTAAAACCTTCAGCTGCCGCAGGCTGTAGTGGGCAATGTCCATTTTTCCGCTGCGCGCGGCACCTAAACCACGAGCAAAGTGCGTGATGGCCTCGCACCAGCCAAATTGCTGCCAAGGAAAATCCGCTGGCAATACCTCGAGTTTTGCGGCTTCACTCCACTCGCCGCGTTCTATCGCATAACGCGCTGGAATCGCAGCAAAAGCATAGGCGACGGTGGTATTTTCCGGCTGCGCTTTTTTGATGCCTTGCAGTTCGCGCAGAATTTCCCTGGCTTTTTCCGTCTCACCGCTTTGCAGATACGCGTACATCATGTAATCCATGAAATGGAACTGCTGATCCCAAGTTCCGGACAATGCATTTTTCCGCGCGTGATCTTTTGCCGCATGATAGGCGGCCAGATTCGATTGCGCCGCATCCTGCCATAGCCCGAGCCGGATGAAAATATGCGAAGGCATGTGCAATGCATGCGGCACCGCCGGTGCAATGTGCGTATAAGCGCGCGCCGCGCTCAATCCAAGCCCGGCGAGTTCGGGGTAATCGCTGCTGTGAATGATGTAATGCGCCACGCCGGGGTGTTCCGGCTCATGTTCCAGCACCTGCTGCAATAGATGTAATGCTTTCTTCTGATTGGCAAAAGTCTTGTCCTTGGGCGATGCCGTGGAAATCAGCGCTAAAGCATAGAACACCGCAGCCTCCCGGTCATCTGGATTGTGTTTCAGGACTTGTTCCATCGCTTTCTGATACATCAGCTTTCTGGTAGTGAGGTCCACTTTTTCATCTTCGGGATACAAAAAACTTACGGCTTCAAGGTAAGCTTTCTCACGCTCTGTCTTGATTGCCAGCTTTTTTGCCTGCTGCAACGCTTCGCGCCCCGTTTGCAGTTCTGCCGCAGTCGGCGCTGTCGCCCATAACTGGTAATACAGGCTCATCGCAACGCCCCAATAACCCATCGCGCAAGCCGGATCGGTAACGGTCACTTGGCGGAATGTCTTTCCGGCTTCGTCGTACCAAAAGGAATGCAACATCGCGACGGCTTGATTGAACTGTGCTTGCGCGGCTGGCGCACAGGAAACCGGGAAGGTCACTTTTCCCAGATTTTTCTCATCGAATGCACCGGCATGATGATCCCCATCCGCTCGCACCCCCCCGGCGGACATCATGGCAGCGATCAGAAGAACCCATCCCCATTTTTTCATATCAATTCTCCAGTATTGGTAAGACTTCACCGGAATGAACAATCGACATTCTTCCCGATAGCGCCAAGTAATCCAGGATTAAAAGAACAACTTGTTGCGCCATGAAAATCACTTAGTTACAATAATCGCAACATTGTTGCATTTATTTAAGTATGCTTAATCAGTTTCATCATACCGCAGAAGACATGATCCGGCACAACGGCGGACGGGCAACTGTGGGCAGAACCGGAATTCTGGCCATTTTGCTGGCTGAGCAGCAGGCCATTACCCACCGCGAAATTGAACAACGCCTGCCACAAGCGCTGCAATTGGACCGGGTGACTTTATATCGCGCGCTAGAGTGGCTGGTCGAGAAAAATTTGATCCATAAAGTAACCAGCGACGACCGGGCGTGGCGTTATCACGCCAATCGCGAATTGCATTCACATCAACATGCGCACTTCAAATGCACAGGTTGCGCGCAAGTGATTTGCCTGGATAAATTACCGGTAGAAGCAAACTGGCCGCTACCGGCCGGTTACCGGTTCCAGGAAATTGAATTGACCGTCAAAGGCCTTTGCGCTAACTGCTGTTGACTATGCTACGCAAAAGCTTATTTCTATTTTTGACGCTGGCTTTGTTAGCTGTGCCGGTCTTCTTGCTGGCGCATGCTTTCACACATTATGCACAAACCGATGTGCTTGATGCCGCCGGAAGCGAAGCTGATGCCAGTGTTGATCTTGACGAAATTTGCTTCGATTGCGTCGCACTCACTGCATTAAACTTCATTCTGATCGCTTCGGGCCTGCTTCTGCGCAACCCGGCAAATCACCGCCGGTTGCCATTATGGGCCATGGGGCGTCATTCCAATCGCACCACACTTCCTTACTGCTCGCGCGCACCACCATTCCAGCTGCTCTGATTCTTGAGGTTGTTAATCCAGGCTTGACTTAATCATCAGCAATCGGTCGATTGCTTTGATTTGCATTGCTTACCTGTGATTGATCAGTTCCATTGGTGCAACTCAGTTGCACGGCAAATACCCGTCAGGGTTAGGAAAGTTGTATGGATTATTCTGATCATGAATCAAATAACGCGCGATGGCAGCGTAAAAACTTGCTGTCGAAACCGGCAACCATCACGCTGTTTATATTTTTGCTGCATCCGTTGCATAGTTCCGGGCAAACCGCCGGCAAAAACGTCGAGCTGCCCGGTGTGATGATTACTGCGCCTGTTTCAAGTTCGGCTGAATCGGCCGGATTCAAACCGGACACGGTTGTGTCAGGAGATCGTCTGCGCCGGAAAAGGGAAACCAATCTGGGCGATACGTTATCGCATGAACTGGGGGTCAGTTCCAGCAGTTTCGGTCCTGGCGCTGGCCGCCCGATTATCCGCGGTCAGGATGGGCCGCGCGTACAGGTACTGGAAAATGGCATCGGCACCGGCGATATCTCAACCATCAGCCCGGATCACGCCGTCGCGACCGAAACCTTAAATGCATCGCGCATCGAGATATTACGTGGACCATCGACATTGATGTATGGCAGCGGTATTTCCGGTGGTGTGGTGAACGTGATCAACGACCGCATACCCGACCGCTTATTCAAAAAGCCGCAAGCAAACTTTGAAGGGCGCTTCAATTCCGCGCTGGAAGAACGCAATGGCGCCCTCATGGCATCCGGCAGTTTGGGCAGGATGTCCTGGAATCTTGAAGGCGTGAAAAGAAAAACCAGCGATGTGCATATCCCCGGACTAGCGAATCCCAATGATCCGGACAGCGGCACCGGCTTGATCAGAAACAGCGCGATCGATTCCAGCAATTTATCGGTAGGCAGTTCGTACGTCGGCGAACGTGGCTTTGCGGGGATGTCGGTTTCAAGATTGGAAAATTTTTACGGTATTCCCGGCCCGGAAGGCGCGAAAATCGATATGGGTCAGACCCGCTACGGTCTGGCGGGTGATCTGGATAATCCGCTGAAAGGATTCCGGCAGCTCAAGATGCGCTTCAATTACAACGATTATCAACACAAAGAACTCGAACAAAGCGGCGCGGTCGGCAGCCGTTTCAGCAATAACGAACTGGAAGGACGCGCCGAATTAGCCCACAAGCCAATCGCCCAATGGCAAGGCATCATGGGCATTCAATTACAAAACCGCAATTTTTCCGCAAAAGGCGAGGAAGCTTTCGTGCCATCCAGCCTGTCGCAATCGGCCAGCGCGTTTATGCTGGAAAAACGCAATTGGCAACGCTGGCAGTTTGAAGCCGGTGGACGCTTTGAACATACCCTGCATAACCCGCAAGCAGCATCGTTGCAAGCACGCGATTTTAATTTGTACAGCATTTCCGCGGGAAGCGCTTGGCAATTCAGGGATGGCTATCAACTCAATCTGACGGCCACGCGCGGACAACGCGCGCCGAATACCGTCGCGCTGTATGCCAACGGTATTCATGTGGCCACCAACACTTTTGAGCAAGGCGCGCAAAACCTGCGCAAAGAAACTTCCAATAATTTCGATATTGCGCTGCAGAAAACCAGCGGCCTGATTACGGGCAAAGTGAATTTGTTCTATAACCATGTCAACGATTATATTTTTCAGCAAAGCCGTGACAGCAATGGCGACGGGCTAGCGGATAGAATCAACGATGAGGGCATGCTGGATAATCACGGCGCTTATCTGGTACAGGATTACACTCAAACCCGGGCGAAATTCTATGGCCTGGAAGCCGAAGCCATCGTTGCAGTAATACCGGATACGTTGAATTTGCGGTTATTCACCGATATGGTTTATGGCAGATTGAAAAATAACGGCAACATCCCGCGCATAACACCGCAACGTTTCGGCTTTGATCTGGATTTCAAGAAAAATGCCTGGCAAGCCAATTTCAACCTCACTCGTGTCACTCAACAGGATCGCGTCGCCGTATTGGAAAGCGAAACCCCAGGTTATATCCTGATGAACGCCGAAATGAGCTATCACATGAAACTAACCAAGTCGGTCAACTATACGCTTTTTCTGCAGGGCCGGAATTTGCTCGATAGCGATATGCGCGTTCATACTTCCTTCTTGAAAGATGTTGCTCCATTGCCGGGGCGAGCCATTGTCGCAGGGATTAGAGGCGCTTTTTAAATTCCCGCCGCATCCTAGCGAAGCTAGGATGCTTGCAAAATAACCGCTAAATGCTAATCTGCATGAGCAATCATTTCTGATACTTTCCTCAATTAGTTAAAGCGACTATGGGCAGATGGCTTAAATACTTTTTTTTGGGCATTTTTACCGGTTTGCTCGGCGTAACCCTCTATTTGTCACCTGCTGGCTTATGGTTGGAAGAACGATTCGGTTTGAACGCATTGTTTCTGTTACGCGGCGCAATCCAGGCACCCGATGAGGTAGTCGTCGTTGCGCTTGATCAGCAATCCGCCGCACAGCTCAAACTGCACGTTAAGCCACGACTGTGGCCGAGAAGTATACACGCACGATTAGTTGATCAGCTTGCGGCAGCCGGTGCCAACACTATCATCTTCGATCTTATTTTTGACACCCCCAGTGACATACCAGAACAAGATGAGGAACTGGCCAATGCCATTAAAAGAGCAGGCAATGTCCTGTTGGTGGAACGGCTGGATTATCAGGATTCGACATCGCTGAATCGGCTCGATGGCATTACTTATCAAGCGTTTATTCAAGAAGGCACTACTCAGCTCTTGCCAATCATCGGGGAGGCTGCAAAGGCCCGGGCGCCTTTCACATTGCCGAAAGCGGAACGAGTTCATCATTACTGGACTTTCAAATCGTATGCCGGTGATATCGCTACGGTGCCGGTTGTGGTATTACAACTCTATGCAGCGGCGTTGTACGAAGACTTTGCCCGGCTGCTCAGCTCAGCGGAACCGGAGCTTGCCACGCAATTACCCGCTCGCATCAACGAAGAAACGGATATTGAGGATCTGATCCTGACACTGCGCAATCTATTCGCAGGCAATCCGCGGCTAGCTGTTCAAATGAAAGAAGGTTTGGATCGCGATCGCCATTTAAAACCGGAAGAAAAGAAACTGCTAAGATCGCTGCTCGACCTGTACGCTGGCGATCAAACCCGTTACTTGAATTTCTACGGCCCGCCGCGCAGCATAAAGACCATTTCGTATGATCAAGCACTGCAATTAGAAAAGGGCGCGTTAAAAAATAAAGTCGTTTTCGTTGGATTTTCCGGCGCTACTCAGTCCGAGCAAGAAATCGTCCGGGACGATTACCCCACGGTATTTTCCAATCCGGATGGGCTTTATATCAGCGGCGTCGAGATTGCCGCCACGGCTTTCGCCAATTTGCTCGAAAACAAACCGGTCAGACCTTTGTCTTTAGCCGGTAATTTAAGTATTTTATTTCTGTTGGGGTTTGCCATCGGCATGGCAACTCAAATCCTGTCGACGCGCAAAACCATCGCTCTGAGTCTTTCCGTCGTCCTTATCTATACTTTCATTGCATTCTCTTTCTTTAAACATACCCTGATATGGCTCCCGGTCATTATTCCGGCCCTGTTAGTGTTAGTCGCGCTTATGCTCGCCTGGGTATTAAAAATTCTTAAGCTAGAAGGCTTTATTGGTAAATCCGGCCCGGCTCGAGAACTTGATCAGATCATTGAAGGGCGGGCAGGGAAATTCTCGGGTGCATGCCTAACGACCGATATCGCGGGTTACACGACACTGTCCGAAACAATGAATCCCTCTGATCTTGAGAAATTGATGACCAATTACCGGACTGTATTGAGGGATGCAATTGATCAGCATCATGGCAGAGTTATGGATACCACAGGCGACTCATCCCTCTCCATATGGATTAAAAAACCAGATAATCCACGCACACCAGCGATTTTTCGGCCGATCAGGAAAACGCCTAATTCCACTGAGAAGCTTCGTGCCTGCAAAGCAGCACTTGACCTTAATGCTGCCATTATGCGTTTCAACAAATTACATAATCCGCCGCTGCCAACCCGAATCGGCTTGCATTTTGGTGATATGTCACTGAACAAAAGCGATGGAACTTACCGCGTCACGGGAGATGTCGTCAATACAGCAAACAGGATTCAAAATACTAATAAAATTTTAAAAACGCGAATTCTGCTATCGAGCGATGTAATCGAAGAATTGGACGATTTTCTTGTCCGTCCTCTGGGAAGCTTTCAATTACCGGGGAGAACTCAATCCGTTGAGCTTTTTGAGCTGATTGCCTACCGGCAATCAGCCAGCAAGCAACAGCTATGGCTATGCGAAATCTTTGCAAAAGCTTTAAATGCTTATGAACTGAAACAATGGACCGAAGCCAGTCAGTATTTTTACGATATTCTGAGAGAATTCCCTTCCGACGGCCCGACCCATCACTTTCTGTCGTTGTGTTCCAAATATCAGAACGAGTCCTCCCCGTAACCTCTTTGGTTATCCTAAAAATAGACAGCGAGTAATTCATAGTAGCTGCTCAAAGAAATAAAATCATTGTGTTTTAAGAGCTCTTCTGTGAGAAAAGTCACAGACAGAAATATGCCTCTTTGATTAGAATCATTTACCTTATTGGTTATAAGGCCATCGATTCAGTATAATGAGAAAATGCATAACAAGTCTTCAATATCTTGTTATTTCTGATACAGAATTGCAAATCAATGCTCAACAATTGAGCTGATAGCGAAAGATCGATAATGAAAATATGTTGGGCAGTGGCAATCTACTCACATCAGAGAAAATTCTCAGCGCTGATACTCACTATTTTTACAGTGACCTGCTGGATGACGTATATCACCCAGGCACATGCGGCACCAACGTGCAAGCCGGAAGTAGCGCGATTGGTATCGATGCAGGGTATGATCGAAATACGCCGGACTCAAGAGAATGTCTGGCAGCAAGCGGGGATGGAAGTAGTTCTTTGCGCCGGAGATATGATTCGCGCCCGGTCGCAAAGCCGAGCGGCGCTGCGTTTAAGCAATAACAGCATGCTACGGCTTGATCAAAAAACCAGCATCACATTTCCAGCAGTTCAAGAAGAAGGAGGCACCTCCTTACTGGACTTATTCGAAGGTGCGATCCACATCATTACGCGCACGCCTCAGCCCTTTAAAATAAGAACCCCCTTTGTCAATGCCAGTGTGGAAGGCACAGAATTCGTTGTGGGTCTTAGGGAAGACAATACAGAAGTTGTCGTGTATGAAGGCAAAGTATCGGTCAGCAATGAGCTGGGAAGCTTATTGCTTCATGATCATGAAGCAGCTGTCACATACAAAGGACAAGCACCACGTAAAGAAATCATCATCCGGCCGGCGGATGCCGTGCAGTGGGCATTGTATTATCCCGTCATCCTGGATTATTGGCAGGGTAGTGAAGACGGTTCCAGTACTTTGGTTCGTCAAGCAAGCCATTTGTTGACTGTCGGACAGGCTGATGAAGCTAAGGAAATCATCCAGCAAGTCCTGCAACTAGAACTTAACAATAGTAACGCACATGCGCTGCTGGCCATCATTGCTCTGGTTCAGAATGAAAAAGACCAGGCGCTGGAGCTTGCGAGCAAGGCTGTCACGCTCGACCCGGAATCGGCTGCCGGACATTTAGCGCTTTCTTATACGCAGCAAGCGCATTTTGAGATTGAGGCAGCGTTAGCGAGTGTACAAAAGGCACTGGCATCCGATGCTCAGAACGCACTGATTTGGGCCCGATTAGCCGAGTTACAGATGTCCGTAGGCTATCTGGAACGTGCTCTGGATGCCGCAAAACTTGCCGTAAGTTTAAATCCCGGTCTGGCAAAAACTCAAGCGGTATTAGGTTTTGCGCATCTGCTGCAAATCGATACCCAAACCGCGAAAGATATTTTCCATCGCGCCATTGCATTGGACCAGGCCGATCCCATGCCACGGCTTGGATTGGGACTCGCCTTGATCCGTGAAGGAGAACTGGAAGCGGGCCGGATAGAATTGGAGATTGCCGCCAGTTTGGATCCAGCGAACTCGCTAATCCGTAGTTACCTGGGTAAAGCTTATTTTGAGGAAAAACGCTATCCGCTTGCCAGCACGCAATTCGATCTCGCCAAGGAACGTGACCCCAAGGATCCAACACCTTGGTTCTATGATGCGATTCAAAAACAAACGCAGAATCGCCCGGTAGAGGCATTAAAAGACATTCAAAAATCGATTGAACTGAACAATAACCGCGCAGTATACCGCTCCCAATTTCTGCTGGATCGTGACGAAGCGGCGCGCGGCTCCAGCTTGGCACGGATCTTCGAGAATCTGGGGTTTGAACGGCGTGCCATCATGGAAACGGCCAAATCATTGAGCTTTGATCCCGCAAATCATTCGGCGCACCGGTTCTTATCGGACACCTATGCGAATACTCCTCGTCACGAAGTCGCACGTGTTAGCGAACTCCTTCAAGCTCAGCTTCTACAACCCATTAACGTTAATCCGGTACAGCCACATGCAGCGGTCGCTGACCTCAATATTATCAACAATACGGGGCCATCCACGCTTGGGTTCAATGAATTCGCACCACTAATGGAACGAAGCAAGCCACAACTGGTCGTTTCAGGCGTTGCAGGTAATAACGGCACTCTAGGAAATGAAATGGTTTTTTCCAAGCTCTATGATCGAACATCGATCAGTCTCGGGCAATTTCACCATGAAACCAATGGTTTTCGTCCAAACAATGATCAGAAACACAATATCTATAATGCATTCATTCAGCATGCATTCACGCCAAAATTTAACGTTCAGGCAGAATTCCGTACGCGCCAAACTCAACATGGCGATATTACACTTAATTTTAATCCAAACTTCTTTTCTCAGATTAATTCTCTGAAATATAATGAAAATACAGCGCGCACTGGTTTTCGCTATGCGATTTCACCTGAACAAGATTTTATTGTATCTGCAATGTATAAGAACAGAGATGAACACCGAACTTTTGACTTCTTCCAAAAGAATTCGTACGGTCGTCAAGCAGAATTTTCACATGCAAATTCAGAAGCCTATCAAGTTGAAGTACAGCATCATCTAAGGAAGCAATTTATCAATTTTGTAACGGGAGGAGGAGTCTATGAAATATGGGCCAATAGCTCTGCACAACTAAAAAATCCCAGAGCCTGTGTTGAAAGAACATGTTATGACGATATACTAACTAAAGAGCAGAATCATAATTTACATTTTTATTCAAATGTAAATTTACTAACCAATCTGGTTGCTACGTTTGGGGCAAGCTACAATTCGTATCAGAACAAGAGTGAATTCAAATCGGTTAAACCATTTCATTTTAATGAGATAGATCCTAAAATTGGTTTGCAATGGAATATTGCCAATACTGTTCGAGTAAGAGCTGCTTGGGTCGAAACAGTCAAATCTGGTTTAATTGCACAACAAACAATCGAACCAACACAGGTAGCGGGTTTTAATCAACTGTACGATGATCCGATTGGTACAAAATCAAAGCGAAAAGGAATTGGCGTAGATGTTCAATTCTCAAAGAATCTTTATGGTGGCATCGAAGGGTCTATTCGCCAATTAGACATGCCCTTTTTAGGAGGCTCCTCAGAAACTCAAAAAGAACAACTATATCGTGCATATCTATATGGGTTGATGACAACTCATTGGTCATTTACCCATGAATTACAATTTGAGAAATTCAGCAGAAAAGAGCGTTTCGGGAATGGTATTGAACCCAATAATATTCAAACACTAAGTATTCCTGTCAGCCTGAATTATTTCAATCCAAACGGTATTTTTCTTAAACTCACAGGAACTTATGTTAAACAAGACCTGGAAAGGATTAGTGATATATCAACTATAAATGGTTTTAAGAGGGCTGGTGAATATCCAAGAGATTTTAAGATTGAAGGGTTGAGCAGTTTTTTCTTATTAGATGCTTCCATTGGATACAGATTGCCACAGAGGAGAGGATTAATAAGTTTTGAAGGTCGGAATCTTCTAGGCGAGGACTTCTATTTTAGAAACTCACAATTCTATACATCTCAACCGATGCCACCACGCTATGCACCTTTTCGTGCACTTTTTGTTCAGTTAACTTTAAATTTTTAAAGGGGAAAGTAATGAGTATATCAGTAGAATCGACAAGCAGTTTATGGGTTATGAGAGTATTTAAAGTGATCTTTAGCATATTGTTCATGTATTTTGCGTACACTTTATTTGTAACAATCGATCGCCTTAATTCGTCACCATCTCACATTTTTGACTCGAAAGTAATTAAACCAACAATTAAACTTTACTCAAAAGAAAATTTATCGACTGAAGTTTCAAATGAAGATAACATAAAATTTATTGCTATCGTAACTAAGAATGAAGATGAAGGAATAAAAATACTCATACCTAAACTCGTTGCACCATCTATTGATGCACATTCATCTCTCGAAGAATTGGCTTTACAATATGCCAGTGGAAGTGGTCTAGTTTATGCTGACCATTGTCGTTCTACAAGATATAGGCACGAATGTACTGGGCCGGTATACGATGGGGGTAAATTAGTATCTGAGAAAACCTGTAGCTGTGTAAAATCCCTTAATTAATTTAATCTCGGATTACTTTATCGAAACAAAATATTCCCAAATAAAACACTTACCATCAGGACAATGGCTTATATGAAAAATTACCGGAAGTGTAAGCTTCCGGGGGGTGTAAATAATTTTGTGTAAATGGTCATATTGCAGGAAACTGCTTATATATATTTGGAGTAAAAATGACCACACCCAAACCCCTGCCAGCCGGCTTAATTGATAGCCTGCTGGCCGATTACAAAAAGCCAGAAGATTTAATCGGTGAGCATGGTCTTCTCAAGCAACTCACCAAAGCGTTGGTTGAACGTGCCTTGCAAGCAGAAATGGCCGATCATCTTGGTCACGATAAGCACGAAACGGTAGTCAATGCCACTGGCAATACCAGAAATGGTAAAAGCCGTAAGACCTTGAAAGGTGAATTCGGTGAGTTACCCATCGAGATCCCCCGTGACCGTGAGGGCAGCTTCGAGCCTCTGATCATTTCCAAGCATCAGACCCGCTGGGCGGGCTTTGATGACAAGATCCTCTCGCTGTATGCCCGTGGCATGACAGTGCGTGAAATCCAACAGCACCTCACTGAAATGTATGGCACAGAAGTATCGCCTACGCTCATTTCTACGGTCACTGATGGCGTAATGGATGAAGTGAAGCAGTGGCAATCCCGGCCTCTCGATGCGGTGTATCCTGTGATCTATCTCGATTGTATCCATGCCAAAGTTCGTGACGCTGGTAGCGTTCGTACCAAAGCGATTTACCTGGCGATCGGCATTAACATGGAGGGCCATAAAGAAATACTGGGCTTATGGATTGCTCAGACCGAGGGTGCCAAGTTCTGGCTCAGCGTTGTCACTGAACTCAAAAATCGTGGCGTGCAAGATATCTTTATCGCCTGTGTCGATGGCTTAAAGGGCTTTCCCGAAGCGATTGAAACCATCTATCCACATGCCATTGTACAACTCTGTATCGTGCACATGGTTCGTAATAGTCTCAACTACGTCAGCTGGAATAAACGCAAGGAAGTAGCTGCTGATTTACGTTTGGTCTACAGCGCCGCCACGATTGATGAGGCTGAACACGCGTTAGCCGACTTTGAAGATAAATGGAACTATGCTTATCCACCGATCGCCCGATCTTGGCGCAATAACTGGCAACGCATCATTCCATTCTTCGACTACCCGCCTGAGATACGGCGCATTATTTACACCACCAATGCGATTGAGTCAGTCAATATGAGCCTACGCAAAGTCAGCAAAAACCGTGGATCGTTTCCCAACGATGAAGCCGTGATCAAATTGTTTTATTTGGCTCTCAGCAATATCGCCAAAAAATGGTCTATGCCACTAAGAGATTGGAAACCGGCACTAAACAGGTTTACTATTCAATTTAACGAAAGAATGCCTCGGCATTATTAACCACCGTTTACACAAAATCTAGGCCCCCCCCAGCTTCCGGTATCAAAATGACTCTATAATTGAATTGAACCAAGCCTCTTACATTAAATAAAAATTAGTCCAAGATAGCTTGCATCTAATAACCCAACGATTCCACCAGCTTGGTGTTCAACAATAATTCGCTCAGCATCTGCAATTACATTTTTTGCTAATACACTGCTGTCAATGGGATCGGTTGGTAAGCTTGTGATAGAGTTAAAAAGTAGTGACCGGTATCCATCGGAATTTTGATCCCCAGAAAAATTTTTGATTTGTGTGAGTTCAGATTGATCAATTCTCGAGAATATATTTATTAGCGAACCATAAAATATGGACTCTAGATTTTCATCAGTCGCAGGTATATCACCTAGATGCTGAATACCTGATTCGTCTGAATCATAGACACCATCTCTCACTTGGAATGGATAAGTTTTCTCAAAGAAGATTTCATCATAATAACTGTCATAATCTGAATGTCGAGTTAATGGCTCCACATTAGCTCGCAAGGAATTAACAGACAAAACTCCCTCGGTATTTTTGTCGTAATCAATAAGATTTTTCAAAGAACCTGGATCAAAATTTACCAGGGTGTGCGTTTGATCAAGATCATTGCTATCAAACCCTGCGGCAGCAAAATATTCTCTAATTGTATCTGTCGAATAATTTGTAATTTCCCGTAACATGTCAGTTGTAACAGCATTATCAAAAGCTGCATCAAATAATTTCTCGGGATCATTAATATTTGCTGAAATAAAATCATTGGCTTGTTCAACTGTGATTTCTAATTTACTTAAATGCGTCTCTACTGACATAAATCCCCCTTGAAAATCCCCAATTCTCAGATTAACAGCATCCAGTTTGATGTTATCCCTAGAAACACGGGTAGTTAATGGTTATAAACAAAATAACATAATGTAATTATATGCTAGATGGAAAAAATTCCGTCCTAAAAGCTTTAGCTTTGAAGATGAAATATCAAGTGAATAATTATCACTGAAAAATAATTAACTAGATGTTTAGTCCCCCGGTATGTTGTGGATGAATCAACGATAAATCGTTCAAGCTCTTTTGTCCATATCTTGCAAATACTCATAAGACGTAAGGCCCTTGAGGGTTCTCAGTCGTTTAGCGAAATTATAGGCCATCACAAAAGATGCAAATAGCCCTTCAGCTGGTCATGCGAATTATAGTAAAAGCGTTTCACAGTTGCTTCTTTGATTGCTCTATTCATGCGTTCGACCTGTCGTTCGCCCAGAGATGTTTTGGTTTCGTGAGCCTGTGTTCGATGACCTAGCCAAGTAAAACCGGACTACTCGTTAATCGACTCGGCTAATGCATTGTCATAAAAATTGCCAACACTTCCAATAAAAGCGTTAATATTGGCTTGTACTAGGCGTTCCGAATTGCGAAGCGACAGATCTTTGATGCTCGATTGCAGACCACTATGATCCATTTCCTCTTTGCTGTTCAAATACTAATCGTACCGCTCGTTCTCGCACTTCCGATAAATAACTGATTTTATTATTCATCACCCTCTCCTCTCAAATCATTTTATCTCCGAAAAACCCGGAGCAGTTCATTGCCAAGCTTAGCTACCAAATTAAGCAGGCTAATCTCGTGTTTGATGACTTTCTGTTGAAAACCACTCATGGGATTACTCCTTGCGCTTGCACGCTTGGTAGACAAAGTTTCACACCATCTCTATCAAACCGGGTAATCCCACCTCCTGACAAGATTCTGCTGTCAGATCAAGCTAAATTGCTACTCTATTCTCCGTCACCCACCACTCACTTCTGGTGGCAAACTGCGCAGGCATAGGGTGAAGCCGACATGACCGGTTTATATTCTCCATTTGAACCATCAGGTGCGGCATTAAAGCGGTTTATATTCAACTGCACATCGTTAATCCGCTCCTCAAGTTCACCTTTAAACTTCCATGTTGAGTAGCTTGGAATCACGCGTGCATTTGCATAAATCTTCCTGGCGGTACTCCAGTCCCCGGCTTTCACTAGCATATCCCTCATGTTCATGAACCAGCCCTCCAGATTGTGAGGTGCTTTTTCATTATTCCAGCAGACTCTTTTTCTTCCCGTGTGGACTTCACGTGATAGAAATGGGGTAAAGTCAGGGTTACTGCGATCGACTTTTTCCCCTAAGCAGATCTCGTAATCTTCCCACCACATTTCCAAGCCCCTTTGATAATTCTCGTCTTACGGCGGCAGCATTCTGCTAAACAAATAGCCGGGAGTAAATAAATTAAATTCCGGCCAATCTTTTACCGAACGCATTAATTTGCTCAACCCATCTTTACTTAACGCATCATTGGCATCAATTTGCCCCTCCGCCATGGTCAATGCGCCGAGTTGCCCTAGAAGAATCGCATTGGGATATAAATCAACACTTCTTTTCAAATATTTCCGGCCCAAAACGATACTGTCCGTGATGGTAGCCGGAATCTCTGCGAGCCTGGATTGTTCCGACAAACGCCAAAGATGCGTGGTGCCGATAAATCCAGCCGTAAGCGCATCACCTGGATCATTGAGATAAGCGCCAACCAATGCCTTCAGAACTTGATCAATTAGGTCATACCGTCCATTGTTGAAAGCAAACCAGAAAAAATTATTAGCCTGAATAGCCGCTTCGGTTCGCGGTCTAGGAGGAATCGTTTCCGAGGGATCTTTCGGAGATTGAACTTGTTGATTGGAGAAATTGCCCCTTACCTGAGTATTGTCACGTGCCAAAACAATCTGCATAGAACTTACTAAAACAATGAATAACAATACGTTCAGCGGTGGATCCGATTGCGGTATGCGCCCCAATCAAATCCCTGTTCCCGCTTCCCATCTGGGTCAATTGATGGTCTAGAGTAAATGCACCAATGAATACACCGGTATTGCTGCCCGCTAAAGAATCCGGCGGTATACCGGCGTCTTCCAGTGCTTCCCAGCTTGTCTCCAACAGTAAGCGCTGCTGCGGATCCATACATTCCGCCTCGCGTGGAGCAATGCCAAAAAACAACGCATCAAATGCATCAACGCGTTGTTGCAGGAAGCCGCCTTGCCGCACATAAATTTTTCCAGGTTTATTTGGCTCCGGATCGTAGAAGCGCTGTAAATTCCAACGCTCAGCCGGAATTTCAACAATACCGTCTTTTTTGCTGACCAGTAACTCCCAGAAACTTTTTGTATCGCTTATTCCGCCAGGAAAACGGCAACCAATTCCGACCAATGCGATTGGCTCCATATCAGTCGATTTAGGTAAAGTGCGTTTCATCTGAATTCTCTCCTTTAAACGGGAATCGTCATGGGTAATAGAAATAAAAATCGCCCCTGTGTAATTACACCAGCACAAGAACTGTGTTGACGCAATGATAGTGACCGCGAGGAATTCAGGCTGTGAGAAAAATCACTGTGCGCTGATCTTTCTTAACTAAGCGCGATTATTTGCAGAAAAAGCTATTGATTTTTAAAGGGATTACTCAAGAAAGCGCAACTTCTGTAAGTCCGTTGCTGCTGTTTTCCAGCCGGAGTTTTCTTAACTGATGGGGGAATTGAGTCATAAAAAAAGCACACCAGTAAACTGGTGTGCTTTTCAAGTTGTTACTTGATTACGGTTATTACAGCAATGGAATTATCAGCAATGCCACAATGTTAATAATCTTAATCAATGGATTGATTGCAGGACCCGCGGTATCTTTATAAGGATCGCCCACGGTATCGCCTGTCACGGATGCTTTATGAGCTTCGCTACCTTTGCCACCGAAATGACCATCTTCGATATATTTCTTCGCGTTATCCCAAGCACCGCCGCCGGTGGTCATGGAAATGGCCACGAACAAGCCGGTTACGATGGAACCCATCAATACGCCACCCAGTGCTTGCGGTCCGAGAATCACACCGACTAACAGCGGAATCAGTACTGGTAACAGTGAAGGAATCATCATTTCCTTGATCGCGGCTTTGGTCAGCATATCCACTGCACGGGAGTAATCCGGTTTAGCGGTACCTTCCATGATGCCGGGGATTTCCTTGAACTGACGGCGCACTTCAATCACTACCGATCCGGCAGCGCGTCCGACAGCTTCCATCGACATCGCACCGAATAAGTAAGGAATCATACCACCGATAAACAGGCCAATAATCACCATGTGATTGGATAAGTCGAAGGTGATCGCGTGTCCGGCATGTTCCAGCGCATGCGTATAATCGGCAAACAACACCAACGCTGCCAGTCCTGCTGAACCGATCGCATAACCTTTGGTCACTGCTTTAGTTGTGTTACCAACAGCATCCAATGGATCGGTAATGGCACGGACTGAATCCGGCATTTCCGACATTTCCGCAATACCACCCGCGTTATCGGTGATCGGGCCGTATGCATCCAGCGCAACGATGATACCGGTCATCGATAACATTGAGGTTGCAGCGATCGCGATACCGTATAAGCCCGCCAGTGCATAAGCCAGCAGAATACTGATACATACAGCAAGAACCGGTGCTGCGGTTGCGCGCATTGAAACACCCAAACCGGCAATGATGTTAGTTGCATGACCAGTCGTTGATGCTTCGGCAACATGTTGAACCGGCTTAAAATCGGTCGATGTGTAGTATTCGGTGATGACAACCATCAGTCCCGTCAATACCAATCCGATCGCTGCCGCCAGGAATACTCGCATCACCAGCATACCACCTGCTATTTCCGTGCCGTCGACATCAAGCGTCATACCGCTCATGAACCAAACGGTAACAGGAAGATAAGCAAATAATGCAATACCGCCAGCAACTGCCAATCCGCGGTACAGCGCATTCATAATCTTACCGCCTTCACGCATCTTGACATAGTAACAACCGATAATCGATGCAACGATAGAAACCGCGCCCAGCATCAGTGGATAAATTACCGCATCGAGCGCGTTGGCTGTAAACAGCAGCGCGCCCAGTATCATCGTAGCGATGATCGTAACGGCATAGGTTTCGAACAGATCGGCAGCCATCCCGGCACAATCGCCTACGTTGTCGCCCACGTTGTCGGCAATAACGGCTGGATTGCGAGGATCATCTTCCGGAATACCGGCTTCGACTTTACCCACCAGATCCGCGCCAACGTCCGCACCTTTGGTGAAAATACCGCCACCCAAACGGGCAAAAATAGAAATCAGTGATCCGCCAAATGCAAAACCAACCAGTGGCTTGATGACATCGCTGACGGCTTGATCAGGTCCAGCGCCGTTAAACAACATCGCGCAGTATCCGGCTACACCCAGCAAGCCTAGACCAACAACCAGCATTCCAGTTACCGCACCGCCACGGAAAGCAATCGCCAGCGCTTCGTTCAATCCAACGCTCGCAGCCTGAGCAGTACGGACATTCGACTGAACCGATACTGTCATTCCCAGGAAGCCCGCAGCACCGGAGAGAATAGCGCCTAAAGCGAAACCTATCGCCGTATCCCAACCTAACGCGATCCAAAGCGCAAAAAACAAAACTGCACCCACCATACCGATCGTCATATATTGACGCTTCAGATATGCCGAGGCACCTTCCTGAATCGCTTTGGCAATTTCCTGCATCCGCTGGTTGCCTGTAGATTGATCAAAAATACCCTTAATCCATATACCACTGAATATCAGGGCTACAATCGCACTAAAAATTGCGATAACAAAACCACTAGCCATAGAGAACTCCAATTAAAGTCAGACCATAAAAATTGCATGCGAAATTCTGATCTAATTAATCCCGCACTCTTAACCACTTGTCTTGAATAAAAAATCAGGACGTATTTTATCTGTTCTTACTACTTGAATGCATCAAATTTTTTTGAATATACGATTACTTAACAACCAAATCAGTGGTGTATGACTTCATTACAACACTGATCAAATTGCTTGATACCCTGATATTATAATTTGAATTCACCCAATTTCTTAGCAACCGCAACATTCTTCAGCCGCACATAATCCGGCAAACCATTTTTGTACGGCGGATAATCTTCCCCTTCGATCAACGGCGCCAAATATTCACGACAGGCTGGGCTGATGCCGAATCCATCTTCGCTGATAAAATCAGCCGGCATCATTTTCTCGACATTCGCTACGCTGGAAAGCTGCGCCATGCCGACCGACCATTTATACGGTGAACTGGATTCGCGGACAATCGTCGGCATGACCGAATTATGTCCGGCTATGGCGTATTCCACTGCAGCTTTACCCATTGCATAGGCTTGCTCAACATCAGTTTTGGAAGCGATGTGACGCGCTGCGCGCTGCAGATAATCGGCAACGCCCCAATGGTATTTCAGGCCCAGACCGTCTTTGATGATATTCGCCACTACCGGGGCAACACCACCGAGTTGCGCATGACCAAACGCATCGCGCAGTCCCTGATCGGACAGGAAATTGCCGTCGCTACCCTTGACACCTTCCGACACCACGACCGAACAGTAGCCATATTCCTTAACATACCGGTCCACCTTGGCGAGAAACTTTTCTTTATCGAAAGTAACTTCCGGAAACAGAATGACAATGGGAATCTCGCAATCCGGGCTTGAAGCCAAACCGCCAGCCGCTGCAATCCAGCCTGCATGCCGTCCCATGACTTCCAGCACAAAAACTTTAGTGGAAGTCTTGGACATACTGGCTACGTCAAAGCTGGCTTCACGAGTGGATACCGCGATATATTTAGCCACCGAACCAAAGCCCGGGCAACAATCCGTGATCGGCAAATCGTTATCGACGGTTTTAGGCACATGAATCGCCTGAATCGGATAACCCAGCGTGCCCGACAATTGTGAGACTTTCAAACAAGTATCTGCGGAATCACCACCGCCATTGTAAAAAAAGTAGCCGATATTATGCGCCTTAAAAACCTCGATCAAGCGCTCATATTCGCGGCGGTTTTGTTCCAGGCTTTTTAATTTATAGCGGCAGGAACCAAAAGCACCCGATGGGGTGTAACGCAGTGCAGCAATCGCCGCCGCCGAATCGGCATTGGTGTCAATCAAATCTTCGGTCAGCGCACCGATAATTCCATTGCGGCCTGCGTACACATTGCCGATTTTATCGGTATGCTGCCGCGCCGTTTCCAGAACACCCGCAGCGGAAGCGTTAATGACTGCGGTAACGCCACCGGATTGGGCATAAAATGCATTTTTAATTGCCATATTTTTCTCCTGATTAATCAAATCGTAAGCAAGCTATTTCATTCTACTGAATCTGTACGCACAAAAACTCAGGCGCGGCTTGCCGCATCCCGAGTCTTGAATCCATTCTGTGAATCAAAAAAGAGGCTGGCTAAAACTTATTTCAATGCTGCGAAAATCGAATCACGTATCTCTTCAACCGTGCCTATACCAGCTACTTTGATATAGCGGGGCGCATCTTTCCCGCCATGTGCCGACCATTTTGAATAGTACTCAACCAATGGTTCAGTTTGCTCATGATAGACCTGCAAACGTTTCCGGACAGTTTCTTCCTTATCGTCATCACGTTGTATCAACGGCTCGCCCGTCACATCATCCCGGTCATGCGTTTTGGGTGGATTAAAATCCACATGATAAGTCCGCCCGGATGCGGGATGCACTCTGCGGCCCGACATACGCTTCACAATTTCCGCATCGTCAACATCAATTTCAACGACGAAATCAATGGGCACACCGGCCGCCTTCATGGCGTCGGCTTGCGGAATCGTACGCGGAAAACCGTCAAACAGGAAACCGCCTGAACAGTCGGGTTGTGTGATACGTTCCTTGACTAGATTGATGATAATGTCGTCTGAAACCAATCCGCCGGCGTCCATTATTTTTTTTGCCATGACGCCCAATTCCGTTCCTGCTTTCACAGCGCTACGCAGCATATCGCCGGTAGAAATTTGCGGAACACCAAAATGTTCCTTAATATAATTGGCCTGAGTACCTTTTCCGGCACCAGGACCGCCTAATAAAATGACTCGGATAGCTATTCTCCCTCTGTTACCAATTAAAATTTACTGAAAGCGGTGACGCATTTATGTCTGCCACTTCAACGACATTATGCAATTATATCGCAGGCAAGCCGGATACTCGAGTTTTTTACTATGCTAATTTTGACCCAGCCAAACAACTTCATCACAAGTTACGTCGGTGCAATACAGGTTATGCGATAATTTGATTGTCTTTTAACAGGAAAAATCATGGATGAAAACAGAAGTAAGGCGCTTGACGCCGCGCTAGCCCAGATCGAAAAACAATTTGGCAAAGGTTCCATCATGCGGCTGGGCGCCAACGATGTCGCCTATGACATACAAGTTGTTTCTACCGGCTCGTTAGGACTCGATATCGCACTGGGCGTCGGCGGATTGCCGCGTGGACGGATCATCGAGATTTACGGACCTGAATCATCCGGCAAAACCACGCTGACGCTGCAAGTCATCGCGGAAATGCAAAAATTGGGCGGAACCGCCGCTTTTATTGACGCGGAACATGCGCTCGATCCGCAATACGCGCAAAAAATCGGCGTCAACGTCAAGGAACTGTTGATTTCGCAACCGGATAACGGTGAACAAGCCTTGGAAATCGCCGACATGCTGGTGCGTTCCGGCTCGGTCGACATCATTGTGGTGGATTCCGTGGCCGCACTCACGCCGCGCGCGGAAATCGAAGGCGATATGGGCGATCCGCAAATGGGATTGCAGGCGCGCCTGATGTCGCAAGCATTGCGCAAACTGACCGCGAACATCAAGCGCAGCAATACCATGGTGATTTTCATCAATCAGATCCGCATGAAAATCGGTGTCATGTTCGGCAACCCGGAAACGACGACCGGCGGTAATGCGCTGAAATTCTATGCTTCCGTGCGACTGGATATCCGCCGTACCGGCTCGATCAAAAAAGGCGAAGAAACCATCGGTAATGAAACCCGCGTGAAAGTCGTCAAAAATAAGATAGCACCGCCGTTCAAACAAGCGGACTTCGATATTCTCTACGGCGAAGGCATTTCACGCGAAAGCGAAATCATCGAACTGGGCGTATTGCATAAGCTGATCGACAAATCCGGCGCCTGGTATGCGTACAAAGGCGAGAAAATCGGCCAAGGCAAAGACAATGTGCGCGATTATCTGAAAGAACACAAAGAAATAGCGCAGGAAATCGAACAAAAAATCAGAGCCATCGTCGGCGTTCCGGATCATACAAAACCGATCAAGGAAAGCGCTGGTAAAGACAAAGCTGAGAAAGAAAAATAACCGGTATGGATACGCGCTCTCCGATAGAAATACGCGCACTGCGTTATCTGGCGCGACGCGAATATTCACGCCGGGAATTGGAGCAGAAACTTTCCGCGCCGAGTGATTCCGGTGAAACGGAAAAGCTGGCGGAAGTACTGGATAAGCTGGAACAACAAGGCTTTCTTTCCGAGCGGCGCATGGCCGAGCAAGTCGCACGAACCCGCCGTTCCCGCTTCGGCAGCCAGCGCATCGTCCATGAACTGAAAACCAAGGGAATCGACGGCCATCTGATTGACGGTATCCTGCCGTCGCTCAAAGAAACTGAGCTGGAAGCCGCACTGAACATCTGGCGGAAGAAATACGATCACCCGCCCGGAACGCGCGAAGAGCGCGGCAAACAAATACGATTTATGATGAATAGAGGTTTTTCCATGGAAACAATACAGCAAGTCCTAGCGAAAGCTGACGAGGAAAGCATATGAAAAAATGGCTTCTTCCCATGATGTTAATGGCAATTCTGACCATCAGCTACCCAGCGCGCGCCGGTGAAATTACACCGATCCATGAAATCAACACAGCACCGGTTAATTTTGACGGCAAGGAAGTCAAATTAAAAGGCATCCCGAAAAACCCCACGCGTTTGCCGCTGGTCAACCTGAAATCCTATGTGCTGGAAGATAGCAGCGGCGAAATTACGGTTCTGACCGAACTCGATCTTCCCAAAATGAACGAAGAAATCACCATCCGGGCTAAAGTTAAAAGTCTGGCCATCGTCAAGGGCGATGCGCTGGGTTTAACAGTGACTGAACTAGAACGACACGAGCAGCAACAAAAAATATGAAAAGCAGCGAAATACGACAAAAATTTCTCGAATTCTTTGAATCGCACGGTCATACCATCGTAGCATCCAGCCCGCTGGTGCCGGGCAATGACCCAACCTTATTGTTCACCAACGCGGGCATGGTGCAATTCAAGGATGTGTTCCTCGGCCAGGATAAGCGCCCTTACGTTCGCGCGGTCAGTTCGCAACGCTGTGTACGCGCGGGTGGCAAGCATAACGACCTGGAAAACGTCGGTTACACCGCACGGCATCACACCTTCTTTGAAATGCTCGGCAACTTCAGCTTCGGTGATTATTTCAAGCGCAACGCCATTTTGTTTGCCTGGGATTTTCTAACCGGCACGCTCAATATCCCGCGAGAAAAATTATGGGTGACGGTCTACGCGGAAGATGACGAAGCCGCCGACATCTGGCTCAATGAAGTCGGTGTCGAACCATCCCGCGTGGTGCGGATTTCCACCATGGATAATTTCTGGCAAATGGGCGATACCGGCCCGTGCGGCCCTTGTTCCGAGATTTTTTACGACCACGGCCCGGACGTGGCAGGCGGCCCACCCGGTTCTCCTGACGCCGACGGCGACCGCTACATCGAGATCTGGAATCTGGTATTCATGCAATACAACCGCGACAGCGCCGGTACGCTGCATCCGCTGCCGAAACCGTCGGTCGATACCGGCATGGGGCTGGAGCGTATTTCCGCCGTCATGCAACATGTGCACAGCAATTACGACATCGACCTGTTTCAAAGCCTGATCAAAGCCGCTACACGCGCCACCAACACGCAGAACCTTGCCGACAATTCGCTCAAAGTCATCGCCGATCATATCCGCGCCTGTTCGTTTTTGATCACCGACGGCGTCATCCCGGGCAGCGAAGGTCGCGGCTACGTGTTGCGCCGCATCATCCGCCGCGCGATCCGGCATGGTTACAAGCTGGGACAGAAACAACCATTCTTTCACCAACTGGTGGAAGACTTGAGCCAAGTCATGGGTCAAGCGTATCCGGAACTGACCGCTGCCAAAACACGCGTTGCCGCCGTGCTGCTGCAAGAAGAAGAGCGCTTCGCCGAAACATTGGAAAACGGCATGCAAATTCTGGAAGCCGCGCTCAGCCAGAACAGTAAAACACTGGATGGCGAAACCGCTTTTCGCCTCTACGATACCTTCGGTTTCCCGATCGACTTAACCGCCGATATCGCCCGCGAACGCAATATCGCTGTCGATCATGCCGGTTTTGAACAAGCCATGGCACGCCAGCGCGAGCAAGCACGCGCCGCGAACAAATTCGCGATGCAGGAAGGCCTCGACTACAAAGGTGACCAAACCACGTTCTACGGTTACGACAGGTTACAGCACGAAGGCCAGGTATTGGCCATTTACAAGCAAGGCAGCGCGGTGGATTTTGTCGAAGCCGGTGACGAAGCGGTGGTGGTGCTCGATCAAACGCCGTTTTACGCCGAATCCGGCGGTCAGGTCGGTGACTGCGGCGAATTGCTCGCTGCCAATGGCACTTTTGAAGTCACCGACACGCAAAAAATTCAAGCCGGGGTATTCGGGCACAAAGGCCTGCTGCGCAGCGGCCGCCTGGTAGTGCGGGATACCGTGCAAGCCCGGGTCAATCCGCAAACCCGCGTCAGTACCGCCAACAATCACTCCGCAACGCACTTGCTGCACGCGGCATTGCGCAAAGTGCTCGGCACGCATGTCACGCAGAAAGGTTCGCTGGTCGATCCTAACCGGCTGCGTTTCGACTTCTCGCACAACGTACCGATGAGCGCCGACGAAATCCGTGAAACTGAGCGCCTGGTCAACGAGCAAATCCGCAATAACTGGGTGGTCGAAGCGGCTTCGATGAAATACGACGATGCGATCAAACGCGGCGCGATGGCGCTGTTCGGCGAAAAATACACGGACGTGGTGCGCGTCATCGGCATGGGCGAATTCTCCACCGAATTATGCGGCGGCACGCACGTGCCGCAAGTCGGTCAAATCGGCTTATTCAAAATCGTTGCCGAATCCGGCGTTGCCGCCGGTATCCGCCGCGTCGAAGCGGTGACCGGAAAAGGCGCGATCGATTACGTGCAGCAACGCGAAGCGCAACTGCTCGAAATCGCCCACGCATTAAAAGCCAACCCGCAGGAAGTCACGCAAAAAATCGCGCAAATCATCGACAACGTGCGGCAAACCGAAAAAGAACTGGCACGCCTGAAAACCAAAATGGCCAGCTCGCAAGGCGCCGACCTGGCATCGCAAGCACAGGATGTTAATGGCGTGAAAGTCTTGGCCGCCAACCTGGAAAACGCCGACGCCAAAACCCTGCGCGAAACGCTCGATCAACTCAAAGACACACTGAAATCCTGCGCGATTGTGCTTAGCACCGTCACCGACGGCAAAGTCACGCTAATCGCCGGTGTCAGCGCCGACCTCACCGGCAAAATCAAAGCCGGAGAACTGGTCAACTTTGTCGCCCAGCAAGTCGGCGGCAAAGGCGGCGGACGGCCGGACATGGCGCAAGCTGGGGGAACGCAACCGGAGCAACTGCCTGCGGCGCTTCAAGGTGTAAAAGGGTGGGTTGAAACGAAAGTCGTGCAGTAATCAAAACTGCCTGCTTATAGGTTGGAATGCTATTGACGAAGTATCGCATGAGGAAGTATGGCATTGATTAAATACGAATTAATCATTTACTGGAGCGAAGACAATCATACTTTCATCGCCGAAGCTCCGGAATTACCCGGTTGCATGGCAGACGGAGAAACCTACGAGTTAGCTGTTGCCAATATAAAAACCGTCATCGAACAATGGATAGAAACCGCTCGCGAATTGGGCAGAGCGATCCCGGAGCCTAAAGGCAGATTAATGTTTGCGTGATGGAACTGTTAAAACGACAAAATCAAAGCCGAGAACTGATCAAGCTCGTCGCGTAACAAGCCGGCGGCGGGCGGCTGGACATGGCCCAGGCAGGGGGTACACAACCGGAGCAGTTGCCTGCGGCGCTTGGGGGGTGAAAGATTGGGTTGAGAAAAAAACTCACGGGGTGATCGCAATATTCGCGATTGGAGACCTGGTTTCGTGTTACGTACAAGATTATTGGACAAAATGTCTTATATATTAAGTTGTAAGAATTACTAGCGTTGTTTACAGTATTTGGGAGAATACTGTAGATGAACATACACAAACGCACCCGATTAACTTTATTAGATCGTCAGGAAATCTGGCGGCTTTATCAAACCCGGCTGTGGAAGGTGGCGCATTTGGCGGAACGCTTTCATGTCAGCCGGCCAACGATTTATGATGTACTGAAACGCGCGAGACTGCAGGAATTTACGCCGCGTGACAGCACCAATCAGCGGTTCAAGACGTTGCAATACGGTCTTAAGCGCCTGGCTAAGGTCGAACAAGCCATCCAGGAACGGCTCAAGCGTGAAGCCAAACGCTATAACAAGTCTTACCCAGGTGAGCTTGTTCACTTTGATACCAAGCGGCTTTCCTTGTTGAAAGGGCAATCCGCCAATGAACCTCGCGAGTACCTGTTTGTGGCCATCGATGATTTTTCCAGGGAGCTGTATGCCGATATTTTTCCCGATAAAACTCAACACAGCGCAGCTCGCTTTCTCATAGACACTGTCATTGCCCAATGTCCGTATCAGATCGACTGCGCTTATTCCGATAACGGCAAGGAATTTAAAGGAACTGACGGCCATGCCTTCGGCAAAGCTTGCACACAACACGGTATCGGACAGAAGTTTACCCGCATCAATCGTCCGCAAACCAATGGCAAAGCCGAACGAGTCATCCGCACCCTGATGGATATGTGGCACAGCCAGATTTCCTTTAAAGACTGCGCCGATCGGCGCATTCTGCTTTCCCGTTTCATTAACTTCTACAATACCGTCAAACCTCATAAGAGTTTGAATAATGCTACCCCTTATGAAATACTTCACGCTTATTTCAATCAACCTCTCTGTAAACAACCCTGAGATTTCTTACATTATGCAGGCGCTGCAGGTGTTCTTTCGGAGAGTGGATTCCGTATTTGAATCAAGCGAGCCATACGGAAACAAACCTGCCGAGGTTGATACCGTTGCGCTGATGGATAGGGTCAGAAAACTGGAGCAGTACATCGCTGCCCATCCACATGAAGAAGTTTTCAAAGATCTTCATGTGTTATTCAAAGATTCCTAACTTTTCGTTCGAGAGGACACTGCAGTACCTACGAAGGAGCCAACCCGTGAGATGAAAGCCCGTTAGAGTGCTCCACCGTTTACAACGTCTCGCTATACATTTATCTGTTTTTGGTGGAACGCTTTGCCAGGCTTCCACCTTACAGCCGTCCTAGTAAAAAAGAAGCTATTTTGCGCAAATTTTGTTGACGATGCGGTAGCATAGCGGCTTATCAGTAATACCGCGCTTATAAACATGATGAACCGCCAGCAAGTTCTCGACACTCTTCGTCTGCTTAAGCCTGATTTGATCGAACGTTTCGGCGTAACACGCTTGGTGCTGTTCGGCTCTACTGCACGCGATGAAGCTGGAGAGAATAGCGATATCGATATTGTGATCGCTTTTGACGGCCCGGCGACCTCCAAGAAATATTTTGGCGTGCAATTTTTGCTGGAAGATCAATTAGGGCGTCCAGTCGATTTGGTCACAGAAAAAGCATTACGCCCTGAATTAAAGCCTTTTATTGAGAGAGAAGCGATTGATGTCTGAGCGCGAATGGCGGTTTTATCTGAATGATATGATTGGCTTTGCGGAAAAGGTACTGGTTTATACAGAAGGATTGGATCAAGCAGCGTTTGTGGCTTCAGGTTTGAATTACGACGCCACCGTGCGAAACCTCGAACTTATCGGAGAAGCTGCAACGCATATACCGGATGAAATACAAAAAACCTTTAACGCAGTACCTTGGCGGCAGGTAATTGCAACCCGCAACCGGCTTATTCACGGTTATCTCGGAATTGATAACGATACGCTATGGAGCATTATTAAAGACGATGTTCCTATCTTGATAATGCAGTTACGCCTTATCGGCAACAGTTTAAAATAACCAGAAACAAAAGCGTTATGGAAGCTATTCTATGACACAACAAGTTACAAGAGCTGGTAAAAAATTCCGAAAAGACTGAATGCAAAATAACAATCAAGAATACCAATGAAACTTGAACGGCTAATCACCATCATCACCAACCTCGCCGTGGTAGCGGGTATGGTGCTGGTGGTATTTGAGCTGCAACAGAACCGCGAGGCGATTCAGATCGCGCATCAGCTATCGCTCGCGGGACTAATCAGTCAAGCGCATCTGGCGGTTGCATCGGAACAAGAACTTGCGGACCTGATAGCGCGCGCAAAGCGTAACGATACGCAGGATTTCAGTCCCGCGGATATTGAGCGCGTCAATCAATGGGCGCTGGCATTCCTTGAACCGCGCATCAGTTCGTACCATCTCAGGAGCAACGAGTTCATTGTGTTGGAAGACTGGTGCGATCTCATGCGCGATTTTACCGATCTCTACCGGCATCCCTACTTTGGCGCCATCGTGAAGTCTGATCTCAGCTACGCCGATTCCATCATGGCGGATATCGAGAACCGCTGTACTATGAACAAATAATCCGTAAGACGGAAGGGTTTGCCTGACCGGAACACACCTCCCATTCCACGCGCGTATCCTTGCATCCATCCCGCAGCGGTACTTTGCAATGCTCTTCCCGCTTGATTCGTTGTAAAATACTTGCATCCGTTTCTTAATTACCCTTCCTTGAGTTTATCCGGTTAAAAGCTATGAGAAATTATCTTGTTGGACTAATCCTTTTAGCTTATTGGGGAACGTTATCAGCCAGCCAGGATGCTGATTTCTTAACTGCACGGGAAGCATTCCAGTCGGGCAATGCCAAGCGCCTCGATGAATCCGCCGCGCGGTTGCAACGCCATGTGCTATGGCCTTATGTAGATTACTACCAGCAACGCATGCTGCTACGCACCACCGATAACGCAAATATCCGCTATTTCTTGTCGCGTTACGACGGCGCTCTGGTTGCAGACCGGATGCGCGGTGACTGGCTCAAAATGCTGGGCAAGAATCAGCAATGGGCGCTTTTTGACGCTGAATATCCGCTGCTGGTGAATAAAGATAATGAATTATTGTGCTATTACTATCAGCGCCGCCTGAATACCAACGACCGTACAGTGCTGGCCGAAGCCCGCGCGTTATGGTTTACACCGGCCAGTCTGCCGGATAGCTGTACGCCTGTTTTTCAAGCGCTTATATCTAGCGGTCAGATCAAAGTTGAAGACATTTGGACGCGAATCCGCTTGGCATTGGAAGAAAATCAAACCGGCGTGGCTACGCATGCAAACCGCTATTTACCCAGCATAGAAGCGCTGAACAGCACCGAGTTGAATAATGCCGCGAAGAATCCGCAGCGTTACCTGGAAACTCTGAAACGAAAAATCACAACACGCAGTGACCGTGAAATTGTCTTGTTCGCTCTGTTACGTCTGCTGCGTAACGATACCAACCCGGCGTATGTGCAGTGGTTGAAAGTCAAGGATCAGCTGACCGCATCCGATCGTTCTTATTTCCTCGGAAGACTCGGACATCGCGCCGCCATGCGGCATGATTCACGCGCTTTGGACTGGTTCCGGGAAGCGCAAAACATGACGCCGTATTATCCGCCCTCGGATACCGTGCTGGCATGGCACGTTCGCGCGGCTTTGCGCGCCAGCAATTGGGATGAGGTACTGAAAACCATCGAGCGGATGTCGCCCGCCGAACAGCAAATCGATACCTGGCGCTACTGGAAAGCGCGTGCGTTAAAAACTAAAGGCAGAACGCCGGATGCCAACGACATTTTTATTCCGCTCAGTAACGAGCACAGTTTTTATGGTCAGCTGGCCAGAGAAGAATTGGGCACCATACTGACCATCGCGGACAAAACTTACCGCGTCAGTAACGCGGAAGTATCCGCCATGGAGCGTAACCCCGGCCTGCAACGTGCGTTGGCTTTCTCGCGCATGAACTTGCGCACCGAAGCGCTGCGGGAATGGAGCTGGACTATCCGCAACTTCAGCGATGCCGAGCTGCTGGCCGCGGCGGAAGTTGCCCGCCGCCAAGGTCTATATGACCGTGCGATCAACACCGCCAACCGTACCGTCGCGCAGCACGACTTCAGTTTGCGCTTCTTATCGCCACACCGTGAAACCCTCAAAAAAGTTCTGCGGCAACATGAACTGGACGAAGCTTGGGTATACGGTTTGATCCGGCAGGAAAGCCGCTTCATTGCGGATATCAAATCGCACGCCGGAGCAGCCGGTTTGATGCAATTGATGCCCGCCACCGCCGAGTGGGTGGCCAAGCAATTGGGCATACCGAATTTCCGCCAGCACCTGGTCGTCGACGTGAATACCAATTTGCAGCTGGGCACCTATTATCTCAAGCACGTGCTCGGCACGCTGGACAATCAGCCGTTGCTGGCCTCCGCTGCGTATAACGCCGGGCCCGGACGCGCCAGACGCTGGCGTGACAATACCATGCCGCTGGAAGGCGCGATTTACGCCGAGACGATCCCTTTTAACGAAACGCGCGATTACGTTAAAAAGGTTTTGAAAAACTCGATGTATTACGCCAAGGTGCTGGATCACGGTCAAGATGCGCCGACACTCAAGCAGCGCCTGGGCGTTGTCAGGGCGAAATAACCCGTGAAAACTTACCTCGTGGGCGGCTCGGTTCGCGATGAACTGCTGGGATTGCCGGTCAAAGATCATGATTATGTCGTCGTCGGCGCTTCGCCCGAGGAAATGGAGCAGCTCGGTTATCGTCCGGTCGGCAAGGATTTTCCGGTTTTCCTGCATCCGCAAACGCATGAACAATATGCCCTAGCGCGCACGGAACGGAAAATTTCGCGCGGCTACAAAGGATTTGAAGTATTCACTTCACCGCAGGTCACGTTGCAGGAAGATCTGGCGCGGCGCGATTTGACCATCAATTCAATCGCCAAAGACGAAGATGGCAACATCATCGATCCTTTCAACGGCGTCGCCGACCTGGAAGCCGGTATTCTGCGTCATATCAGCCCCGCGTTTTCCGAAGACCCAGTACGCATCCTGCGTGCAGCACGGTTTGCCGCGCGTTTCAATTTTCACGCTGCCCCAGAGACACTCGCCTTGATGAGCGACATGGTGCATAACGGCGAAGTGGATGCGCTGGTGCCAGAGCGCGTTTGGCAGGAGCTGTCGCGCGGTTTGATGGAGAATAACCCGTCCCGGATGTTCCACATGTTGCGCGAATGCGGCGCATTAGCGCGCATCATGCCGGAAGTCGATGTGTTGTTCGGCGTTCCGCAACCGGCGCACGCGCATCCGGAAATCGATACCGGCGTGCATATCATGCTGGCGATCGATTACGCCGCGGCGCAAGATTATTCATTGCCAGTGCGCTTTGCCACGCTGATGCATGATCTGGGCAAAGGCACTACGCCACCCGAGGAGTGGCCTCGCCATATCGGTCACGAGGCGCGCAGCATCGAATTGACGCAGAATGTATGCGAACGCATCCGGGTACCTAAAGATGCCCGTGATCTGGCTTTATTGGTCGCCCGTTACCACGGCGACGTGCATCGCGCCGCAGAACTGAAACCATCCACGCTGGCGGACATGTTGCAAGCGGTCGATGCCTACCGCAAGCCCGGCCGGTTCGAAGAATTTTTGCAGGCTTGCGCGTGCGATTTTCACGGCCGCCCCGGCTATGCCACCAAGCCTTATGTTCAAGCCGGACGGTTTCAGCAAGCATATGCCGCGGCCAGAAGCGTCGATGCCGGCGCCATTGCTGCCGAATTGAGCCAGCGCATCCCGGATGCCACGGCATTGCCCGCGGCCATCAATGCGCGTGTGCGCGAAATGCGTATCGCCAGAATAAGCGCCGAACTCGGCTAGGAAGCCAAACCGTTGCTGAATCCTGAATCAGGATTTAACGGGAATTTGCGCGCTTGGGCGGCCAAAATAATAACCTTGCGCAAGATCGACTCCCAGATTTTTCACCATACTCAGCGTAGCCGCGTCTTCAACGAATTCCGCCACGGTTAACTTGCCAAGTCCGCGCGCGACTTCCACCATGGCTTTGACAAAAATCTGATTGTCGCGGTTATTGGGGAGATCGCGAATAAACAACCCATCGATTTTAAGGATTTCGACTCCCAGGTATTTCAGATAACCGAACGTGGAAAAACCGCTGCCGAAATCGTCCAGGCAAACACAACAACCGGCTTGATGAACCGCTTCGATGAAGCGTTGCGCGTCTTGTATGTCTGACACCGCCGCAGTTTCGGTCAGCTCGATGATCAACCGCCTCGGATCCACGCGCAGTTCGCTTAAAAGATTGCGGATGTACTGGGGAATCGCCGGATCGTCAAACGTGCGGCCGGAAATATTAATCGCAACTGGCGGCATATCCGGATTCTCGCTGAGCAGTTCGATGCTGCGCTTGATCACCCAGCGGTCGATCGTGACAATCTGGCCGTTCTTTTCCGCTATGGGGATAAATTGACCCGGCATGATTAAATGCGCCGGTTCATTCACATCGCGCATCCTGACGAGAATCTCTAAATGAGTCAGTGCATTGTGAGCGGTTTCGTAGACACCTTGGAAATGAATTTCAAACAGATTCTGCTCCAGCGCCTGAGCAATCCGATTGTACCAGGTCAGCCGGTGCATCATGGCTTCCGACGAATCACGCTGAGGATCGTAAACTGCCCAGGTATTCTTGCCCTGATTCTTGGCCTGATACATCGCTGCATCCGCATGCGCCACCAAATCCTCGGCAGTTTCGCCGTGCTCGGGGAAAATAGCGACACCCACGCTGGTCGTCAGACGGATATTGGTGTCGCGGAAATGCAGCGGAATCGATGAGATGGACGTTACAATCCGGGCGGGAAGGATACTCAAATCGTCCTCCGGTTGCAGATGGCTCAGAATGGCAAACTCATCGCCGCCCAAACGGGCGAATACTTCGATATGCCGCACAATGCTGGAAATCTCTCCCGCTGTCCGGACCAGCACGGTATCACCGGCCCGGTGCCCGAAAGTATCATTAATGTATTTGAAATCATCGAGATCAAAATACAATAGCGCAAATTTCTGCCGCTGGCGTAATGCGATGGCAATCAGATTGTGCAACTCTTCCTGGAAGCGGTGACGATTATACAAACCGGTCAACGGATCACGTTCCGCCAGATACAGCAGCTGCTGCGCGGTTTGCCGCTCTTGCGTAATATCCTCGTAAATCCATAAGCGTCCGATAATCAGCCCTTCGATATCATTCACGGGATACGATAATTGAGTGAACGTTCGCCCGTTAGTCAATTCGAGTTCGCAGCGCTCGCTGATTTCATGCGTATTCAACACATGCTTGGAAGCGTGACCGGGTTGCGCAAAACGCTCGTCGGAACTCGCGAGGATGGTTCTGGCCGGTTTATTCAATAAATTCTCGTGCTCGCCGATACCCCACATCCGCAAGAATGCCGGATTGACATACTCCACCCGGTGTTCATTGTCTTCAAATAAAATGCCCATGTTCATGGCGGACAGTAATGCGCCCATGCGGCTTTGTTCCCGTTCTGCCAGCACACGCAATTCCCGTTGATGGCGCTCGGACACTTTCAATTCTTCCAAAGCCGTGCTCAATTCTGCTTCCGCGCGCTTTTGTTCACTGATATCGGTATGCGTACCGAGCATGCGCAACGGCTGGCCTTGCTGATTCCATTCAATGATTTTTCCCAGCGAGAGTATCCATTTCCACTCACCTTGTTGCGTAAGTTGCCGGAATTCCACCCGGTAATCCTCGCGTAAACCACCGATGTAGTCGCTGTAAACTTGGTAAGCGGCATCCCGGTCTGCCGGATGCAAACGTTCTAACCAGCGCCTATCCGTTTCCACAAAAGATCGCGGATCATAACCCAGCATGCGGGCATACTCAGGACTGACTACCGCTTCCCCGGTTTGCACATTCAAATCATACAGACCTTGATTTGCCGCCGCCAGCGCCAGACGCAAGCGTGATTCACTATCCTGCAATTGCTGCTCCGCCTGACGCTGATTCGCCTGGATACCGATCATCATAAAAGCGATGAGCGTAATCGTTGCAACAAAAACACATAACACTAATTGATCAAGCTGGACATCGCCTCTGGAGAAAGGACCGGACCCTTGCGCCGTGCCTATGACTGCAATCGAGGCAATCGCCAGCACCACAATAAAAGTCTCTAACGCATTTAAACGTAAACCCGCCCATATCAAAGGGGGAAAAACCAGGAAAGCCAGCGGCAGCATGAGTTGACTGATGGCCGTAATGCCGCCGAATATCAGCCACGTCAGGCACACACAACTGCTTAGCACTGCAATAAATTCCAGCTTGATCTGTGACGGCGATACCGGGGTGCGCCGGAGATTCATCAGGAACAGCAGGAATGGCGTGAACACCAGAACACCCACAGTATCTCCAAGCCACCAGCCGGTCCAAGCTTGGGATAACAAATCAAATGGCAACATTCCACCGGCATACAACGCAAAAACACCGATACTGGCGGTCAGCAGCATACTACCGGGCCCGATCAGCAAGAAGGCCGTTACATCGCGTCCGCGTATAAAGCTGTTTTGAAAGCCCAGCACTTTTCTGAGCAACACTGCTCCTAATACCGGACCTGCGGTATTGCCTATAGCGATTGCCAAAGCAACGGGCGAGGTGAGATCACCGGTAGACAGGTTTGTGACAAGCGCCCCCAAGAATATACCCGGCCAGCAGGGCAATCCCCATAGCAACAGTGCCGCCAAAGCAATTCCGGAGGGCGGCCAAAACAAGGTGATACTTGAACCTAGATAAGGTGCGTTTAATCCTGCTTTTCCTCCGGCGAAATACAACGATGCCAGCAGTAATATTTGCGTGGCCAGTAAAAATAATGATTTTTCTACGCGTTGTTGTTCCATATCCAAGGGAGGTTGGCTGATTTAATGAGCTAAAGCACTATCTTGGAATATGAAAACATAATGTATAAGTCTCAAGAACTTGAAGCAGGTGAGCGCGCGCTGGTTTTCATATCGCACGATAAAGATTATCACATTGAAGATTAAAACGAAATTCCATTGCACGCAGCAACCGGGAAAAGTATTTTAATCAGATTATTTGATGCCATTCCACGATGCATCCGCTTACCCTGGAGTGATCCAATATCCAGCAGATACAGTTTTTCATTTCCGGTTATCGTTATATCATGTCAGCAGCTTCAATGGATTGGCTGCCATATTCCAGCTTAAGGGAGGGAGAAGAAAATGACATTCCACATATTTCACATTAACGAAGTGTATTCCAATGCTGACGGAACCGTTCAATTCATCGAATTTACTGGAGATGCCAACGATCAGGACGAGTGGGCCGGACATACGATCACCTCGACCAGCGGCGCCACCACCCACACGTATACTTTCCCGACGAACCTTCCCAGCGAGACAACCCTGAACAAGTCCGTATTGGTTGCAACGCAGGGATTTTCAGCGCTGGGTTTAATCACACCCGATTTCATCATTCCGAATGGCTTTTTGTTTACCGGCAGCGGCACCGTCACTTTTCCCGGAATGTTTGGCGGCACGATAACTTATGCCGGATTACCCGTCGATGGCATAAAGTCACTCAACCGGGATGGTTCGACGGGGACTAATTCCCCCGCCAATTTTTCCGGCGAGACCGGTACGGTACCGCCCAATGTGTTGTTCGGCACCGATGACCCTGACAATTTGACCGGTACATCCGGGGATGATTTTATTCTTGCAGCCGGTGGAGACGATACGTTGAATGGCTTGGAAGGCAATGACACGCTAAATGGCGGTTTAGGTGCCGACACTGCCGTCTATAGCGGCAACCGTGCGAATTACACTGTTCTCGGCACAAGCTTGGGAATGACGGTTTCCGGGACGGAGGGTAACGATACGCTCACCGGTATCGAACGTTTTCAATTTGCCGATCAAAAAGTCGCGATTGACCTCAATGACGGCCAAGCTGCCGGCAATACGGTCAGACTGATCGGCGCGGCATTCGATGCACCAACCATTCAGGCACACCCGGACTATGTCGGCATTGGGCTTGGTTTGTTCGATTCCGGTCAAAGCATGCTGCAAGTTTCGCAACTGGTGATCGGTGTGCTGGGTAATCCAGATAATGACGCTTTTGTGGATACGGTGTACCAGAACGTTGTCGGCAGCGCACCGTCACCCGCAGATCACAACCTGTATGCCGGATTGCTGACAGGCAGCGGCGGCACGCTATCACAGGCGCAACTCCTCGAAATTGCGGCCAATTCCGAGGTGAACGCCACGAACATCGATTTAATCGGATTACAGCAAACCGGGGTAGAGTTTACTTAAATTACGCTCACTCCGCCGATTCACAACCAGATTCGCGATCTTTGTCGCTCCAAGCCAGTGAGCGGTAGTCAAAACCATTTTCAATCACCGGCTTAATAATGTCGAAGTAGGGCGAGATGTCAAAATCGCGCGGGGTGTACAGACTATAATGACGAATATGGTAGATATCCGCGTAGCAATCGGTATGCCTCGGATCATCCGACCAGGTACGTTGAATCTCCGGCAATATCGGATAGCGCACCGACTCAAACGCTTGCGCGATCAGCGTCGAACAGATCGCCCGTGTCGGATCTCCACTGCCGAGGGCTAACATACGTCTGCGGAACCGTGTCGGAACCGGCATTGTCGGCAGCAAATAGCGCAAAAGATCGAAAATATGCTTGAGATCATAGTGCTGGCCGATGCGCGCGATAACAAAATCCACCACACGTTTGCGATCCTCATCGTTCAAACCGACCGGACGGCAAATCCGGGTATGCATTTGCGCATAGTGAGCAAGTGTTATCGCGCGCACACCTTCCTTCAGATCGGCCTCTATCAATACCTGGGGCAACTGCCAGGGTGCGCTGTGCGGCAGCACGTTCCCAATGTAGATGGCGGCATGCGACCAGGTGGATTGCGTCAGGTATTTGATGGCTACGCTGACACGGGTATCCCCCTCCACCAACAGCACATCGCCAGGCTGCAAAGTAGCTGCCAGTTTTTCCTGACTGATCGTTGCCACCTGAACGCTCTGCCGCACCGGCTTGGTTAAGAAGTGTGCCAACCCGCGGCCTACAATTTCTGCTACCTGCCCCATGCGATTTCCTTACATCGTTATTTATTTTCGAAACATAGCATCAATTAAATCAACTCTAAAGAGCTTTGCATGAGCGGCGGCTGGCTTACGCAGACATAAAAATATGATTTTTTTGAATATCATAGTGTTAACCCATTGATTAACCGCCACATCAGCTTTGCAACATCAACAGCAACTGATTGAGTCCGTCAGCTACAATTCCGTTTGATGAGCATTTATTGTCAGAACGACACCGATCCTTGCGGCGATGAGAGATTATCATTTGGAATTAATTGATTAAATGAATCATTGCCACACCAAGGTTTACTCTACCAGTGATTGCCAGTAAAATTTTCGTGTATTTCCATCTTGGTAGGAAATTACCCGCAAGCATAGACCCTGCACCATAGCGTTTTATTTTAGCCGGCACTCCCATCACACAAGCGCTTATGTTTCATGATTTGAACACGATTGCCACCGTTGTTGCCGCAAACTTACCCGATACGGCCGCTCGCTCGCTGATTGCCCAATGCGCGAGCGCTATTTCACGCCGGATGAGGATTACAATACGGATTGGGTTTCCCGCACCTTGATTGAGGTTCCATGTACTGACGATGAGGAATCAGCATAACGATGGAAAATAACGCTGCGAAACACGATGAAAAATCATCCGGCAAAAACCTCAACGGATTGGCATGGCATGCATTGCCGCCCGATGAAGTCACCGCTATCTGGAAAACTTCCAAACAATCGGGGTTGACGACGCAAGAGGTCGCTCGGCGCTTGAGCGATTTCGGCGAAAACCGTCTGCCGGAACCGGTCCACCGGGCAGCGTGGCTTAGATTCCTTCTGCAGTTTCACAATCCTCTGATCTACGTTCTGTTGCTGGCTGGATCGGTTACCCTTGCATTAGGCGGATTAGTCGATGCGCTGGTCATTCTTGGCGTTGTCGTCATTAACGCCGTCATCGGATTCGTCCAGGAAGGTAAGGCTGAGCGGGCGCTCGACGCAGTCCGCGATATGCTGGCAGCACGCGCTGCGGTCGTGCGCAACGGCGAGCGCCAGCACATCGATGCGGCACAACTGGTTCCCGGCGATGTGGTGTTGCTGGAATCGGGCGACAAAATTCCCGCTGACTTGCGCCTGATTCATACGCGGAATCTGCAAGTCATCGAATCCGCTCTCACGGGCGAATCGGCACCGATCGAGAAGGAATCGGCCGCCATATCCCAGCAAGCCAATCTGGCGGACCGGACCAATATGTGCTATTCCGGGACGCTGGTGAGTTATGGTCAAGCGCAAGGCATCGTTGTCGCTACCGGCGTGCTTACGGAAATCGGACGCATCGGTGCGATGGTCAGCGATGTCAAAAGCCTGGTGACGCCGCTGACACGGCGGCTAGATCAGTTTGCTCGGCAAATCACTGCTTTCATTTTGGGGGTCGCGGCAGTAACGCTGTTGTACGGTTATTACATCGCTCAACTTCCATTATTCGATTTGTTTCTCGCAGTTGTCGGACTGGCAGTCGCCGCGATTCCCGAAGGTATGCCGGCCATCGTGACAATCGTTCTGGCGATCGGCACCCGGGTCATGGCGCGCAAGAAAACCATTGTCAGACGTCTGCCGGCAGTCGAAACCCTCGGCTCGGTTTCGGTGATCTGTACCGACAAAACCGGTACGCTGACCCGGAATGAAATGACCGCCGTCCGGCTGGTATTGGCCGGTTGTGAGATAACGGTGTCAGGCGCAGGATATGCGCCCGACGGCGGCTTTCACATCAACGGTGTCAGTATCGACCCGGCAGCCATTGCCGGATTCGAGGATTTGGCGCGATGCGCGCTGCTTTGCAACGACGCCCGGATTCATCATGATGCCGTCGGCAACTGGACGCTGACCGGCGATCCGACGGAAGGCGCCTTAATGACGCTGGCTCACAAAGCGGGCATGGAACCGTCCGGCACTGCGCCGCAGTGGCCTCGCGTCGACGCGATTCCGTTCGAATCCGAGCGTCAGTACATGGTCACGCTGAATCACGATCACGGCGGACGCCACCTATTGTTTTTGAAAGGCGCACCAGAACGCGTCTTCGTGCTCTGTAAAACGCAATCCGGCGGCACTGCTATCGATCGCGATTACTGGGAAGCCGCCGTCACCCGCGCTGCTCAAGCAGGTGAACGGGTGTTAGCGTTCGCCCAAGCGCAATGGTTAGAGAACCGGCAAGACATTGAAGCCAGCGACATCATGCCTCGCTTTGAGCTGTTGGGGCTGGTGAGCATCATTGATCCGCCCCGGGAAGAAGCGATTGCAGCAGTCGCCGAATGCCACTCGGCGGGTGTGAGGGTCAAGATGGTGACTGGCGATCATGCGATCACGGCGGCGGCGATCGGCAGCCAGCTCGGCCTGGTTTCCGGACGAACCCTGACGGGTGATGCAATCGAAAACCTGGATGACGGCGCGTTACGTGAACATGCGCTCACCACTGACATCTTTGCCCGCGCCACACCGGAGCATAAACTGCGGCTGATCACCGCCTTGCAGTCGCAGGGCCATCTCGTGGCAATGACCGGAGACGGTGTAAATGACGCGCCGGCATTGAAGGCGGCTGACATAGGAGTCGCCATGGGTCAAAAAGGCACCGATGCTGCCCGCGAAGCATCCGATCTGGTTTTGACGGATGACAACTTCGCCACGATTGCCAGCGCTATCCGCGAAGGCCGCGTGGTTTACGACAATATCAAGAAATCGCTGATGCACATGCTGCCTACCAATGGCGGCGAAGCCGGTGTCATTCTGCTGGCGATCTTTGCTGGTTTGCCGCTACCGGTAACCGCCGGTCAGATCCTATGGGTAAACACGGTCACGTCGGTCACGCTGGCATTGGCTTTGGCATTTGAACCGGCGGAGCGGGGTGTCATGACGCTTGCGCCACGCCCGCCCGACGAACCTTTGATCACGCAAGCACTCGGGTTGCGGATTCTGTTTGTGATCGTTTTGATGGTAGCCGCGACATTCGCCATCTTCAATTGGGAATTGCAACGCGGCAGCAGCCTCGATACGGCACGCACCGCTGCAGTCAATATGATTGTGGTGTGCGAACTGTTTTACCTATTCAATGTCCGTCATTTTACGGCACACGCATTCAGACTGGAAACGCTACGCGGCAACCCGGCGGTTCTGCTGGTGTCCGGCATTCTGATCGTACTGCAACTCGCCTTTACCTACACAGCACCGATGCATCATCTGTTCAAAAGTGTCACACTCGATATTCATTCCTGGGCGGCTATACTCAGCTTGGGCTTACTATTGTTCCTGTGCGTTGAAGCGGAAAAAACTTTCCTGCGTATCGCCAGAATCGACCGTTTGTGAAAAGCCGGTTGCATATATTCCATACGCAAAGGAGCGCTATTAATGAAACTGATTAACCATGTCTTTGTTGCAACGGATTTGTCATCCCCATCCTTGCAGGCCATCGAGCGAGGCTTCGATATTTCCGGGATAACTTCGGCCCACTGCACGGTCATGCATGCTCTCGGGCTGAACGCTTTGGGTTCGCTGCAGGATCTTATCGGAGACCAGGCTGCCGCCGTCACGAGCAAACTGATCGATAAGCAGCGTAATGAATTGCATTCGATCATTTCCGATACTTCCCGCAACCGCGGAGTGGCTGCGGAAATTCTAGTCGAGGAGGGATTGCCCGCCGCGGCGATCCCGGCTTGCGCCGCCTCAACGAGCGCGGATCTTGTCATTGCCGGTTCCCGCGGGGATAACGTATTGCGCCGACTTCTAATTGGCTCGACCGCCTCGCATCTGCTGCGCAAATGCCATTGCCCGGTATTGATTGTGAAAACCGGCGTCCGCGGCTCGTACAAGAAAGCTTTACTGGCGATCGATTTTTCGCCGGCCTCGGAACTTGCCCTCCGGATAACCCGTGAGATCGCTCCCGATGCCGGTATCGTGCTGTTCCATGCATTCGACGTGCCGTTCGAAGGGTTGTTGAATTACGCCGGCATCACCCAAAATGACATTAAACGCTACCGGCATGAAGCCTGCGAGAAAGCGTTGCATTTACTGCACGAGCTGGCCCGGAATGCAGGCTTGACGCAAGATCAGTATCAAGCGCAGGTGGAGTGTGGCGACGCCACGCGCGCCATCCTCAATCAAGCCGAACGTCAAGATTGCGATCTGATCGTTATGGGCAAGCATGGTACGCACGTTACCGAAGAATTATTGCTGGGAAGCGTCACAAAACGGGTATTGGACGAAGCGCCAACCGATCTCTTGGTAATCGTCGATGCGCGTTCTCCGGAATTGGCAACGCTCGGCGGAATGCAAACCGGCGGCCGCATTTCCGGCGAACCGGGTACGGAAAAAGATGCGCCCCCCTCACCGTCCTTCCCGCCGCCGACGCATTTGCTGCTGGCGACCGATCTAAGCCCGCGCTGCGACCGCGCGCTTGACCGGTCTATCCAGCTGGCGCAGGCTTGGCAGTCGCATTTGACAGCGCTCAATGTCTTCGATGTTCCCTGCGCGCCGGATCAAATCCTGGCGTGGGCCGCAGGCGATCAATCGTTTGATTTGCAACACGATGCGCGTCATCAGTTAAGCCAGGATCTGGCGGGTATGGGATCGCGCGCCGACATCCGGTTGGTCCGCTCAACCGCGCCTGCGGATTCGATCTCCCTCGTTGCCAGGCAAACCGGCGCTGGATTAGTGATAACCGGCGTAGCGCGGGACGAGCCACTCGGGCGTTTTCTGCTAGGATCCACTGTCGAGAAATTGTCACAGACATTGGAGCAGTCGCTGCTGATCGTCCGCAATCGTGTCCATGGGCCGTATCGCAATATTGTCGCCGTCACCGACTTATCCGGGAATTCCAGTGTCGCGTTGCTTGCCGCCGCGCAGTGGTTCCCGCAATCCGCCATGGATGTGTTTTACGCACATGAGCGTCCCAAAGCGATGGGTTCCGCGCCGGAAAGCGCAGCGTTAAAACTTGCCAGTTCCGCAGTTCATGAACGTTGTGAGCGGTTCGTCACCGGCAGCGGCATCCCCCGGTTACGAATCAGGCACATCGTACCGGTGGACGAAGCATTGGAAACTTCACTCACCCGGTATGTCCGCCGACACGCGATCGATCTGGTCGTGATGGGCTCCAGTGAAAACACCGGTTTGTTCGATACACTGTTCAAAAATTCCCTTAACCGGGTTTTGCAATGGATTTCTTCGGATGTACTCGTGGTTCCCGCAACGGATAAGCAAAGCGAATGATCCAATTACATCCGGCCATCATCTTCCTCGGCGGCTTGGCAGTCATCGTCCTAGGAGCCGAGATGCTGCTGCGCAGCGCTACCAGGGTGGCCGCAATGCTCGGTATCAGTCCGATCGTTATCGGCTTGACCATCGTTTCGATCGGAACCAGCACCCCCGAGCTGGCGGTCGGCATCACGGCGGTCGCGGAGGATAAAGGTTCGCTAGCGATCGGCAATATCGCTGGCACCAATATCCTCAACATTTTGTTTATCCTGGGCCTGAGTGCGGTTATCCGCCCGTTGCCAATCCGGCTTCTGAGCATCAAACTCGATGTGCCGGTGATGATCGGATCGGCTTTCATTTTGATTCTAATGTCGCTTGACGGCGTTCTGTCCCGGATCGAAGGTATGTTGCTGGTATTTGCGGCGGTGTTTTATACAATCTTGCTGATCAAAGAAAGCCACAAGGAAAGTGCCGCAACCAAGAAAGAATTTTCGGAGGAATTTGGTGAGAAGCCCATTCCCAAAGCACACCGGTATCCGCAATATGCTCTACAGTCATTGCTGTTGTTCACAGGTATGGCGCTAACAGTATTAGGTGCGGATTTGCTGGTCGCGGGGGCGGTGAACATTGCCAAGACTTACGGCGTCTCCGATACTTTCATCGGATTGACAATCGTTGCTATCGGCACATCCGCGCCGGAACTGGTAACGACACTCGTAGCCACTTACCGGAATGACCGGGACGTGGCGATCGGCAACTTGATCGGCAGCAGTATCTACAACATTCTGGTGATCCTGGGTTTGACTACGCTGGCCGCCCCTGGTGGAATCGGCGTTGAGGATGATATTTTATGGATCGATTTGCCGCTAGCGGCAATCGTCGCCGTTGCTTGCCTGCCGGTATTTCGCAGTGAGCGGATGGTATCGCGCAATGAAGGGATTGTTTTTGTAACTGCGTACATCTTCTATCTGACAATGCTGGTCATGCTGCGCACATGACGATGTGCCGACACGGCCTGATGGTTATCTCAAATAACTGCCATCAGACCGGCAGCGATTGACTATTTCAAACCAGACAAATCCTGCTGATACTTGGATTTGCATTGCTCGCCTTTTCCACCCAGATCCAATACCCCCTTCATTCGCATGCATTCGTTATATTCAAACAAAATATCGTTCTTTTTCTGCGCAATCTCGAGCGAAGCCGACAGTTGTTTGACCTGCTGCGCGATATTCTTCAAATTGGTATCCGAAGCAGCGCCGACGCCCTCTATGCTTTCTTTGGTCGCATCCAGTTTTTTCAACGAAACCTGATTGATTTTATTGACTTGCTCAGTAAACGCCTGATTGGCCTTGTTGGAGTAATTTCTTAATTCATCGACATTCTGTTGCGTAATTCCGGCTAACCTCGTTTGGTAATTATTCAGCTCTCCCTGAACGAAGGTATTAATGCTCTCTTTAAAACCGTCCAATGAACTATCGATTTCCTGCTTGAATCCCTGCATTTTCCTTTCAATTAAGACTTTGACGTCGTCATCCAGCTTTTTAACGATAGAATCGGAAATTTTATCAACCGGTGGACGTGAATCGATAATCTCAACTTTTGCCGCAGCCAAATTAGACTTTATGTCGTCGCCGAGCGATTTCTGCTTGCTGTCAATCTGATTCAGCGCATACTTTTCATTTTCCGCAACCAGCCAGGAAATCAGCACCAGTTCTTTTTTCTTCTCCTGATTCAGGCCATGAATCATCTCGTCCAATATACTCGCAGCCGCTTCCTTATCCGCTATCCCCTTGGCGTGCGATAAGCTGGCCGAATCCAGATAACTCTGCAAACTGCCTTGAATCTCACTGACATTGGCATTCGCTCTCGCGGATACCATCGATTGGCGGTAAAACTCGTACGGCAAATAAACCAGTCCGATCAGAGCGCATACAATAGAGGCCGCCGTTTTCCAGCGTTTGTGCTGGATATAAAAACTCAGCCCAAGAAATACCAAAGCCAAAAGGAAAACCGGCATTAAAATTTCCGCAATTTCCAGCCAGCCTCTTTCCACCAGCGATTCAAACGAAACAAACTTCAATATTTTGGCAATAAACTCATTCATCAACGACTCCCCATATGACGAAAAAATGCAATTAAACGTAACAGATAACAGCTATTATTCAGGATAGTGATAATTTATCATGGTATAGCCGTTTGATTGTATAAACTTTGGCTTTCCGCACCTGCCGGCATGCTCCAGGATTCCACTCGACATCGAATTTCAACGTAACAAGGAATAGCGTGCAAACAGCGTATATTACCCATCCGGATTGTCTCAAGCATGATATGGGCATGGCCCATCCGGAGTGCCCGCAGCGCTTAATCGTCATTGAAAACGAATTGAATGCCAGCGGGCTGCTGGCGCAATTGCAGCGTTACGAGGCACCGCTGGCCACGACGGAACAATTGGCGCGCGTGCATACTCCGGAATACATTGAAAGCATCCGCCAGGCCGCTCCGGCGTCTGGTTTGATTGCCTTGGATGCGGATACCGCGATGAATGCTTTTTCACTCAGTGCCGCGTTACATGCAGCGGGGGCGGTTGTACTGGCCACCGATCTGGTTCTGGCCGGTACCGTCAATAACGCATTCTGCGCCGTCCGTCCGCCCGGTCATCATGCGGAATCGGACCGTGCCATGGGATTCTGCCTGTTCAACAATATCGCGGCCGGGGTGGCGCACGCCATTGCGCAGCATCATCTGCAACGCGTTGCCATTCTGGATTTTGACGTGCACCACGGCAACGGCAGCGAAGAGATTTTCCACGACAACCCGCACGTCATGCTGTGCTCGACGTTTCAGCACCCGTTTTATCCCTACAGCGGCGCAAACAGCGCCACCGAACGCATGATCAACGTGCCGCTGCCGCGCGGCTGCAACGGTGCGGCATTCCGCCAAGCGGTCACCGATCACTGGTTACCGGCACTCGACCGCTTCAAACCGGAGATGATTTTCGTCTCCGCCGGATTCGATGCGCATCGCGACGACGACATGGCGCAGCTGCAACTTGAAGACGAAGACTATGTCTGGATCACGCGGCAGATCAAGGTTATTGCCGATCACTGTGCACACGGCCGTATTGTTTCGGCGTTGGAGGGGGGATACGATTTAAAGTCATTAGCACGCTGTGCGGCCGCGCATATTCAAGTATTGCAGGCAGAAAATCCCGCCCGTTAGCGCAAACCGCTAATGGGTGTTTGCCGGTAATGCCGCGCATCCGGTCAATGCGGAAAATGTATCCTCGATCGCTGCACGAGGAACATTCCGGGTGATGAATACAATGCGGGTGCGCCGGTCATCCGATGGCCATCCCGTCAATTCCACCGGAGGATGAAAAATATGCTGAACCCCATGAATAACTATCGGCCCCGCACGATTCTTCATATTCACTATCCCTTTGATGCGCAAAATATCCGCGCCTTTGACCGCCATCAGCAAACCCAGCCAATCCTCAAACCATTCGGGATCGATCGGTTCGTCAAAAGTAAAACAATAAGACAAAATATGATCATCATGGCGATTAATATCCGGTTGTTTAACGATGGATCTCTTGGAAGAATACAAAGTTTGCGCTGCACCATACCGCACAAATTTGTACCGGCTTGAAGGATTTCCGGCATACGCTTCCGCATTCAGCCACCTGACAACATCCGGCGTTTTTTGATCTATCGAAAATAAGTTAGTACTGAATACCGATGGCCCATCCACCTGACCGTTTACAGCCAGTAATTGTGTAGCGGCGGGATTCAGAATCGCCAAGCGCTGTTGCAACGTACGGCGTTGCTGTTCATCGATTAAATCGCTTTTGGTCAAAATAATCCGGTCTGCTACCGCAGCTTGCTTGACGGCTTCGGGATGATGATCCAGTGTATCCATCGCATGGATACAATCGATGGTAGTGACAACCGCATCCAAGCGATAATGCGCGGTAATGTTTTTGTCCGTCATTAAGGTATGTAAAATTGGAGCCGGATCAGCCAATCCGGTGGCTTCGATGATCACCCTGTCGTAGTTGCGCACCCCATTGCGGGAAAAGCGCCAGGTGATATCTTTAAGCACCTTGGCCAAATCACCGCGCATCGCGCAGCAGATACAACCATCTCCCACTTCCATCACCAACGTTTCATTGCTATGCGCAACCAGTAAATGGTCCAGGCTGATTGCACCAAACTCGTTAATCACAACCAGGGTTCGTCTGAACAGTGGCTGCTGAACCAAATGGTTTAACACCGTAGTTTTGCCGCTGCCTAAAAAACCAGTCAGCAGCGAAACCGGAATCGGCGATGATGGTTTTGTCACTGTATCCACAATCCTTCAACAAGCTGAGTAGCAAGCCATAAGGCACCGCTCACGCTGGATGGCTTTGGCAGTGCTCACAAACTCCATGCAGTTCCAGCTGTTTCTGTGCCAACATAAAACCCGTGCTTTGAATGCTACGTTCAAGTTCCTCGATGATGGGCTTCTTGATGCCGACTTCCTTGACACTGCCGCAGCGATCACAGATCAGAAATTGCGGTGTTTCATGCTGATGATCGCATGCAATGTGCGCACACGACATATACTGCCCGGCAGTTTCCAGTTTATGAACCAGTTTTTCCTGAATCAGGAAATCCAGCATGCGATAAACGGACATCACCGGTAACGATTCCTGGAATTGCGCTTTATATCGGTCCACAATTTCATAAGCCGAAAGAGGCGTAGCAGAAGCCAACAACACCATGAGCACGTTTTTTCGCTTGTGCGTTAATTTTGTTCCTGCCGACGCACAAACTTCCCGTGATTTTTTGATGATTTGTTCGATATCGACTGACATTTTTAAAAATTTCAGTATCCGGAATGATCAGAAATACTTCTTGTGATTAACCGGTAAAAGCATATCACGCTAGAGAAATTCTATGTACAAATCCCTAAATTCAGTTGAAAATCAAAGCTATTTTTATTGATCAAATCCACGCAGGAAATGGATCTTCCAAAGTTAACCAATCTTTCTCGCCAGCTTGCGATTCTTCATCGGTCACCAAACATTCATCCAGCCATTGGCATATCGCTTGTTGATCAATATTCTGACCGATAAAAACCAATTCTTGCCGCCGGTCTCCGTGCGGCTCTTGCCATTTCTCCAGTATCGATTTCAAATAATCTTCATCGTGCGGCCATTCATTCCTGGGCACAGCTTTCCAAAACATACCGGCATAGCCATAGTGCGCGATGCCACCGGCTTGACTCCACTGGCCCGCATAATCCGGCCGGGTTGCCAGCCAGAAATATCCCTTCGACCGGAGTAATTTTCCTTCTGACCAAGGTTGATGGATGAAATCGTAGAACCGTTGTGGATGGAACGGTTTCCTGGCTGTGTAAACAAAACTGCTGATGCCGTACTCTTCCGTTTCGGGTATATGTTCGCCGCGCATCTCCTTTAACCAGCCGGGCGCTTGTTGCGCATGCTCAAAACTGAATTTTCCGGTGTTTAAAAGCTTGTGCAATTCAACCCGGCCATCTTGGATGGCAATAATTTCAGCTTCAGTATTCAAACTGCGCAAGGTACCTTGGAGTTGAATTAACTCACCCGGACTGATCAAGTCAATTTTGTTGATCAAAATGACATCACTGAATTCCACTTGATCAATCAGGAGATCAGCGACACTGCGCTCATCTTCTTCTCCCAAGCTTTCCCCTGTCTCATGAAGCATTTTTGCTTCTTCAAAGTCCTTCATGAAATTAACCGCATCCACAACCGTTACCATGGTATCGAGCCGGGCGATATCGGATAGACTGATTCCTTTTTCGTCAGCGAATGTAAATGTTTCCGCGATCGGTAGCGGTTCGGATATACCTGTAGATTCAATAACCAGATAATCGAACTTTTTCTCGATAGCTAGCCGCCGTACTTCGATGAGCAAATCTTCGCGCAATGTGCAGCAAATGCAGCCATTGCTCATTTCAATGAGTTTTTCTTCTGCGCGGTTAAATGAAATTTCTTTCTCGATGATGGAAGCATCAATATTGATTTCGCTCATATCATTCACAATGACCGCAACACGCAGCATTTGCCGGTTATTCAGAATATGACTCAATACGGTCGTTTTACCCGCACCTAGAAACCCGGAAAGCACAGTCACCGGTAGTCGATCAGTTGGCATCATTTTAATTTAAATTAGTAGAATTGATATTTGTTATGATATAACATATCAAAAAGGTAACACAATATAATCTTTTCTAGCCATTAAGGATCCGTCAATTTCCGGCACGACTCAATCAGGAATTGGTGCTTCAGCAGTAACTTGCAACGGCTGCTTTCTTAAGTTTTTTTGAAATGCGCTTTTACAAAATTAAACAGATTACTGAAATTAATAACCGATGAATCCATTAAAAATTACAGTGACCAGCATGCATTCGCAAAAATTAAGCAGGTTGAATGACGAGTGGTTAATCGTAAAAATTCTTCAAATGCCAACAGACAGTCCAATATGTTCCATTCCGCGCGGCAAATAGCGGCCAGCATGATTTTGGCAATGACGATGAGTGCAATGGACAAAGTAATAGCGGAACAAGTTGCCGGGGATTCGGCAGCAACCAAAGTTAGGTCTGAAAACAACGAGCACAATTCCGCTGTTCAAATGACACCGATAAACATTATCGGTGTCACACCGGATCAACCCTCCCAGCCCAATACCAGTACACTGAAAGGCCGTTCACTACGCTTGCAGCAAGGCAATACACTGGGGCAGACCTTAAACGAGGAACTCGGTGTTAGCAATGCTTCTTTTGGCCCCGGAGTAGGTATTCCGGTGATCCGTGGCTTAACCGGATCGCGGGTGCGCATTTTACAAAACGGTATTGGCACGCATGATGCCACCAGCTTGAGCCCGGATCATGCCGTGGCGATTGATCCCTTATTTGCCGAAGAAATCAGAATCATGCGAGGCCCGGAAATCGTTCGTTATGGCGGCAACGCAATCGGCGGTGTTGTGGATGTTAACGATCATCGCATACCCGGAAAGCGCACCACGAAACCCATCAGCGGCTCTGTCGAGAACCGCTATGACACTAACGGAGACGGCACAAATTCGGCCTTCAAATTGAATCTGGGAAAAGACCGGCTGGCATTCAATCTGGGCGGTTTCTTTCGCAAACGGGGTAATACTCAAATTCCAGGAAAAGCAATTGACGAAGCTTTGGTAGAACAACAATTCGGTCTATCAGAGATACAAAATGTCAGTGGCACAATCCCCAATACCAATAGCAGAGGAATCGGCGGTTTTGCCGGTATATCATGGCTTGGCCATAACATCATGGCGGGCATGTCGGTCAGCCACACGGATAATCGCTACGGCGTGCCCAAAGGCAGTCATCATCTGGACCCCAATCACCTGAATGGTTTGGAAACAATCCTGCCTAAACTGAATGATTTGAGAGGGTTTGAAGATATCTTCGGTCCTCAAGCATTGTTTCCCAATATTCGCCTTAACATGCAGCAAACCCGCTATGACTTTAAGTCTGAGTGGTACGAGCCAGCACGCGGCATTGAAAGTGTCAGTTTCCGCTATGGTTTGGTCGACTATGGGCATACTGAGATGGAAGGCGGGTCCCCTTTCACAAAGTTCAAAAACGATGTCGGTGAAGGGCGTGTTGAAGTACGTCATCATGCGTTTCCGAATCTAACCGGCACCTTTGGCGCGCACTGGATACATCGCAATTTTTCCGCGCTGGGTGTAGAAACGTTTGCACCTCGCACCAAACAACAGTCGTTGGGCTTATACACGACGCAAGATTACGCCTGGAATAATTGGATCTTGCGTGGCGGGCTCCGCTTTGAACACGCGCATATCGATCCCAGTGTAAACGAATTGAGACTACGCGGCAGCGCCCTGCCGCCAGTACCATTACCCGGCTCACTTGACTACCAGGCACTGTCCGCCTCCTCGGCACTGCAATGGAATCCGCGGACAGATACCGCATTGACGCTGACCTTAAATCGCGGAAAGCGCCCGCCGGATATCCAGGAACTACTGGCACTTGGGCCGCATTTGTCGACTCGCAGTTTTGAAATTGGCAATGTGCAGCTCAAGAATGAGACCGTGAATATGGCCGATTTAGGAATGGAATGGAAATCAGGACGTATCAGCGCGCGAGCTAACGGTTACTACAACCGCACTGACGATTTTATCTACCTGCGGAATACCGGTTTGGTGTATGAGATTGACAACGAGGTAATTCGTCAGCGCTGTGTCAGTGAAGCGGAATGTGTATCGATCCTCGCCTATGATCAACGGCATGCTGAGTTCATCGGCTTCGAATCCAGGATTGACGCAACGCTTTATGAAATGCCACAAGGCAATTTGCTGCTCAGTTTATTTTCCGATTATGTACGCGGCCGTTTTGTCACTGGCGACCGCGACGATGTGCCGCGTATGCCGCCGCTTCGTTACGGCGCTGAACTGGGCTACGGCAACTCCACCTGGAATACCTCCGTAAGGTATACCCGGGCTGAAGCGCAACATTATCCGGGAAAAAACGAAACACCCACTGATAGCTACCATTTATTGATCGCAACGGCAGATTATCAAATCACAACGAGCAAATGGGGCAATTTATGGCTATTCGCCAAAGGGCACAATCTGCTGAACGAGGAAATACGTAACTCGGTTTCTTTTTTGCGGAATTTTGCACCGGAACCGGGACGAAGTTTCATCTTGGGCGCGCGCGCCACATTCTAAAACTGGCCACAATCCGGAATCTCGACAGGGAATCGTTATATTGAAAACATCAGCCGGTAAAACTTATCTTTGCTTTTATCTACTCTCCATTGTTTTACTATCCGGCCGGCAAGCTTTTGCCGTGCATCTGGATGTCGAAGTCTGGGGGCAAGGCAATGCTCTGTTTACAGGCTATTGCCGCACACCCGGCGCGGTAGGTTGCGATCTGGACGGATTAGCCGAAGTATTGCATTTACCAGCGGGTACATTGCCGATAGAAGCTGTTACCGGGAAACTGATTTTTCCAGCCGATTTTCAAGATCTGCCGGGCGGGGATTTCAAAACTAAAAACCCAGGATTCCAGTCAATTCAAAATGCATTGCTACCGAATGAATTGCTGAGTTATCGGGCGCTGGGAGCCCTCAAATACTGGGACCCGGTTTTATCTTCTTGGGGAAAACCGCCCGAAGGCACACAAATCAGACTGTTTGGCGGACTGGAAGCAAGTGCTGACATAATCAATGATCTATCCCAATGTGCCGGTCAGTTAATATGCTTCAGCGACGGAATCTTCGGTAGTGATGGCAGCACCATTTTTTCTGCCAATGGTATCTTGGGCAATCCGGAGCTGGTTGTAGATATTACGGGAAGCAATGGTGTATTGCATACGCATCTGAGTTTCTTCCTGGAAAACCAGAAAGGTGAAATAGGCGGCCCCGCAGGTGCTTATCTCATCGAAATGCAACTGATCTCCAATGCCCGTTACTTTCCTTCAGCACCGTTTTTCATTTTATTCAACGCGGGCTTGCGTGAAGATGAATTCGCCGCAGCATTGTTAGCGCTTACTGGCGGCATCGTAGCGCCTGATCCGGATCCACCACAACCGGTCATTCCTGTATCCATTCCGGGTGACGTTGATTTCGATGGCGATGTAGATCGACTCGATGTAGCGTTGATTTTACTGGCCGCACAAAACAATGAGCCGGTGCGATCCAGCAATGCCATGCTCGACGTCAATCGTGACGGTGTTATTAATCGCACCGACGCATTTCTGGCTAAACAATTATGCACGCTGAGGCTGTGCAACATTCCGGTATTGGCTCCCGCCACCGTTTTGAATGTGGCGGCGGTCTACGATGAAAAGAACAGTCTATTGGACTTGAACGATGTTCAAGTGGGTAAATTGCATTATCGGGCGCAGTTGCAATTAAAGGATAACAGCTTATTCGAGCTGAATTCGGCGCAGTTGGATATATCACGCTATGCCATACCCGCACGTTATGACATTGAAGCGGCAATTCTGGAAATCCCTTCAGTCTATATTAATGAAAAAAATTATAAAGCGATCCTGCGCAACATAGGGGATTCGAAGTTCCGGCTGGAATACTTTGAAGAAATTGACACAATTTTTAAGTAAGGGCGATTTTGCCAGGAGGATAACGACAGAATTAATTTTGCAGCACGTATCAATAAAAACAGTAATTTAAAAAATTTAAGAGGCTTGATCATGTTTAAAAAAATACTTTTTGGGTTAGTAACTGTAGTTGCTAGCGGGTTCTTTTCATCCGCTAGCGCGGTTGAGCATCATCATGAGAGTGACATACAACCTTGGAAAATCGGTGCCGAAATATTCGTCAACAGCAATTTATTCGAGCCTGATTTTGGTGATATCGGCGGAGGATCATATGCAACAGATGAACCAGGGTTTGATGTTCACATAGAAAAAGGCGCATTTACCCCTGGCAACTGGCTGCGTTTTCAGCCTGTCGGTAAATTATTATTCTGGAATGGCACCGAATGGAGTCCGGCAATACCAAATGGAGAGCGGATCGAGATCACCGACGCGCTTGATAATATCATTTCGTATCACGCCGATGGCACAAGCAGTATTCCAGGGGTTATCGGGGAAATTGGCAGCGATGGCGGATTGCACGATCACTTAAGCATGTCTATTTTCAATGCATCCAATACTTTGGGTGGCAGTACCGGCGCATATCGCATCGAACTCAAATTATTCGAATCTAAAGCCAACAGCGATACTTCGGTTGCTATTGCCGCTTCTCCTATCGCAATCGTTTTTAATCGCGGGCTTACGCAAGATAAGTTTGAATTGGCAGTCTCGGCAGCTGCAGACCTGAGAGACAACTCCGTTTTCGTCGCGGAAACAGGAATGTTAACTATCCAACGAGTCAAAGCACTGGGCTCATATTACCAAGCAAGACTCAAATATCTTGGCGATAACAAATTTGAACTGATTGATGTTCAGGAAACTCCTGCAGCCAAGGAATGAAAGATACCCTTAACTTCCGCGTACAGAGCCCCAAATCGCGTTAAGAAGTGTTCTCAACCAGATGACAATCGTTGCAGTTTTTCCTGCCGGAGAATGTCATTAGTAACAAGTTGCGGCAAGAGGTGGCGCTCAGTCACCTCAAACACCGCAAAGTTAATGCGACGATCAGAAGGCAAAATCAGACGAAATAGCATACCGTTTGCGAGTGATCAATAAACGTTTTGAATTTGATTTCAAAGCAGCATCCCCCAACATAGTAGTCTCTCAGCGTATCCCCAGGTTTTCTGGAGGGATATCACCCGGTTGTCTGGATTGCAGGTAGTGATATACACTGCAATACTGTGCCGCAATTCTGCACGTCGGCTGCCGGAATGGCTGATAGTTTTACCCGCTCGTTCCACAAGACAGTGTGACGCCAATACGGAACTTCAGGAAAACATTCTGAAGATTTACCGGTGTTTTAATTTTTTTCATGGACCCACGTCAATGAAGTTTTTTGCTTTTATCTTGTTAGCGATGATTCCCGGCTTGGCAAGTGCTGCCGAGCCGTCATCATCCGGACTATCCGATACCCTCGAAGAGCGGGTAAAACCCTGCATCATCTGCCACAGAGATGCCGACCGGATAGACCGGGATGCCTATTTCCCGCGTATTGCGGGCAAACCGGCTGGTTATCTCTTTAATCAATTGCGTAATTTTCGCGATGGGCGGCGCTATTATCAGCCGATGGCCATTTTGCTCGAAAACATGTCGGATGAGTACATGCGGGAAATCGCGGATTATTTTGCTGCCCAACCCTACGCTTATCTGGAGCCGGTAGTGCCCGCACTGACACCGGATGAAATCAAATCCGTGGAAACACTGATGTATTCCGGCGACCCCGGACGCGATCTTCCGGCATGCGGTGCTTGTCATGGCGAAAAACTGATGGGCGTGCAACCGGCCATTCCCGGCCTGCTGGGCTTGCCGCATGCCTATCTGGCGGCACAGTTCGGCGGCTGGCGCAATGGCGGAATCATGCGCGGCCAGGTACCGGATTGCATGTCGGAAATAGCCAAGAAACTGACTCAGGAAGAAGTTAATGCGCTGGTGCAGTGGCTGCCCGGGCAGCCGGTATCGGAGCAATCCGCCGGAGCGGATGCACTTACTCCGGAATTGGCGCAGCGTTGCCGGACTATTTTGTCCGGAAAGGAAGTGACACAATGAGAAATTCAAGCGGAGCAGAGTTTATGAGCAAGTGGCCAATTATCGCTTGGGTTGCGGGTGGTTTGCTGCTATCCCTGGTGCAAACTGCATCGGCTCAGACACCGGCTGACTCCGATACGGAGCAAGTCCGGCGCGGCGAATATCTTGCCCGGGCAGGCAATTGCATGGGGTGCCATACCACGCGCGGCGGCGAACCTTACGCGGGCGGGCGCAAGCTGAATACGCCTTTCGGTCAATTCGTCACACCGAACATCACGCCGGATAACGAAACCGGAATCGGCCGCTGGAACAGCGATGATTTCTGGCAGGCACTGCATTACGGAAAGTCGAAGGATGGCCGCTATTTGTACCCGGCTTTTCCATATACCGAATATACCAAGGTTACCCGGCCGGATGCCGATGCGATTTTCGCGTATTTACGCTCACTTCCGCCTGTCGCACAGACCAATCCACCCCACAAGATCAGTTCACCTTACGATAATCAGTTTCTCCTGTTTCTTTGGCGAACTCAATACTTCAAGGAAGGTGTTTATCAGCCGGATAAATCGAAAAGCGATGAGTGGAACCGGGGTAGTTATCTGGTTCAGGGACTTGGACACTGCACCGCCTGCCACACCTCCCGTAATGTATTGGGAGCAAGTCAGGATGATAAACTGTCCGGCGGTAAAATCATGGGTACCTACTGGTATGCACCCTCTTTGATATCTCCGCTGGAAGCCGGAGTGGGTGAATGGCCGGTCGAGGATATTGCCGAACTGCTGTCCACTGGGATAAACAGCCATGCCGTGACTTCCGGCTCTATGGCCACGATTGTCCGGCAAAGTCTGCAATATCTGTCGGACTATGATATCCGTTCGATAGCGGTTTACCTTCAATCCCTGGGCGAGAAAAAAGGCGACGCCAAGGCACCCCGGAAAGCTCGCAAAATGCCGGAACAGGTGCGCCAATATCTAGCACTCGGGCAAGAAGTATATGAAAAACACTGTCAGGACTGTCACGGCCAATCAGGCGAAGGCATACCGAAAATATATCCTCCGCTGGCTGGAAACCGCAATGTGACCATGAGCCCCTCGCTGAACACTATCCGCAACGTGCTGTATGGCGGATATCCCCCTGCCACGGCTGGTAATCCGAGACCCCATGGCATGCCACCGTATCAGCATTTCATTCGCGATGCTGAGATTGCCCAAGTTGTGTCTTATATCAGGAACGCATGGGGAAATCGCGGCAGTCTGGTGAGTCCAGAAGATGTCGATAACAGTCGAGGCAGCGAATTCTGAGCCGCTCCGGTTTTTCCGGAGATTTTTAGTGTGCGGCGGGCTGCAATAATGCGATATTCCGCCAAGCTGTCACCGATCACTAGCTGCCGTGCTCGATCGCATCAAACCTAGGAATTCGTTTTCACCGGGTTTGATGCGCACCGCAACAACATGGTGCAATTGCATTTCAATTCCAACGCTGGAATCCGCTTGATCCGCCTTCATCTTAATTCAAATACTTCATCCAAGTTAGTGTGACTTTCCACCTCTAGCGTTTAAAAGCGCAATCTGGATAATCTTAGGTGCAAAATTTTGGCAAATCACCAGCGCCTTAAAATATTAATTCTTACAGTGTTAAGAAACTGGCGGTCACATTCGATCAGAATGACGCGGTTTCGCAATTCTCAGTAAAATAAGAACAGTTTTTCTACTAGGAACCTTTATGAATCTGTTAATAAAATATCTTGTCTGGATAGCTCTGTCTCTCGCCGGAGCTTCCGCTCTCGCGGTCATTGCCCTGAATCGCGGTGAATCGATCGGCGCGATCTGGATCGTCATCGCGGCGGTGTGCGTTTATCTCATCGCTTTCCGTTTTTACAGTTTGTTCATCGCGAACCGGGTGTTAAAGCTGGATGAAAGGCGTATGACACCAGCGTATAAGCATAACGACGGCCTTGATCATGTGCCGACCAATAAGTATGTGCTGTTCGGGCATCATTTCGCGGCGATTGCCGGGGCGGGGCCGCTGGTGGGACCAATCCTAGCGGCGCAGATGGGTTATTTGCCAGGCATGTTGTGGCTGTTGGCCGGTGTGGTATTTGCCGGTGCGGTGCAGGATTTTATCGTGCTGTTCATTTCCACGCGACGTAATGGCCGCTCGCTCGGAGATCTGATCAAATCCGAGCTGGGTCAATTGCCCGGCATGATTGCCATGTTTGGCACATTCTTCATCATGCTCATTTTGCTGGCGGTATTATCCTTGATCGTGGTTAAGGCACTGGCCGAATCGCCGTGGGGCACGTTTACGGTGGCGGCGACCATTCCGATTGCGTTGTTCATGGGGATTTACGCACGTTATTTCCGTCCCTGCGCCATCGGTGAAGTGTCGATCATTGGTTTTGTGCTGCTCATGTTATCTATCGTTGCCGGGCAATATGTGCAGGAAGATCCCGAGTGGGGGGCGATGTTCACGTTGAGCGGCGAGCAATTGACCTGGTTGTTGATCGGTTATGGCTTTATCGCCGCGGTTCTGCCGGTCTGGCTGTTGCTCGCACCGCGCGATTACTTGTCGACTTTCTTGAAGATCGGCACCATCGTGGGCTTGGCCATCGGTGTTATTGTGATTTCACCAGAACTGAAAATGCCTGCATTGACACAGTTTATCGATGGCTCCGGCCCGGTCTGGTCGGGCGATTTATTTCCTTTTTTGTTTGTGACGGTAGCTTGCGGCGCGATTTCCGGCTTTCATTCACTGATTGCTTCGGGCACCACGCCTAAGATGATTTCGTCGGAAATGGATGCGCGCTTCATCGGTTACGGCGCAATGCTGATGGAGTCATTCGTTGCCATTATGGCATTGGTTGCTGCGGCAACCTTGGAACCTGGTATCTATTTCGCCATGAACAGTCCGGCGGCCATCATCGGCACCACCGCAGAATCGGCGACGCAAACGATCACCCAATGGGGATTTTATGTGACACCGGAAATGATTCATCAGACCGCACAGAATGTCGGCGAACATAGCATCATTTCGCGCACCGGCGGCGCACCGACGCTGGCGGTCGGCATGGCGCAGATTTTGTCGGAAGTGATCGGCGGCACGGCCATGATGGCTTTCTGGTACCACTTCGCGATTTTGTTTGAAGCGTTATTCATACTGACCGCAGTCGATGCCGGAACACGCGCCGGACGTTTCATGTTGCAGGATTTGCTGGGATCGTTTGTTCCTGCCATGAAACGCACCGACTCAGTCGTTGCCAGTCTGGTTGCCACCGGGCTGTGCGTCGCTGGCTGGGGATACTTTCTGTACCAGGGGGTTATCGATCCGCTGGGGGGTATTAATACACTGTGGCCGTTGTTCGGTATCGCGAACCAGATGCTGGCGGGGATCGCATTGATTCTGGCAACCTGCGTGTTGTTCAAAATGAAACAGGATCGCTTTGCCTGGGTGACCGCCATTCCGGTGGTGTGGGTCAGCGTTTGCACGTTGACGGCGGCATGGCAAAAGATTTTCCACGACAACCCGCGCATCGGATTTCTCGCCCATGCGGAAAAATACCAGGAAGCGGTGGCGCAAGGCATCGTGTTAGCACCGGCCAAGTCCATCGAACAGATGCAGCAGGTGATTTTCAATGACTACGTGAATACCTCGCTGGCCGGCCTATTCATGGCCGTGTTGATCAGCATGCTGGTGTTTGGCGTCCGGACCGTGCTGCAAGCGCGCATCGTCCGGCATCCCACCGCACAGGAAGCGCCGTTTGAATTATTGCCCATTTACGCGGCAAACAACAATAAATAATGGAGATTAACCATGTATAACAAAATTACTCTGACTTTGCGCCATTTCTCACAAAGTTTGCGATTGATGGTCGGCATGCCGGAATACAGCACGTATGTCGAGCATATGAAAAGCACTCATCCCAATCAGTCCATCATGACTTACGAGGAATTCTTCCGCGAACGTCAGGAAGCACGCTACGGCGCAAAAGGCAGGTTAAACCGGTGCTGCTAAAAATAGGTTCCGGACAAAACCCAGGCTTTCCATCCGGCTAGACACAGGAGCGTAAAGAAAGCGGCCACCATGTCATCGAACATGACGCCAAACCCGCCTTTCAGCTGTTGATCGTAATACCGGATCGGCTGGGGTTTGGCGATGTCAAACAGGCGAAACAATGCGAATGCCGCCAATTGCCAGGCCCAATGATCGGGGGTGAAATACAGCACCAGCAGAAACGCTACGGTTTCATCCCAGACCATGCCGCCATGATCCGGGTCGCCCAGCGCTTTGCCGCACAGACCGCACGCCCAGATGCCGGCAATAAACATGATGTCGATCAGCAAGAGAAAATAAACCGGACTCAGATAATGATCGAATAACCAGAATAACGGAAAGGCAACGAGTGTTCCCACCGTGCCGGGCGCAAACGGACTGAGTCCCGCGCCGCCGGAGAATGCAATGAAAGGAACGGCATGGCTGTAGACAAAATCCGCATTCGGCTGGAATTGCGGCGCTGGAGGATTGGGTGAATTGTCAATTTCAGGTGTTGAAGTGGTCATATCCTTTGCTATCCAATGTCATTGCATTGCCTTGCGCATCTTTTACCGTCAATCCCGCGCCGGAATAAATTTCGCCGATACGGGCGAGCGGCAGAGATAATTCGCCGGACAGTTTTTCAATTTCCCGGCGCTTTGTTTTAGCTGCCGTAAAGCATAACTCGTAATCATCCCCGCCCGCCAGCAGACAATCGATGACGATTGATTGTTGCCGGTATTTTTTTACTACCGCTGAACAAGGTATGTCAGTCATATTAATACCAGCGGCTTTTTCTGAGGCAACCAGAATATGCCCCAAATCCGCTGCCAAACCATCGGAGATGTCGATGGCGCTATGCGCCAGGCCGGTCAGGCGTTGCCCTAGCTCGACCCTGGCCACCGGCGTCAATAACGACGGCAAGCACTGCGCGATTTCTTCAGGTTCTAAAACGATCTGTTGTAATTCATGTCGCAACGCCAAAGCGGCATCGCCCAGCTTGCCGGAAACCCAGATGTCATCGCCAGTTTGCGCGCCGCTGCGGCGTAACGCTTTCCCGGCTGCAACCTCACCGATGATTTGTATACCGATATTCAATGGCCCGGCGGTGGTATCGCCACCGATTAATTCCACATGATAGCGGTCAGCGAGCGTGAAAAAGCCTTGGCTGAATTCTGCTAACCATGTTGTATTCTGGTTTACTAACTCTTCCGGTAGTGTCAGCGCCAGTAATGCCCAGCGCGGTTTGGCCCCCATGGCGGCCATGTCGGACAGATTAACCGCCAGGGATTTGTAGCCGAGCCGGTAAGGATCGGCATCGGCAAAGAAATGCCTGCCGCTGACCAGCGTGTCGGTCGATATCGCCAATTCGGCTCCGGCCGGTACACTGATGAGTGCCGCGTCGTCACCGGCTCCGAGTACTGCATTCGTTACAGGCCGCTTGAAATAGCGGCGGATGATATCGAATTCCGAGGCCACGCGGGTGTGATACTAGAGGCGGTTTTTTACCGGTCTGGGTGCCGAGCTTTCAACGGCACGCAACTGAATGGCCAGTTTATCCAGCACGCCATTGACATACTTATAGCCGTCGCTGCCGCCGAATGTTCTGGCCAGTTCAATGGCTTCGTTGATGATGGCGCGATAGGGGATTTCCGGGTGATGAATCAACTCAAAAGTGCTCAGCAGCAAAATCGCCGACTCTACCGGGCTGAGTTCATTCAGAGTGCGATCCAAATGCGGCTGGATGATTTTTTCCAATTCCTCGGCATGCTGTACCACGCCATGCAGCACATGCACAAAATGCTTGTCGTCGACATGTTTGAATTCGTCGGATTCGCGTAATTGCTGCTCGATAAAGCTGGCCGAACCGCCAGCAACTTGCCATTGATAGATGCCCTGCACGGCAAATTCGCGCGCTATCCGGCGGCGGCTTTTGTATTTTTCCGTTTTGCCGCCGATGGATGGATCAGTTTCTGTCACGGCGCTGTTCATAAATCGATTTCATCAATTTTAATATGCAAATTGGCCATTTCCAGCGCAACCTGCGCGGACTCGGTGCCTTTGGTGCTCATCCGGGCAATCGCCTGGTCATCGTTATCGGTGGTCAATACACCATTGGCCACGGGAATTTCCGCTTCCAATTGCACCATCAGGATGCCGCGGGCCGACTCGTTGGCCACTATTTCAAAATGATACGTGTCGCCGCGAATCACGGCGCCTAAAGCAATCAGCGCGTCGAATTGATCGGACATGGCCATTCTTTTCAGTGTCAATGGAATTTCCAATGCGCCAGGAACCGTCGCGATCAGGATATTGGAATCCAGCACGCCATTTTTTTTGAGTTCCGCCGTACAGGCACCGAGCAGACCTTCGCCGATATCGATGTTAAAACGGCTCATGACAATGCCGATGCGCAAATCCGATCCATCCAGATTAGGCTCAAATTCAAGTATTTCATCATAGTACGGCATATCCGGCTCCTGTTATGTTAATTAGTCGCAATGGCGGCGTGATCGCCGGGAATGGAGAATCATGGTTTTTATTTTTCCACATACCGTGTTACTTCCAGACCAAATCCCGTCATGCTGGGCATTTTTCTGGGCGCCGCCATTAACCGCATTTTTCCTACATTGAGGTCTTTCAATATTTGCGCGCCAATACCATGGTCGCGCAAATCCGGTTTGAGCGAGCTAGAAACATGCGTTTCCTGCGATTGTACACGTTCAATCAGTTTTGCCGGGCTTTCTTTCCGGTGCAGCAGCACGATAACGCCTTGCCCCGCTTCGGCGATCAATTTCATCGCGTCATGGATATTCCAGGAATGCGTATTGTCATGAATGTCGAGCAAATCAACCACCGATAATGGTTCATGCACCCGCACCAATGTCTCGGCCGCCGGATTGATTTCACCTTTGACCAAGGCCAAATGGGCGGTGTTGGCAATTTCATCGCGGTAGGCCGTCAGTAGGAATTCACCGTGCAGCGTTTGAATCGTGCGTTGCGCGACCCGCGTCACCAAGCTTTCGGTTTGGCTGCGGTATTGAATCAAATCCGCAATCGCGCCGATCTTGAGTTGATGCTTCTGCGCGAACACCATCAAATCAGGCAATCGCGCCATACTGCCGTCTTCTTTCAAAATCTCGCAAATCACCGATGCCGCTGTCAAACCAGCCATTCTGGCCAAATCGCAGCCGGCTTCGGTATGTCCGGCGCGTACCAACACGCCACCTTTTTGCGCCATCAGCGGAAAGATATGGCCGGGCTGCACGATGTCTTGCGGCTTGGCATCGGGTTTGACGGCAACTTGGACAGTTCGTGCGCGATCCGCCGCGGAGATGCCGGTCGTAACACCGCTGGCGGCTTCGATGGAGAGTGTGAAATTGGTTCCCAGCGGGGCACGATTGGCAGATACCATCAAGGGCAAATCCAGCTGATGACAGCGTTCCTCGGTTAAAGTCAAACAAATCAAGCCGCGCCCATGCGTCGCCATGAAGTTGATCGCTTCCGGTGATACAAAATCGGCGGCGAGCACCAGATCGCCTTCATTCTCGCGATCTTCTTCATCAACCAGGATGACCATTTTGCCCATTTTAAGATCGGCAATGATGTCTTGGATGGCACTGATACTCATATCTGTCTACTCCAGCTAACCTTCAATGTTTAATAATCTTGCCACATAACGGGCCAGCATATCAGTTTCCAGGTTCGCCAGCATGCCAGGGGCAAGTTCTTTCAGATTCGTCATCGCTAACGTATGCGGAATGAGATTGACTGAAAACTCATTGCCTTCAATCCGGTTGACCGTCAGACTGACGCCATTGACGGTAATCGAACCCTTATGCGTTAAAAACCGCATGATGGATTCCGGCGCCTGAATGACCAAAACAAAGCTTTCGCCAGCAGGCTCAAACTTCACCACAGTGCCAACAGCATCCACATGCCCGCTAACCAAATGACCGCCCAGACGGTCGGACAAGCGCATGGCTTTTTCCAGGTTGACGTGAGCACCGGTCCGGTCGAGCCCTTGGGTGCAATTGAGTGTTTCTTGTGAAACATCGACGGTAAACAAGTCTCCGGTTAACGCTGTAACCGTCAGGCAGACGCCATTGACAGCGATGCTGTCGCCGAGTTTGACATCGTTTAAATCTAAATTGCCGACAGCGATTATTACCGATAAACCACTACTACTCAAATTATTGAGCGGTTGGATTTGAATTATTTCGCCTACAGCTTCTATGATTCCGGTAAACACTTGTCAAACTCTGTTTTTGAATTGGCCACAAGTATACCTTGTTGCCTAAACACTCACCCAATTACGAATTTGAATGTGCGCTTTTTCGATTGAGATTTTGATGTAATATGAATCCAGACAATTATTAACTTGTCTGGATTCAATTCAACCATAATTGATTTGTTTAGCTTAGATCTCGGTTTCTAGCCTAATTGCGAAAATTTGACACTGCCGAAATCTTAAATTTATTTGGTTCTTTCCGCACTTTTATCTTTAACCTTCTCTTCTTGCTTCATTTTCTCAAGTTCAAGCTTTTTACTTTCATTTTCTAACTTCAGCTTTTCAATTTCAAGTTCAAGTAATTTTTTAGGTCCGTTTTTTATTTTTTCAAGTTCTACTTCATGTTGAAGTATTTTGACAGCATTGTTGGCTCTTATAAGTTCAATTTGATTTTTTGTTTTAGCCTTTTCACCTAAACCATCTCTACAATTTTTATGAACTTCGTTAGTTATTTTAAGGACAGCAGCTTGTTCATCCGGAGTTAAATCAATATTTTTGGTTTCTTTCTTAAACTTCGCGAGGGGGACATTTCCATAAAACGATAAGCAACCTTCAGCAGAGTAATCTTTATCAAGCACATGCTGAACCATTTCCTTCACAGCAGTTGCAACCGCCGCAATATTCTTTTCGGAATTATCATGCAAGCTCTTTCCAACCCCGCCAGGATTGTTAAAGCTTTTATCGCCACCCGTTTCAACATTGGTCGAAGTACTCATTTGCCGCAATACGCCTTCCCGGGTTTCTGTAATATCCGCAACCAATTTATCGGCTTTTTCCTGCGCTTTTTTCTTGTCCGCTACTTCTTTCTGAAGCGATTCTTGATTTGCTTTTTCAATTGCAAGCTCATTCTTTAATTGAGCCTTTGCTGCTTCATCGGTTGCTGTGTTCATTGCAGTTTGTTTGTCAATAACTACTTGATCCTGGATAGCAAGTTTACCTTTGGCTGTATCATAATCGGCTTTTGCATTCGCAGCATCTGTCTTAGCAATATCCAGTGCTTGTTCGTTGGCACGAAGCATTTCAGACCCGGAGGCTGTCGCGGATGCTTTAGCGGAAGCAACTAATGCTGCTTGGCTAGCTGCTACTGCGCCCGTCAACTGCTCGGTCGCCAATACAACCGCGGTCAAGTCCATTCCTCTGACTAACAAAGGCGGCATATGATATTCATTAATTGTTCCATTCATTGATGCTTCGCAAATCCGGTAAAGGGCGTCACGCATTACTGTAATCGTTTGTGTACGTAAACCGATATCAGCGATGGAGCTACTGCCACCCTGAGCAAGTGATCCGCCGCCAATTCTGGGTATTTGCACCCCCAGACCTAATGCTGCCGCATACGCTGCCATCGCGTCCGGGCTCGGTTCCGAACAAATTTTTTCCATATTTCCTTTAGAAAGCACCACTCGCTGCTGAGCATCCAAGTGGATTGCCACGTTTTCCGAATAACTACCACCTCCCAGGGAACTACTGCGGCCAACGGAATTAAAATTGGCACAACCGCTTAAAACGGCAATGGTCATAACGATCAAAAATCTCATAAACATTTCAGAATCTCCTTTCTTATTATTCACATAAGATTTAAACGACTTACCACTCATAGCTTCGACAAACTACAAGATGTTCTCAGCACTATAAAAATATTGAGGAATTTTCAGCTTGTTCAAAGGCGAGAAAAAGTATAGAAGTAAAAACCACATTGCTTAAATGATTTTTATCACACGATTCTTGAAACAAGGAAAAGGATCTGAATAATCATTTTCGAAGCGATTTAATCGAAAATGCATTGATGTTGCGAATTTAGGAGTTTTTTTGGCGCGCCCAACACGATTCGAACGTGCGACCCCCGCCTTCGGAGGGCGGTACTCTATCCAGCTGAGCTATGGGCGCTTTGATGAATAAATCTTCAAGTTATAATTGCGGCGCAAGGATAACCGCTTTTGTTATTTCCGTCCAACCCGGTTTACTGATCGTTGCAGGGATTGCGCTGCATGAATAACCCGTTGTCCTTTTAACTACTCGGCATGCTTTAACTCGGCCGCTGTAGCAACAGGAAAGATTTTAACAGTTTTTACCACCCGGTTTTTAGTTTGAATCACTTCCATCGGATAACCGGCAATGTTAAGACCGGTTCCGGCTTCCGGAATATCCTCGAAATACTCCAGGATCAAACCATTCAAAGTTTTCGGTCCGTCCAATGGAAATTGAAAACCCAGCTTGCGGTTTAATTCGCGCAACAAGGTGCTGCCTTCCACAATAAAACTGCCATCTTCTTGTTTCGAGAAAGTGCTGGCCAGAGTGGGTGCTTGTGTGGTGAATTCACCGATGATTTCCTCAACAATGTCTTCCAGTGTAACTAGTCCCATCCATTCACCATATTCATCAACGACCAGCCCGACTCTTTTCTGGTTTTCCTGGAATAATTGCAGTTGCGAAAATAAGGATGTTCCGGAAGGAATGAAATAAGGCTCACGCATCACTTTTTCAAGCGTAGCCGCGGTTATTTTTCCTCCCTGCATTTGATTCAATACCTTGCGCACATGCACAATGCCAACGATATTATCCAGGCGTTCACGATATAGCGGCAGGCGGGTGTGGTGGCAAGTCAGCAATTGCGTATGAATAATTTCGTCATCCGCATTCAGGTCTATCGCCTCGATCTGGCTGCGCGGCACGATGACATCGTCAACGGTGATCGTTTCCAGGTCAAACAAGTTCAATAGCATGCTTTGATGCTTGTGCTGTATAAAATGCCCGCCTTCCAGCACCAGTGTTTTCAGCTCTTCCGTGCTGATCTTCTGTTCCAAGCTGCCTTTTTGCGGTTTTAACCGGAACAGGATTAGCAATCCGCTGACGAATAAATTAACGAACCATACAATGGGATAGAAAATAATCAGCAAGGGTGTCAATACATAGCTGGCGGCTAAGGCAATCCGTTCAGGATAAGCGGCGGCAATGACTTTCGGGGTGATCTCGCTGAATACCAGAATTGCAAAGGTCACAGCGATTGTTCCCATAATCAAAGCGAAATCATCGTGAGCAAATAGAGTCGCAACAATAATGGCGACCAAAGTTGCGGAAGCGGTGTTCAGTAAATTGTTGCCGAGAAGAATGACACCCAGTAAGCGGTCTGTATGATCGAGCAGCTTGATGGTCAGCCGGGCGCCGCGATGACCTTGCTTGGCAAGATGCCGTAAGCGATAGCGGTTAATCGCCATCATACTGGTTTCAGAGAGGGAAAAGAAGCCTGACAAGACTAACAAAAACACCAATGCAATCAGCATGATGTGCAACGGCATATCTTCCAAAAGTCACCTGTAGCGAGTAATGAGAATTATAAAAACATTGGGTCTTAGGAAGTTAAAGCGGGTTTAAACGTAATAATTTGAGAATCTGATGATAGAGATTATCACGGCGATGATTAAAACGAAATTCGGTTTCTTTCAAATGCAAATAAAAGGTATGTTCAGGAACACCATTGAACTTTGCCAAACGCCTTTTTGCAAAGCTCCAGAAAGATTCAATGCCGTTGATATGCCGCTCGCCACTGGCGAATTCATTGTTGCCATGACAAACCCTGAAGTGCTTATCAAAACCAATATCGACCAGCCCGTCATATCCGCGCCAGCCATCAGAATGGATGATGGTATCGGGTGCTACATGCCCACGGATAATAGCTTGTAACGTGGCTTTGGAGCAATCAGGAACAATCTCCGTATATACCTTCCCTTGGCGTTTCAGAACGCCAAAGACAATGGTTTTACCATAAGCGCCTCGACCTTTTTTGCCTCTGACACGCTGCGCGCCAAAATAAGATTCATCAACTTCCACAGCACCTTGAAGCGGCGATTCAAGTTCGCAGCAGTAGGCAATTTTTTGCCGCACTTTGAGGTAAATCGTATTGACGGATCGGATAGAAATACCGGTCAATTGCGCGGTACTTGTAGCGGTAAAATCCAAAACAAAATAGCGAATAAGTTGTCTGAATTTAGCTTCTCCAATCCGAGAACGGAAATAGTATCTATTTTTAACATTCATCTCAGTAAGTTAACACACTTCCGTAAGTGCTTAACTTCCTAAGACCCAAACATTATATATTCTGAATCTAAGCAAATTTTTGTCAACCAAAAGAACCATGAGACAAGTAATCGATAATTATTTTATGCCGGTTACTTCATTCTAAATATTAAATTTTACTCTCATCCAATTGATTCATAATCAACTTAATAAGTTATACTTTAGTTTCCTTGAGAGTGGCCTAGGTGACGTTTGTAAAAATTGTTTTGTTTTTTGTAAACCTATCAATTTGAGTAACGTTAATAGCATCTCTTCTTACCGATTCAAATGCCATGTCCGACTCCTTAAATTTAGACTGCAATAGTACTAAAGATATCAAATTTCTTGAAATCAAACACTTAAATGGTCCCAACATGTGGACTTATTATCCCGCTTTGGAAGCAACCGTGGATATTGGTGAACTGGAAGATTTTCCTTCCGATAAGATTCCAGGTTTTTATGAGCGCCTATCCGGATGGTTGCCGTCTCTGATAGAGCACCGTTGCAGCTATGAAGAGCGCGGCGGTTTTTTACGCCGCGTCAAGGACGGTACTTGGCCATGCCACATTCTTGAGCATGTCACGCTGGAGCTTCAGAACCTGGCGGGTATGCGCGGCGGCTTTGGCAGAGCACGTGAAACCTCGGTGCGCGGTGTTTATAAAGTTGCACTAAGCGCCTGGCAAGCGGAAATCACCACAGCCGCTTTACATTCCGCACGTGAATTGGTTTTGGCCGCCATGAATTTTCAGCAATCCGCCAACCCATTTTATGATGTCGAGGGAGCAATCCAGCATCTTCGTGATATGGTCGACTCACTTTGGCTCGGACCTTCCACAGCATGCATTGTAGATGCTGCAATGGCTCGTAATATTCCAGCCACCCGTCTTATTGCAAAAGGAAATCTTGTACAGCTGGGTTATGGCGCGCGCTGCCGCCACATTTGGACAGCTGAGACAGACCGGACATCGGCCATTGCTGAGGGTATTTCCCGTGATAAGGATCTGACAAAATCATTGCTGCAATCTTGCGGTGTTCCTGTTCCGGAAGGGCGTATTGTCGAGAGTGCCGAAGCTGCATGGGAAGCGGCGAATGATATTGGTATGCCGGTTGTTATAAAACCTTGCGATGGAAATCATGGACGTGGCGTTTTTATTGAGTTAAGCCAGCGGGAAGAAATCGAATCGGCTTACCGCATGGCGTTACGGGAAGGTACGGAGGTACTGGTTGAACGCTATATTGCCGGAACCGAGCATCGTTTGTTGATTGTCGGTGGACGCCTCATAGCGGCTACGCGCGGTGACTCAGTATCAGTCATGGGGGATGGTGTCTCAACCATTGCCGAGTTAATAGAATCTCAAATTAATTCTGATCCACGACGCGGGTCGACAGAAGATCACCCGCTCAATTTGATCCGTTTGGATAGCGCGGCACAAATGGAAATCGCTCACCAAGGGTATCATCGTGATTCCGTCGTGCCAACCGGCATTAAGGTTTTGATTCAAAGGAATGGTAATCATGCGTTTGATGTGACCGATCAGGTTCATCCGGCGACGGCGTCTATTGCATCACTTGCTGCACGCGTCATCGGCTTGGATATTGCCGGTATTGATCTGGTTACCAGCGATATTTCACGTCCATTGCATGAACAAGGCGGAGCTATTGTTGAAGTCAACGCAGGTCCAAGCTTATTGATGCATATTAGACCGGCAGTTGGTAAACCCCGTCCGGTCGGAAAAGCGATTGTCGATCACTTATTTCCAGGCCAGGAAAACGGCCGTATCCCCATTGTTGGAATTTCCGGAAGTTATGGCAAAACATCGGTTGCTTACCTTGTTGCCAGATTGCTTGTACTGTCCGGCAAGCAAACCGGTTTGGCTTGCAGCGATGGACTATATCTGGACTATCGGCAAATTGATAAAAGCAACAGCGCTAACTGGGCGGCAGCTAATCGCACTTTACTCAATCCGACAGTTGAAGCTGCTGTTTTTGAGAATGGTTTTGATGTGTTATTGAATGAAGGACTGGCATACGATAGCTGCCAGGTGGGTGTGATCACCAATATTGATCCCGAGCACCATTTTGGCCATCACGGTATTGAAACGCACAAACAGGTTTATACAGTGCTCCGTTCGCAAGTCGATATGGTGACACCGACCGCTGCGGCCATTGACGATGTGGAAAAAGACGTAAAACTCCCGGTCGGTGCAGCAGTCCTCAATGCGAACGATGAAATGCTGGTTGAAATGTCCGAGCTGTGTCACGGTGAAGTGATTTATTTCAGCAGCGAACCGGAGCTACCGGTGATTAAGCAACATTGCGCAAGTGGAACCGGACCTACGCAGGGCAAACGCGCTGTGATAGTCCGCAATGGCAGAGTTGTACTTGTATCGGGTTCAAATGAATTGATACTGATCAATCTGCGTGAGATCGTTTCAGAAAGCGGGACGAAAAGCACGCAGGCAATCGAGAATATATTGGCAGCCGTGGGTGCCGCTTGGGCATTAGGCATTGAACCGAATCTTATACGTGTTGGAATTGAGACATTTGGTTTCAGTCAAGAGAAGTACAAACCTGAAAATCAGAATCTTCTGGAATTACAAACACAAGGAATTAAGTTATGAAAGTTTTACGCATACGCGCTTTACGCGGACCCAATTTATGGAGTCAGCATACTTCGATTGAAGCTACCGTTTTTTGTAGTGGATCTGAAAATAGTATTGATACCATTCCTGGCTTTGAAGCAAGACTACGTGAACGTTTTCCTGAGATCTCCTTGCTCCAGCCCGCCGGCCATCATGAAGCAGTCACCATGGCCCATGTACTTGAATTTGCGACGCTAGGTTTGCAAGTTCAGGCAGGTTGCCCGGTAACATTCAGCCGCACGGTACAAACACCGGAAGCCGATACCTATCGCGTTATCGTAGGATACAGCGAAGAAAAGGTTGGCTTGCTGGCTTTTGAGCTGGCACAAGCTTTATGTATCTCGGCTATTGATGATAGCGCTTTTGATTTAGCGGATGCGCTGCATCGTTTGCGCGAACTCAATGAGGATATCCGCCTGGGCCCAAGCACTGGGGCTATTGTACAAGCGGCGGTTGCGCGCGGCATTCCGTTTCGCCGTTTGACTGAAGGCAGTCTGGTGCAATTTGGCTGGGGCAGCAAGCAACGCCGTATTCAAGCATCCGAGAGCGATCGTACCAGCGCCGTCGCAGAGTCGATTGTGCAAGACAAGGAATTAACGAAAACTTTATTGCATGCCGCCGGCATACCGGTACCACTTGGCCGGGAAGTGAAGGATGTCGAAGATGCTTGGGCAGCCGCTTGCGAAATCGGCGTGCCTGTCGTGATAAAACCTCAGGATAGCAATCAAGGTAAAGGCGTCACTGTTAATCTTGTCACCGCTGAACAAGTCAAAGCGGCGTATATGATTGCAGCCGAAATCAGTGATAATGTTCTGGTAGAGCGTTATATCCCCGGACATGATTACCGCATGCTGGTTGTCGGTAATAAATTGGTTGCTGCCGCCCGGCGCGAACCCCCGCAAGTCATAGGCGACGGCGTGCACAGCATTTATGAATTGGTGGAGCAAATCAATCGCGATCCCATGCGCGGCGAAGGTCATGTCACCTCATTAACCAAGATACATCTGGATGAGATATCCATCGCACATTTAGCTGCGCAAGGATTGACAGCCGAATCGATTCCCGTGAAAGGAATGCGCGTTGTGTTACGCAAGAATGCCAATTTATCAACAGGGGGCACGGCGACCGATGTAACCGACGATGTGCATCCCGAACTGGCGGCGCGCGTAGTTGCTGCTGCGAAAGTGGTAGGGTTGGATATCTGCGGTGTTGATGTGGTTTGCGACAATGTTATGAGTTCTTTAGAAGACCAGGGAGGCGGCGTTATTGAGGTAAATGCAGCACCCGGTTTGCGGATGCATTTGCAGCCATCGTATGGAAAAGGCCGTGCAGTGGGTGAAGCCATTATTGATTACATGTTTCCCCAAGGAGAAAATGCCCGCATTCCCGTGATCGCCGTCACCGGCACCAACGGTAAAACAACGACAACCCGTTTAATTGCCAACGTCCTGCAGAGAGATCATAAGCGCGTTGGCGTTACTTGCACCGATGGTGTTTATGTTGACGAACAGTGCATGGATACCGGAGATTGCAGCGGGCCGAAGAGTGCAAGAAATATTCTTTTTCATCCTGATGTCGATGCTGCGGTGTTAGAAACCGCGCGAGGCGGTTTGTTACGCGAGGGCCTGGGATTTGATCGTTGCGATGTTGCCGTTGTAACCAATATTGGCATGGGCGATCATCTTGGCATGGCTTATATCAATACGGCGGAAGAGCTGGCTGTGGTTAAGCGTATTATTGTACAGAATGTAACGCCCAATACCGGTTATGCGGTGCTTAATGCAGCTGATCCGCTGGTTGCCAGCATGGCTGAACATTGCCCCGGTTCGGTTATTTTCTTTGCTCAAGATCGCCATCATCCGGTGCTGGCGATGCATCGCGCGCAGCATAAACGAGTTATTTATGTGGAAAGCAGCTGCATTGTCGCTGCGAGTGAAACGGTTGAATATCGTATCCCGTTAAACGAGATCCCTTTGACGAAGAACGGTAGTATCAATTTCCAAATTGAGAATGTGATGTCTGCTATTGGGGCTGGCTGGGCACTCGGTCTGGAATGGGCGGTTATTCACGCCGGTGTCGCCAGTTTTGTCAGCAATACGCAAACAGCGCCGGGCCGCTTTAATCTCTTTAATTACCGCAATGCAACCTTGATTGCCGATTACGGACATAATCCCGATGCGATCCAGGCTCTGGTCAGTGCGATTGATAATATTCCGTCAAAGAAACGTTCAGTCGTCATTAGTGCAGCAGGCGACCGGCGTGATGAGGATATTCGTCAGCAGACACGAATCCTCGGTGATGCATTTGACGAGGTGGTGCTGTATCAGGATCAATGTCAACGCGGCCGAGCGGATGGAGAAGTATTGTCTTTATTGCGCGAAGGTTTAGGTAATGCCAAACGCACGCAAAAAGTCAGAGAAATCGTTGGAGAAGCGATTGCCATCGATGCGGCTTTGTCCAATTTGCAGGACGGTGAGTTATGTCTTATTCTGGTCGATCAAGTTGAACAATCACTGGGACAGATTAACAACCGTATTGCATTGGGATAATCGGGCTAAACTTTTTAGATGTGAGCGTTATTGAATTTCATGTTGATGTTGAACTTGAATCACTAACGCTCATATCGCTATAACAATCCTTACCACAAGTCACAAGCTCCAAAATCAAGAGCAATGACGAATTGCTCATCATCCACTCCCCTGAAAGTATTCGCAATGAATGCGATAATTCTGCATTGACAGCTAGCCAGTGAGCTTGTCATCCCGCTATCGAGGGCGAATGGTGGCAAAGTTTTACGTGGCGCGGTTACGATTCTTGCCGTATCGCTGCAAAATACACCGCTCGCCGCAATATTCGGTCAGATTGACGGGAACATGTGAAGCAAGCAAAATAACAGGGCGTTACGAACCCGATCGGGCTTTATTAAGCCATTACACTCATCTACCCAAAGCGGCACAAAGTCCAGCAATCAGTTTCTTCAGAGAAGCTACTGTAGCTTAAAGTTATTCCCGAGACTTCTCTATCGCAGCAGACTTGCCGGGCTTAATACCCCACCTTATGCGGCGGGGTATTCATTGCTTTCTTTAATTCTCTGATCTCCAATTTCTCACTCCCAAAGCTGTGGAAAATTAAATCTTGAGAAATTAAATCTATTTAATCGGCCTGTCTTCTCAAGAAAGCGGGTATATCCATTGGATCAACGCCTGATTGACGCATCGCTGCGACGGTGGCATTACCTCTTCTGCCTGTGCGCATCACAGCCGGTTCTTCAGTAGAAAAAACGGAATCCCTGTCGTCGGTACCAGTGCGTGTATGCACCACGGTTAACGGAGAATTTTGGCTTTGGCTGACCAAGCTTCCAAGCCCGGTAGCCACCATGGTAACGCGCAGATTATCGGCCATATTTTCATCAATGACAGTACCGACAATAATCGTTGCATCCTCAGCGGTCAGGTCTTTAATCGTGTTCATTACTTCATGCACTTCGCGCATTTTCAGCGATGAGCTGGCGGTGATATTCACTAGAATGCCGCGCGCTCCGGACAAGGAGATATCCTCGAGCAGCGGGCTTGATACCGCACGTTCGGCTGCAACTCGGGCACGATCTACACCCATTGCGACTGCTGAACCCATCATGGCCATGCCCATTTCCGACATGACGGTTCTGACGTCGGCAAAGTCAACGTTAACCAAGCCGGGACAATTAATCACTTCGGCGATGCCTGCGACCGCGCCATACAGCACGTCATTGGCTGCTTTGAATGCATCCAGCATGGAAATATCATTGCCCAGGACCATCATGAGCTTATCATTCGGTATCACTATCAGCGAGTCCACGTGCTGCGACAATGCTTCCATACCCGCTTTAGCGGCGGCTAAGCGTTTTCCTTCAAATGCAAAAGGCTTACTGACCACGGCAACGGTTAAAATACCCATTTCCTTGGCGACTTGCGCAACCACCGGTGCAGCGCCGGTACCGGTACCGCCACCCATGCCAGCGGTGATAAACAACATATCCGCGCCTTGAATCAATTCTGCAATACGGTCGCGATCTTCCAGCGCAGCTTCACGGCCGATTTCAGGATTCGCTCCAGCACCCAATCCTTTGGTAATGCCCGTACCCAGTTGCAGTACGGTCGGCGCTTTATTGCTTTTCAATGCCTGGGCATCAGTATTCATACTGATGAACTCAACGCCTTGCATGCCGTTCTGGATCATATGATCCACAGCATTGCTGCCGCACCCACCAACGCCGACAACTTTGATGACTGCTTCTTGAGTTTCGTTATTCATGATTTCGAACATAGTGTTTCTCCTTTAGTACATTGAAATTAAAGCCGCCTGACTGCTAATACAACCCGTGAAATTTGATATTAAAAATTTCTTTGAAACCACCCCTTCATTCTGGAGAAAATCTGCTTGGCAGATCCTCCTTGTAATCTTGAACCATGCTGATGCTGCAACTGTTCGATACCCGCCAGAATCAAGCCGATCCCGGTCGAATAGCGCGGTGTATGAATCACGTCTTTCAAATTACCATGATAATTGGGCAACCCCAATCTGACCGGCATGTGAAAGATTTCCTCGCCCAATTCCACCATGCCGCGTAACGAAGCGGATCCGCCCGTGATGACGATGCCCGATGACAGCAATTCTTCAAACCCGCTGCGGCGCAATTCCGCTTGCACCAAGCAATACAGTTCCTCCGCCCGTGGCTCGATCACTTCCGCCAGCGTTTGCCGCGAAAGTTGGCGCGACCCGCGGTTGCCGACATCGGGAACTTCCACCATCTCTTTTGTATCGGCCAGACTTCTCAGTGCACAGCCGTAGCGGCATTTGATGTCTTCCGCGCTCTTAGTCGGTGTGCGTAAGGCCATCGCAATATCATTGGTAATTTGGTCCCCGGCAATCGGAATCACCGCGGTATGCCGGATCGCGCCATGCGTGAATACCGCAATATCGGTTGTACCACCACCAATGTCGACCAGACAGACACCCAGATCTTTTTCATCCTCGGATAGCACAGCCATGGCCGATGCCAGCGGCTGCAATATCAAATCACGCACTTCCAAACCGCAGCGATGCACGCACTTGACGATATTCTGCGCCGCCGAAACTGCGCCCGTGACAATATGCACTTTCACTTCCAGCCGTATGCCGCTCATGCCCACCGGTTCACGCACATCTTCCTGGCCGTCGATGATGAATTCCTGGTTCAGAATATGCAGAATCTGCTGATCGGCCGGAATATTGACCGCTTTGGCCGCTTCCATGACGCGCTCGACATCTTTTTCGGTAACTTCTTTATCCTTAATGGGCACCATGCCATCGGAATTAAAACCTTTGATATGGCTACCGGCGATGCCGGTATACACTTCATGTATCTTGCAATCCGCCATCAGTTCCGCTTCTTCCAGTGCGCGCTGAATCGCATTCACCGTCGTCTCGATATTGGCCACAACACCTTTTTTCAATCCGCGCGATGGATGGCTGCCCAAACCGATCACTTCAAAACCGCCTTCCGGAACCACCTCAGCGACAATGGCAACAATTTTCGATGTGCCAATATCCAGACCGACAATCAAATTTCTATTTTCTCGAGCTTTATTCATCTAATCCCATCTCCGTGGTCTCACGTTTCTCTCCTCGCGCCGGATTTACGTGGTACTTGTTGCATCACTTCAGGCATGCGGATGGCAAAACCATTGGGATAGCGCAAATCGACATACGCCAATGGTTCTTGCTGATTTAACCGCGCAATACTGTGGTTATATACTGAAACATAACGAACCAATCTCTCTTCAATCTCATTCCGCCCCAATTCCAGAACCGTTCCGGTATTCAATTGCAGACGCCAGGCATAGCGCGGCGTCAGGCTTATTTCCGCGATATGCTGCTGCAATGGCGTCAGTATCTTGTTAAAACGCCGGAATTTCTGCGCCACTTCATGCGCGCTGGCCTCATTAGGGCCGGTAAACACCGGCAAATCAGCATCAGCCGTCACCCGGAACACCTCACCATGCGTATTGACCAAGGCATGACTCCCCCAGTAGGCCAAGGCCTCATGCTCTTCCAGTGTCACATTCAAACCATGCGGCCACTCTCTTTTCACTCTGGCCTCACGCACCCAGGGTAATTTTACAAAAGCTTCGCGCACTTCAGTGAGATTTACCGAAATAAAATTTCCTGCAATTTCATCCTTGACCAGCTGTTCAATTTGCTCGCGCGTCACGTGCTGTAACTCCGCTTTATTTTTCTCTTTCCCGTGAATAACTTGCACATTAATCTCTTTGATGGGGAACAACGGTGGCTGGATGAGTTGCAAACTGATCGCATACAGCACCGCCATTGCCACCAAAGTGAGCAATATTCTGGATAACAAATTCAAGGCGTGATGGTTATTCCACATGAGCCAGATCCAATATTCTCAAAACCAGATCCTCAAACGGGATTCCGGCTGTTCTTGCCGCCATCGGCACCAAACTGTGGCCGGTCATGCCGGGCGAAGTATTGGCTTCGAGAAAATAAAACTGATTGGTTTCACTCAAAATCAGATCAACCCTTCCCCAGCCCTGACAACCCAGCATCTGGTATGCCTTTAACGCTTCTCTCTGAATCGCCGTTTCCAATTCCATCGGTAAACCGCTCGGGCAGAAGTATTTCGTCTCATTAGAGAGATACTTCGCTTCATAATCGTAAAGCTCACCCGCAATTTCAATCCGCACCACCGGCAGCGGCGTTTCACCCAGAATCGCCACGGTCAGTTCCTTACCGGCAATAAATTCTTCCGCGAGCACCAGTGCATCGTGCTCAGCAGCCAGTTGATACGCTTTTGCCAAATCTTGCTTGTGCTTCACTTTGCTCAAGCCGATGGTTGAGCCTTCCCGCGCTGGTTTGACGATCAGCGGCAAACCCAATGTCCCGGCGACTTGTTCAAAATCGCTATCCGCTTGCAACACTGCGTAGCGCGGCGATTGAATACCGGCTGCCTGCCAGATCAATTTGGTGCGCCATTTATCCATCGCCAATGCGCTGGCCATCACACCGCTGCCGGTATACGGTAATCCCATTAACTCCAACGCGCCCTGGATCGTGCCATCCTCGCCAAAACGGCCGTGCAACGCGATAAAGACTCTATCGAAACCTTGTTGCAGCAGTTTTTCCATGGCTTGCTCCGCCGGATCGAAAGGATACGCATCGACACCGCTGCGTAGTAATGCATCCAGAACAGCTTGTCCGCTTTGCAGCGATATTTCCCGCTCGGCCGACCGGCCGCCCAGCAGAACCGCAACTTTGCCGAATTGCTGCGCGGCCATTACGTCAGCCTCCTGGCATCACCGATGATCCGGACTTCCTGAATCAACGCGATGGCCATTGCTTTTTTAACCCTGCTTTGCACCATCATGATCAGCGCCTCAATATCCGCCGCGCTGGCAGCGCCGGTATTGACAATAAAATTGGCATGCTTGGGCGACACCATCGCGCCGCCAATGTGGCATCCCTTCAAACCACACGCTTCAATCAAACGCGCCGCATAATCTCCCGGCGGATTGCGAAATACCGAACCGGCATTCGGCAGATTGAGCGGTTGACCGGCTACCCGCTGCGCCAGCAACTCCTTGATGCGTTGCCGCGATTGCATCTGATCGCCTTGCGCCAAACGGAAATAGGCGCCGGTAAACCATTCGGCTTCCATCGTACCAGCCGGTTCGCTGTGCCGTTTCACACTGCGATAACCAATCGCGTATTCACCGGGCTGGCGCATTACGATTTCCCCGTTGCGCTTGATGATCTCCACTTGCGCCACGATTTCCCAGGTTTCAGAACCGTAGCATCCGGCATTCATCGCCAACGCGCCGCCAACCGTGCCCGGTATTCCGGCCAGAAACTCCGCACCGGCCAGATGATGTTTGGCGGCAAACCGGGCTACTTTGGCGCAGGCCACACCGGCACTCGCGTAGATGAGCCCGCCGGATTGATTCTGCTCGATCAAGCGCAAATCGTTTAAGCGCGCATGCAACGCCACCACCGTGCCACGCAGCCCGCCGTCCCTGACCAGCAAATTGCTACCCAGTCCAATCACATGGATGACTTCATGCGGCGATGCACGCAGAAAATCCGCCCAATCATCCAGATCCGCCGGTTGGTAGTAACGATCCGCATAACCTCCCGCGCGCCAGGTTGTATGTTTGCTCATCGGCTCAGCAAGGCGCATTTCGCCCCGCAATGCGGACACGCCTGTCTCACCGGTTGTGTGGTCGGCTATCGGCATGGCAAATCTCGTATTTTGCGGCAAAGCGGTCATGTCTCATCAATCCTCAGCATTCATAGCCATTAACCACGGTCAGCTTCTTTCCCATTTGCGCAATGTGCGGCGCCACTCTCGCTACCGAACCCGCGCCCATCACCAGCACAACATCACCGTCCTGCACGATATCCAGTATCGCTGCCGGTAAATCATCCACTTCCTCGATATAAATCGGTTCCACTTTGCCCTGCACCCGGATAGAGCGCGCCAGCGATTTGCTATCCGCTGCGACAATCGGCTCTTCACCCGCGGGATAAACTTCCGTGAGCAGCAACACGTCCACTTGCGATAACACGCGGGTGAAATCCTCGAATACATCCCGTGTGCGCGTATAGCGATGCGGCTGAAAAGCCACTACCAGGCGGCGGCCTGGAAACGCACCGCGTGCCGCTTTGATGGTTGCTTCCATTTCCGCCGGATGATGGCCATAGTCATCCACCAGCGCAAAACTTTTCTGTCCGCTGAAGCGGATATCGCCGTATTGCTGGAAGCGTCTTTCAACCCCTTTGAATTCCGCCAACGCTTTGACGATGGCGCTATCCGGCACGCCGATTTCATTGGCGACCGCAATTGCCGCCAGGGCATTCTGAATGTTATGCAAACCGGGCAGATTCAGCGTGATATCCAGTTTGCGGGCGGAACCGTTCACACCGACCACCGCAGTAAATCTCATCCGGTGATGATCTTGCCGGATATCGATGGCGCGTACTTGCGCTTCTTCGGACAAACCGTACGTGGTGATCGGTTTGGTAATCGACGGCATGACTTCGCGGATATTGGCATCGTCCATACAAACCACCGCCATGCCGTAAAAAGGCAAGTGCTGCACGAAATCGACAAAAGTTTGCTTCAAGCGGCTGAAGTCGTGACCGTAGGTTTCCATATGATCCGCATCGATGTTCGTCACGACGGCGAGCATCGGCTGCAAATACAAAAACGAAGCATCCGATTCATCCGCTTCAACAACGATGAACTCACCGCTGCCCAGTTTGGCATGACAACCCGCCGCTTCCAGTTTTCCACCGATGACAAACGTCGGGTCCATATCCGCCGCCGCCAGAATGCTGGCAATCAAGCTGGTCGTGGTGGTTTTTCCATGCGTGCCGGCAATCGCGATACCGCTGCGCAGGCGCAGCAGCTCCGCCAGCATCATGGCGCGCGGCACGACGGGAATATTTTTGTTTTTGGCGGCGACCACTTCCGGATTGTCCGGTTTCACCGCCGTGGAGGTCACCACGACATCCGCTCCGGCAATTTGCTCGCTAGCATGACCCGCATAAACCTTGATGCCGAGCCTGGCCAAACGCTGCGTCACCGGATTACTCATCAAGTCGGAGCCGCTGACCTGATACCCCAGGTTGACAAAAACCTCGGCGATACCGCTCATGCCCGCGCCGCCAATCCCGACAAAATGGATATGTTTGACTTTATGCTTCATGCAGTGCTCCGCTCAATTCGATACAACCTTCAGCCACGATCCGGGTTGCTTGCGGTTTTGCCTGACTGTGCGCTGCCATCGCCATGTCAAGCAATTTTTCCCGGGTTAAATCCGTCAATAAATCCGCCAGCTTTTGCGCGGTCAATTCATGCTGCGGCAACAACACAGCAGCGCCATGACGGGAAAGAAATTGCGCATTGCCGGTTTGATGATCGTCGACGGCATGCGGATACGGCACCAGGATGCTGGCGACCCCGGCCGCGCTTAATTCCGCGACTGTCAACGCACCGGCGCGGCACAACACCACGTCGCAGTCCGCGTAGCGTTTGGCCATATCGTCGATAAACGCTGTCACTTCGCCATCCAATTGCAGTGCTTGATAGGCCGTTTTGACCGTTTCCATTTGCGCCGTCCCCGTTTGATGCACCACTGCCGGGCGCACATTCTCCGCTATTAATTTAAGCGCTTGCGGTACCACGGTATTCAGAACTTGCGCCCCCAGGCTGCCGCCCACGACGAGCACATTCAACTTGCCCTGCCGTTCCTGGAAGCGTTTCTCCGGCGCTTCTATGCGTGTAATTTCCGATCGCACCGGATTACCGGAACAAACCGTTTTATCCTGATCGCCTCGGATAGCGCCGGGAAAACCGAGAAAAATTTTATCCGCCAGCTTCGCCAGGATTTTATTGGTTAACCCGGCGACCGAATTCTGCTCATGAATCACCAATGGTTTGTTGAGCAGCGAGGCCATCATGCCACCCGGAAAAGCCGGATAACCGCCCATGCCCAGAACCACATCCGGCTTCACGCGTTGAATAATCCGCAGGCTCTGCCAGAACGCCTTAAGCAAACGCAGCGGCAATAGTAACCACGTGGCCAACCGTTTACCCCGCAATCCGGAAAAACTGATTATTTCGGTTTCATAACCCCGTTGCGGCACCAGTTTTAATTCCATTCCAGCCTCGGTTCCCAGCCAAACCACGCGCCAACCGGCTTGCCGCAAGTAATCAGCCACCGCCAAACCTGGAAACACATGTCCGCCGGTACCGCCTGCCATAATTAAAATGGTGTGCGCGCTCATACGTTCAGCCCCCGCAGCCGCTGCCGGTTTTCCCAGTCGATACGCAGTAAAACCGCCAATGCGATGCAATTCGCCGTAATGCTGCTACCACCAAAACTCAGCAGCGGTAGTGTCAGCCCTTTCGTAGGCAAGACACCCATATTGACGCCCATGTTGATCAGCGCCTGCACACCGATCCAAATACCGATACCCTGCGCCACCAATGCCGCGAAAGGACTGCCCAGCCTGGCCGCCAGACGGCCAATAACAAATGCGCGTGTAATGAGCCAGATAAACAATACGATCACGGTAGCCACACCGGCAAAACCCAATTCTTCGGCCAGCACCGACAATAAGAAATCGGTGTGCGCTTCGGGCAGATAAAACAGTTTCTCAACACTGCCGCCCAGACCCACACCAAGCCACTCGCCGCGCCCGAATGCGATCAACGCATGACTGAGCTGATAGCCTTTGCCGTAGGGATCGGCCCATGGATCCATAAAAGCAATCACGCGATTTAGCCGGTACGGCGAGCTTAAAATCAATTCATACAAACCGAATGCCAGGATAGCAATCAGGCTGATGAATATTTTCAAGCTGACGCCGCCGAGGAACAAAATCGACATCGCCAGTGCCGTCACCACAAAGAATGCGCCGAAATCCGGTTCCAGCAGCAGCAAAGCACCGACAATGGATAACACTGCCGTTATGGGCAAAAATCCTTTGAAGAAAGAATTCAGATCAGCTGCCTTACGATTAACATAGTCCGCAGCGTACAGCACCATGCAAAACTTCATAAATTCGGACGGCTGAATATTCACCACATACAACGAAATCCAGCGCTGACTGCCGTTCACTTCATGGCCAATGCCCGGAATCAACACCAGTATCAGCAACGAAATGCTCAGCATGAGCAGATAAGTCACATATTTTTGCCACATCTGCATCGGTACTTGAAAGGCGATCAATCCCAACAACAATCCGACACCCAGGTATGCGCTATGCCGCAACAAATAATGACCGGCGCGATCAGCGCCGAATTGCGCTTCGGCAATGGCAATCGAAGCGGAATAAATCATGACCAAACCAATACTCAACAGCAGCAAAGCCGACCACACCAGCGCCTGATCGAAATCGGCCATGACTCTTGGTTTCTGTTGGGTTGCCTGATAAATCATCGGTTAATGTTTTTTCTGTCCGAAACTGAAAAATTTGTTTTCCATATCCTTGACCGCTGCAACGAACACTTCCGCGCGGTGGATATAATTTCTAAACATGTCAAAACTGGCACAGGCCGGCGAAAGCAACACCACATCACCGGATTGCGCCAACAAGAAACTCTTTTGCATGGCTTCTTCCATGGTCACGGCAAAATGCAATGGCACACCGCAGTCTTTCAATTCATTCGCAATCATGTTTGCATCCCGTCCAATCAGCACCACGGCACGGGCATTATTGGCAACCGCTTCCCTCAGATACGAGAAATCCTGTCCCTTGCCGTCGCCACCTGCGATTAATATGACGTTCTGCTTCATGCCGCTTAATGCAGCTACAGTGGCACCGACATTGGTGCTTTTGGAGTCATCAAAGAAAGTAACGCCGTTAAACGCAGCGACTTTTTCCATGCGATGCGGCAGGCCGCGAAATTCGCGCAACGCGGTCAACAGCGGATCGATGGCCACACCCAAGGCGCGGCACATGGCCAATGCCGCCAGCGCATTGACCGCGTTATGCAAGCCGTTGACAACCAGCTCGGAAGTTTTCATTAATTGCACATCGCCTTCCATCAGCCACAAATCGTCGCCGTCGTGCATGAGACCGAAATCGGTATGGCTGGGCGGTTCATCGACGCCAAAAGTAATTTGTTTTCTGTCCGGCAGTGCCATCGCGCAGACACCGGGATCGTTGCGATTTAACACCTGTATGCCTTTACCGGCCTTCTCATGCAGAAACACTCTGGCTTTGGCGGTTGCGTAATCGCGCATGCCGGTATAGCGATCCAAATGGTCTTCGCTCAAATTCAGCACAGTCGCTACATCCGCATTCAAATTGTGCGTCGTTTCCAATTGAAAGCTGGATGTTTCCAGCACCCAAGCCTGCGGCCAATCGCCCGCATCGATCCGCTGCATCAACGCATTCAGTACGGCGGGACCGATATTTCCCGCCACTTCCACATTCCAGCCGGATTTCTTCAACATTGCGCCGGTCATTGCCGTCACCGTGGTTTTTCCATTCGACCCGGTAATGGCGACAACTTTCGGTTTGGGCCGGTTGCTTTGCTCCAGCGCCCAGGAAAAAAGCACCATATCGCCAATGACCGGCACGCCGCGTTGCACCGCTTGCTGCACGCACGGATCGGCCATCGGAACACCGGGGCTGATGGCGATCATATCGATATCATTAAAAATGGATGTCGTGAATTTGCCTTTATGCAGCTGCACGGACGGAAATCCCGCGCTGATTTGCTGCCAATTGGGCGGCTCGGAACGGCTATCCGCAGCGCGCACCGCGGCACCCTGACGTAGCAACCATTTCACCATGGACAAGCCGGTTTCACCCATCCCCAGCACTAGAACTGTTTTATCTTGCACATTCATCGTAATTTTAATGTCGACAATCCAACCAATACTAAAATAAAGGTGATGATCCAAAACCGGACCACCACCTGATTTTCTTTCCAGCCTTTTAATTCAAAATGATGATGCAATGGCGCCATGCGGAATACCCGCTTGCCCAGCAGCTTAAACGAGGCCACCTGCAGCATCACAGACAGCGCTTCCACGACAAAAACGCCGCCCATAATCACCAGCACAATCTCTTGCCGCACGATGACGGTGACGATTCCCAATGCCGCACCCAGCGCCAAGGCGCCGACGTCACCCATGAAAACTTCGGCGGGATAAGCGTTAAACCACAAAAAGGCAAGTCCGGCACCAGCCATGGCGCCGCAGAATATAGCCAATTCCCCCGCATTGGGGATATAAGGAATGCCCAGATACTTGGCAAATACCACGTGCCCGGCGGCGTAAGCAAAAACCGCCAGCGCGCTGCTGATCATGACCGTCGGCATGATGGCCAGACCATCCAGGCCATCGGTGAGATTGACCGCATTGCTGGTGCCGACAATGACAAAATAAGTCAGTATGACAAAGCCGGTGACACCCAATGGAACCGCCACTTCCTTGAAGAAAGGCACAATCATATCGGTTTGCGCCGGAATTTCCGCGATCGACGCCAGATACAGCGCAACCGCCAGCGCGATCAGCGATTGCCAGAAAAATTTAGCGCGCGCAGACAATCCTTTCGGATTGCGGTAAACCACTTTGCGGTAATCATCGACCCAGCCGATCACACCGAATCCCAGCGTAGTAGCGAGCACTACCCAAACATAGCGATTGCTCAGGTCCGACCATAAGAGAGTCGTCAATACGATCGCCATGAGAATCAAAGCGCCGCCCATCGTGGGTGTGCCGACTTTGACCAGATGCGTTTGCGGGCCGTCGTCACGCACCGATTGTCCGATTTTGTAAGCCGTCAGTTTACGGATCATCATCGGGCCGATGATGAAGGAAATGACCAGGGCGGTCAGCGTAGCCATCACCGTGCGGAGCGTAATATAACTGAATACATTGAATGCACGAATGTCCTGCGCCAGCCATTGTGAAAGTGTCAGCAGCATGACGGCTCCCTCGGTTGCTCCAGTTGCCGCACCACCCGCTCCATGCGCATAAAGCGCGACCCTTTTACCAGCAAAGTCACATCATCCGCCAGCAAGCTTTCCGTCGCATGCAGCAATTCGTCGATATCATTGAAATGCCGCGCGCCCTTGCCGAATGCTTCGGTGGCATAAGCGCTCAGCTCGCCCAGCGTGAATAATTGATCTAATCCGGCATTGCGCGCATCGCGCCCGATCGTACGATGCAGATCGATGGCGGACTTACCCAATTCGCCCATATCGCCGAGCACCAGTATTTTTTTCCCCGTCGTGGCAGCCAGCACCGCAAGAGCGGCGCGCACGGATTCCGGATTGGCGTTGTAGGTATCATCAATCAGCAGCGCATGGTGCAAACCGGATTTTTTCTGCAACCGCCCCTTCACACCCTGAAACGATTCGAGTCCAGCGGCAATCGACGCTTTCCCGATACCCGCTGCGATAGCCGCTGCCGCCGCTGCCAATGCGTTATAGACGTTATGCACCCCGGGAGCCTGTAACTTCACTTCCACAATGCCATCCGGCAATTTCAGCTGAATCCTGTTGCTCAGCCGGTCTGCTTGATACTTGGCACTCACCAGCGCTTTCTCGCGCAAACCAAAATCGGCAATCTTGCGTGCACCGGCGCATTCCCGCCACAAAGCAGCAAAGCGATCATCCGCATTGATCACCGCCGTTCCCTGTTGATCCAATCCGGCAAATATCTCCGCCTTGGCGCGGGCAACCGTTTCAACGGAACCCAATCCTTCGATATGCGCAGCACCCGCATTGGTAATGACGGCAACACCCGGTTTTGCCAGCTGAGCCAGGTAACCGATCTCGCCCACATGATTCATGCCCATCTCGATTACCGCATAACGATGCTGTGGCCGTAAACGCAGCAACATCAGCGGCACGCCGATATCGTTATTCAGATTCCCTTCGGTGGCCAAAATTTGCTCCGCAGGCGCAGCCATGGTGACTTCATCGCCTGCGGTCGCTTGACGCAATATCGCAGCAATCATTTCCTTGACCGTGGTCTTGCCGTTGCTGCCGGTTACGGCGATGAGCGGCAGCGTAAAGCGGTTGCGCCAATACGCGGCCAATTGCCCCAGGCTTAAGCGCGTATCTTGCACGCGCAGCAATGGAACCCCGGCGGATAAAGCATTTTCACTAACCGATTGCGGAACCAGCGCAGCGGCGGCGCCTTTTTCCTTGGCGCTTGCGACAAATTCACTGCCATCGAATCTTTCGCCGGTTAACGCCACAAATAAATCGCCCGGCTTGAGCGTGCGGCTGTCCGTGCTCACTCCGGTAAATAGCCCGTCTTGCCCGTTCCATCCGGCCTGCAATACTTGCGCCGCTTCCCGGATCGTCATCATGATTGCACCCGCACTTTCCGGGCCAAATCTTTCAGCACCTGCTGCACAATGTCGGCATCACTGAAAGGAATTTTCCGTCCTTGTATTTCCTGATACTTTTCATGACCTTTGCCTGCGATCAACACGATGTCGTTGTGCTGCGCATTGGCGATGGCCTGATAAATGGCCAGCGCCCGGTCGCTCTCAATCTGGTAATTGTCCGCGCCTGCTCCTGCTGTGATGTCTTTAATAATGCTCAAGGGATCTTCCGTACGCGGATTATCGCTGGTAAAAATGACTTCATCCGCCAAGCGCGTGGCAACCTCGCCCACCATCGCACGTTTGCCTTTATCCCGGTCACCGCCGCAACCGATCACGCAAAACAGCCGCGCATTCCGTCCGGATGTCCGCTTTTTCGATTGTGCGCTGCGCAAAAGCTCGCGTGACGTGCACAGCACTTTTTCCAGGGCATCGGGAGTATGGGCGTAATCGACGATAACAATCGGCTGGTCAATCCCTTCGTATTTTTCCATCCGGCCCGGAATGGATTGCACACTGTGCAGCGCCCGGACTGCGTCCGGCAATCGGATTCCGCTTGCCAGCATTGCCGCCACGACAGCCAGCAAGTTCGATGCGTTAAATTTACCCAGCAAACCGATTCTCAAATGTTCGCGATTATCCTCAAATTCAACATCAAACTCCAGACCTTGAAGATCAACTTTCAAATTGGATCCATATACCATTCTCAACTGGCTTGCATGCAACTCTTCCGGACAATGAAATCCATAACCAATTAATTTCGTGCGTTTATTGGTAAATTGCCGCGATAACTCCACACCCAGCACGTCGTCCATATTGACAACCGCGTACTGTAATCCGGGCCAGAAAAACAAACGCGCCTTGGCTGCGGCATAAGCATCCATATCCGGGTGATAATCCAGATGATCGCGCGACACATTGGTCAGCACGGCAATCGCGAATGTGGTGCCGTTAACCCGCCCCTGCACCAGGCCGTGCGAAGATACTTCCATCGCCACGCCATGCGCGCCCTGTTCAACAAATCGCGCCAGCGAACGTTGCAGCACCGCGGCATCGGGCGTTGTATTTTCCGCCGCTTCCAATGCACCGCAAAAACCATTTCCCAGTGTTCCCAGCACCGCTGTTTTTTTACCCAGGCTGGTCATAGCTTGCGCATACCAGTGGCTGCACGATGTCTTGCCGTTGGTACCGGTAATCCCGATCATCCATAATTTCTCCGATGGCTGATCATAAACATGGCTGGCAATCAATCCCGCTTTAGCCTTCAACTCATCGATTGCCAACGCCGGAATCCGCCATTCGGGGTTCCACTTGAAATTCTGCGGATCCCACAAAACCGCATTGGCACCCGCAGCAATGGCTTGCGGAATAAATTTGCGCCCATCGGTGATATCACCGGCATAGGCCAGGAATGTATCGCCGGGCTGTATCTGGCGGCTATCCGTAACCAGATTTATAACCGGGACACCCAGCTCATCCAACCGATGATAATCAAACAACCGGAATGTTTTTTTCTTGATCGTCATCGCAGTCATCCTTCATCACCCATTTCAGGGGTTGCGGTAAAGGTAACGACATTATTAGCCGGTGCATCCGGCGGAATATTCAAGATGCGCAAAGCACCGGACATGACATTACTGAACACCGGCGCTGCTACGGCACCGCCGAAATATTTTCCGGCGGAAGGCTCATCGATCATCACGGCGATGATCAGGCGCGGATTCGATGCCGGTGCATAGCCGACAAACGTTGAAATATAACGCTTATTGGCGTATTGACCATCGATCAATTTATGCGCTGTTCCCGTTTTGCCAGCCACGCGGTAACCGCTGATCTGCGCCAGCGGCGCCGTGCCGCCGGGTTTGGTCGCCATCTCCAGCATACGGTTCATCGCTTGTGCGGTATCGCGCGAGATGACGCGTTGCCCCATCACCGGCATGTTTTGTTTCAAGAGCGAGATCGGTTTCAATTCACCGCCGCTGGCAAAAATCGTGTAAGCGCGCGCCAATTGCATCAGGCTGGTAGATATGCCGTGACCGTACGACATCGTAGCTTGCTCAATCGGACGCCATTTATTGTACGGGCGCAAAATTCCGCTGGCTTCTCCGGGAAAACCCGAATTCGTCAACGTGCCAAACCCGGAGCGGTTAAACATCTCCCACATCGTTTGCGATTCGAGCGATAACGCGATTTTTGCCGTACCGACGTTGCTCGACTGCTGAATGATTTGCGCGACGGTCAGTTCGCCTTTGTTGCTGACATCGCGGATGGTTTTTCTGCCCACCTGCCACATTCCAGGCGCGGTTTGCAGCACCGTATTGGCATTAACTTTGCCGATTTCCATCGCAATCGCCACGGTGAAAGGCTTTAGTGTCGAGCCCGGCTCGAATGTATCGATCAGCGCCCGGTTACGCAGCCGCTCATTGGTAATCGATGATCGCCGGTTCGGGTTGTACGCCGGTAAATTGGTCAGAGCCAAGATCTCACCGGTTTGCGCATCCAGCACAACGATGCTGCCCGCCTTGGCGTTATTGGCGAGCACCGCTTCTTTTAATTCCGCATGGGCGCGATACTGAATTCTTCTATCGATGGACAACACCAAATCCTCGCCAGGCTTGGGCGGACGGATGTTTTCCACATCCTCGATGATCTGTCCTTTATTATCCTTAAGCACACGGCGGCGCCCCAGCTCGCCCGCGAGTTTATCCTGCCAGCCGCGCTCTACGCCTTCCTGGCCTTCGTCGTTGATATCGGTAAAACCGAGTACATGCGCGGCAAATTCGCTTTCCGGATAGTAGCGTTTGGATTCGCTGGCAAAATAGATGCCTTTGATCTTCAACTTCATGATCTTATCGGCGATATCCGGCACCACTTGGCGCTTCAAGTATACAAACCGGCTATTTTCCCGGTGGATGCGGGCATCGATCTCGGCGCTATCCATCTCGAGCAAACCGGCTAATTGCTTCAATTGCTCCGGCTTGATATCGATCATTTTCGGATCAACGTAAACGGAGGCGACCGGTGAACTGATTGCCAGAATATGGCCATTGCGGTCGGTAATCATGCCGCGATCGGCGTTCATTTCCACAACACGGCTATAGCGCGATTCTCCTTTTTCTTGGAGAAAATCATGGTGCATTCCCTGCAAATAGGCCGCACGTCCCGCCAAGCTGATCAAACCGAGCACCAGCAAACCGAACAGCAGCAAGGAGCGCCACCCCGATAATTTGATTTGCCGTACTTCGGGTTTAATCATGGTTTTAACCCTTCCGTGTTCAAGCGGTTTTCTGCATCGTTAATGGATATGATTTGTATGCTGGAAGCGGCGGGTACGGTCATACTCAACCGCTCTTTCGCAATCTGCTCAATCCGCCCGTGCATGATTAATGTGCTTTGTTCCAGTTGCAATCTTCCCCATTCCACATCCAGCTTGCGCTCGATTCCTTTTTCATTTTCTAGCGCCATAAACAGTTTGCGCACCATGTGCTGCGAGGTCACCACGCCCAGCGCACTCGCGATCAATATAAAAACCAGAAAAATGTTCAGTTTGAACATTCTGTTACCCGTTTATGGTTACTCTTTCAGCCACACGCATCACCGCACTTCTGGCGCGCGCATTTTCCGCCACTTCCTGCTCCCCCGGACGCACCGCCCGGCCGATCACGCGTAACGTTTGATTGCTGAAACGCAGCAGATCCTTTTCTTGCAGCGGGACGCCGCGAGGCAGTTCGTCCATGCTGGCAGCTTTGCGCATAAATAGTTTGACCATGCGATCCTCCAAAGAGTGAAAACTGATCACCACCAACCGTCCGCCCGGATTCAACAACTCCACACACTGCGGCAAAACGAGCGACAATTCCTCAAGCTCCTGGTTGAGATAGATCCGTATCGCCTGAAAAGTGCGCGTCGCCGGATGCCGCACAATTTCCCGCTGGCGTTGCCGCGAACGCAAAACCGTTGCGACAATCTCGGCAAGTTGTGATGTGGTAACAATAGGCTGCCGCGCTCTTGCCACAATAACCGCTCTTGCAACCTGCCGAGCAAACCGTTCTTCGCCATATTCCTTGATCACCCATCCCAGTTGATCTTCTGCGACTGTCGCCAGCCACTCCGCCGCCGTTTGACCCTTCGTTGTATCCATGCGCATGTCGAGCGGACCATCGGCACGGAAGCTGAAACCGCGCGAAATTTCCTCCAGCTGCGGCGACGACACGCCCAAATCGAGCAAAACACCGTTTATTCTGGTGATTCCCAACTCTTGCATGATCTGCCGCAATTGCGAGAAACTGCCGTGCCGGATACAAAACCGTTTGTCCTCAATGGCCTCGCCCGACATCACCGCAACCGGATCTCTATCCAAGGCGATTAACCGGCCATGCTCCCCCAGTCGAGACAAAATCAAGCGGCTATGCCCGCCGCGCCCGAACGTCGCATCTACATACACACCATCCGGTTTGATGGCCAATGCATCGACCGCCTCGTGCAACAACACCGAAATGTGCATGAATCGCTGCTACCGCTTCAATTACAGCGAGAAGCCTTCCAGCTCAGGCGGCATATCGCCATCTTTAAAAGCCAGCGCTTCTTCAATTTGTACATTCCATTGCACTTCATCCCACAATTCAAACTTAGCCCCCTGGCCAACCAAAACCACATCCTTGGATAAACCGGCAAAAAGGCGCAGCGGCGGCGGCAGCAAAATGCGGCCAGCAGCATCCATTTCGACATCGCTGGCATTACCTACCAGCAGCCGCTGCAAATTGCGGGTCTTCGAATCAAAACTAGAAAGATTATTGAGTTTTTGCTCTATCGGTTCCCAGGCTGGCTGAGGATAAATCAATAAACATTTTGAAGGATCGACAGTGACGATCAAATGCCCTGAGCAGGTAGACATCAGCTCGCCACGGTATCTTGCGGGTATCGCAAGCCTACCTTTTGCATCAAGACTAAGTTGCGTGACGCCACGAAACATGCTGTCTCCTCAAATTAAGGAAAAATTCATCAAGGCTCACCAAATTTTCCCACATTTCCCCACCACTTCCCACTTTAATCAAAAAATCCCTGTTAGTCAAGCAAGTAATTGGGTTTTTATAGTTATACGACAAAGACTTAAACGTGGTGCGGATTGCCATCAAATGGGCAGTAAAATGTTCAAATAAATAAGATAGATAGAAGAAAAATGAAATGTGAACTGTCAATTTTGCTGAAGAAATGAATTCAGGCAGGCTTGTTTACACCGGCAAAAAACTGCACACTGCACGGCTTTAATTTCCCACTTTGACATTGCAATGACACCCCAATACTGGACACAAGCCACACAAGAATTGGCGACATGCGATCCCGTCATGCAACAATTGATCGAGCAGTTTCCCGATGCCACATTAATCTCACGCGGCTGCGCGTTCACAACACTCGCACGTTCCATCGTCGGTCAGCAAATTTCCGTCAAAGCCGCCGAAAGCGTCTGGCAAAAAGTGATCGGTGCGATCCCGGACATCACGCCGCACACCATCGCCGCAGCCGAGCAGGAATTACTCAGATCGTGCGGATTGTCCGCAAGAAAGGTCATCTACCTGCACGATTTATCGCGGCACTTCCGCGAAGGGGATTTGAATGAAACGGCGTGGGAAGATTTGGACGATGAAAGCATCATCAAACAACTGATTCAGGTCAAAGGGATTGGACGCTGGACCGCGGAAATGTTCCTGATCTTCCATCTGCATCGCCCGGATGTGCTGCCGCTCGACGACATCGGCCTGCAACGCGCAATAAGCCTGCACTACCTTGATAAACAACCGGTCGACAAAAAAACCATGCTCGAACTCGCCAAGCCCTGGGAGCCGTGGCGCTCGGTCGCCACGTGGTATTTATGGCGCAGTTTGGATCCGCTGCCGGTGGCGTATTGATACCTTGATATTTTGAGTTTTTTATTGTGTTGACGGACTGTAGCCAGATAGCTACACTTGACCGATGCTGGAAATAAGAAAAACCAAGGTATTTGTTGATTGGCTGAACGGCTTGCACGATATTCGCGCCAGATCGCGTATCTTGGTTCGGATTGAACGTCTGGCAATGGGCAATCCCGGCGATGTAAAACCGGTTGGCGAAGGCGTTTCCGAAATGCGAATTGACTATGGCCCAGGCTACCGGGTGTATTTCAAGTCTTTTGGAAATAAATTGATTATTTTACTGGCGGGCGGCGATAAACGCAGCCAATCGGACGACATCAAAACCGCTCTGCGCTTGATACATGACTTACAGGAAAACAAATGACCGATAGCAAACTACATACGACACCATTCGATGTTGCCGAACATCTGAGAACCCCTGAGGAAATGGCCGCTTATCTCGAAGCATGCTTTGAAGAGGCCGGTGACGACGCCGCCTTCATCGCCCGGGCACTGGGTAACATCGCGCGCGCCCAAGGCATGTCGCAAATAGCGCGCGATTCCGGTCTGTCGCGCGAAAGTCTGTATAAAGCGCTTTCAGGCGATCGCAACCCGAGTTTTGATACGATTTTGAAGGTTATCCATGCGCTGGGCATCAAACTTCACGCAACGGCAGCATCGGCATCGGATCAATAGATCGCTTCTGAGGTCAGTAGATGATCTTGATTCGATTTCTCTACCGATGATGTGCTGAAGGGGTTCGGTTAAAAAGTTGTCTATTACATATGAGTATCTTTGTTAACGAATTGATACAGATATTCTTAGCTATTTAGCTGATTCTATCTATTTAGTTAGGCGCTCCATTTATGACTCAATTTATCACCGCCACATGCCTCCTGTTGGTTGATCACTTCTTGAACATCAAATCCAATCCAACTGGATACGGTTTCCATTCAAGAGTGTTCTCGCATGTATTACACCCTGAAGAGAAATTTATTCTTGAAGGCTGCTCAGCAGGGACAATTGCAGACGAGCCATCGCGGCTGGAGCATTTGGTTCCATGCATAGTTCTCTACAATGAAACACAGCGTCTTCTCGCAAATGGGAAACTGTCTAAGGCTGAAATAGCTCTCTTACTGCAGAAGCACTGGCGCGTGGCACGTATAACCCAAGAGGAACAAAAACGACTTGACTCTGAGTACAAACAAACTATGCCAAAAAAGTGGGTATATGAAACCGGTGATACTCTAGCTAAACTCAAAGCTGTAGGGATAGAGCTACAACCACCACCACTTTAATCTTGAACTTATTAACTCAATTGTAGTATGTAGAAGAGCAAGCATTTTGTAATGATAGATGTTCCTGTTGTTGGCTTTCCTCTTGTTTTATTGAATCCACTCCTTTACCGCCATCATCTTCTTTCCTCGGGGTATTCGTTTATAATCCCCAAATCCCGTCTGGCTTGTAACCCATGATCGACTACCAATACTTTCAGAAATCACTCAATCACTTGCAAGCGCAATTTCTGAATTACCAATCGCTGGATCCTGCATTACCTAAGTTGATGCAGGAGGCGGTCGCGGAGTCGGTGATTCAGCGTTTTGAGGTATGTTATGACTGCCTGTGGAAAGTACTGAAACGCTACCTGGTTGAAGTATTGGGTATTCCGGAAGTGCCGAACAGTCCGAAGCCGATTTTCCGGTTGGCTGCAGAAAACAATTTGCTGCCTTCCGCTGTTGAACGATGGCTGGATTACGCCGAAGCGCGTACCCACACCACACACGATTACAGCGGCGAAAAAGCCAAAGCGTGTTTGTCGCTGATGGGCGATTTTATTCGCGATGCTACTGCGCTCTACCAATTACTCAGCAAGCAAACAGGGCAGTAATGCAGGATATCGATATTACGCCGGATCAGCGCAAAATCCTGATCGATCTGCTGAATGACTATCTGCCGGACGTGAAGGTCTGGGTTTACGGTTCACGCATCAAAGGAACGGCGCGTCCGCAATCCGATTTGGATTTGGCGGTTTTTACATCCGTGGAGCAGAAGCGGGCAGTCGCCGCGTTGAAAGAAGCGTTGGAAGAAAGTCAGCTGCCGTTCCGGGTCGATTTATTCGTCTGGGATGAAATCCCGGAACAGTTTCGCGACAATATTCAGCAAGCGCATGTGATTTTGGTCAACGCACATTCGTCGTAACACTCCTTTAAGGTTTATCATTCGGTTTTTACCAATTAACCGTCCGCGAAATTCATGGAACCAACCTACTTCGACCACAACGCCACCACCCGCCTTGATGACGCGGTTTTAGAAGCCATGCTGCCATATTTCCAGCAGGAATTCGGTAATGCGTCGAGCCGTCACAGTTATGGGATCAATGCCCGGCGGGCGATCGATAAGGCGCGCAAGCAGGTGGCGGAGGCGGTTGGGGTGCAGCCGGTGCAGGTGGTTTTCACCAGCGGCGGTTCGGAAGCGAACAATTTGTTTGTGCGCGGCGCGGTGGATAGTTTAAAACCGGGGAATCTGTTCATCAGCGCGATCGAGCATCCATGTGTGCTGAAACCGGCGCAGGCGATTGCGCGGCGTGGTTGCGATCCTTGGCCGTTGCAGCAATTGGCGGTCAATGCGGACGGGCAAGCCGATGTCGCTGCCGCCACTGCGGCGATGCAGGCGAATAAACCGGGACTGGTGTCGGTCATGCTGGCGAATAACGAAACCGGCGTGATCCAGGATGTCGCTGCGATTGCCGAATTGGCGCGCTCGCATGGCGCTTACGTTCACACCGATGCGATTCAGGGATTGGGCAAAATTCCGGTGGATTTTGCCGCGCTGAAAGTGCATGCGATGACGTTGTCGGCGCACAAGGTTTATGGCCCGAAAGGCGCGGCGGCGTTGATCGTCGATAAGCGCTTGCTGTTGAAACCATTGATTTACGGGGGTGGCCATGAAAATGGCTTGCGTTCCGGCACCGAGAATGTGCCTGCAATTGTGGGATTTGGTGTGGCGTGCGAATTGGCCGTCGCGCGCTTGGCGGAAACCGCGCAGCACGTTGCTAAGTTGCGTGATCGGCTGGAAACCGGGTTGACCGGCATGGGCGCGGCGATTTTCGGCGGACAGGCGGCGCGCATTCCGAATACCTGTTATTTCGCGCTGCCGGATATCGAGGGCGATACGCTAGTGGTTAAATTGGACAAAGCCGGTTTTGCCGTTGCCGCCGGGGCAGCGTGCTCCAGTGTGAATCCGGGGCAAAGCCATGTGCTGGCGGCGATGCAAGTCGATCCGATGCTCGCGCGCTGCGCGGTGCGTGTCAGTCTAGGCCGTGACAACACACTTCAACAAGTGGACGATTTTTTGCGCGCCACGCAACGCATTGTTGCAGAATTGCGCCAGATCAACAGTCTCTCGTTCTAAAAATACCGCGCTAAATCCAAACTTGGTTACAATGCAGCGTCGCTATTATTGCTTTGTATACAAAGCTGCCTAAAATCCATTCATTTATGACGAATCAAACCACACAGCCGGTCAAAGCCATCATCCTGAGCGCAGGGCAGGGGCGGCGCTTACTGCCACTGACCGAGAACACCCCGAAATGCCTGTTGCCGGTTGCCGGTAAACCCGTGCTGGCTTGGCAAATCGACGCCTTGCTCGCGGCCGGTGTCGAAGAGGTCACCATTATCACGGGTTTCCAGGTGGCGCAAATTGAGGAATTGCTGCAACAACGGTACGCCCATCATCCCAAGATTAGAATCCTATTCAATCCTTTTTACGAGGTGGCGGATAATCTGGCGAGCTGCTGGATTGCGCGTACCGAAATGGATAGCGATTTTTTGATACTAAATGGCGATACCGTGATCGAAACCGCGCTGTTGGACAAAGTCTTGAATTCAGAATCCGCGCCCATTACACTGAGTGTGGATTTTAAGGATAGCTACGACGCCGACGATATGAAAGTGCAATTGAACGCCGATGGCTGGGTGCAACAAGTGAGTAAAATCGTGCCGCCGCATCAAGTCAACGCGGAATCCATCGGGCTGATCTATTTTCGCGGCAACGGTGTGCAAACATTCCGGCAAGCCGTGGAAGAAGCGTTGCGTCATCCGGCGGAGCTGAAATCGTGGTATTTGTCGATTATCGACCGGCTGGCTAAGCAGCATCTGGTCAATTCCTGCTCGATCAACGGATTGCGCTGGTGTGAAATCGATTTTATCGAGGATCTATCCCGCGCAGGCATCATTTTCAGTCAATAAATTCGCATAATGCAATATTCGATTCCATCCGATTTCAATGCCACCATGCGCAAGTTTGGCGCGCCGCAAACGATTATCCGGTCGTTTCAATACTGGTCGGTCATGCTACGCCCAGCCCAGGCGACACTGGGTGCGCTGGTTCTGGCCGCACATGAACCGGCACAGGCATTTTCGCAACTGAGCCCGGCCAGTTTCGCGGAACTACACACCGTCACCGGACAAATTGAATCGGCACTGGCAAAAGCCTTCCACTATGACAAAATCAATTATTTGATGCTGATGATGGTCGATCCCGATGTGCATTTTCATGTGATTCCACGTTATGCACAGCCCAAGCCGTTTGCCGGGATGGAATTTATCGACGCGGGCTGGCCCGCCATGCCGAGCTTGGGGCAAGTCAATACCACCGATGCGGCGATCAATCAGCACATTATGAATCACCTTCAATCCTGCTGGTCTTAAGCAAAACAAGGCGAGACGACACGTGACCGAAGAAAAAGCCCCTTACGTCAAAGAATTTCCGCTACGCGAAGCACATCATCTGGTACGTGACCTGATGACGCCGAATCCGTGGATTTACTGGACGGATTTTCTGTTTCACATCACGCTGGGCTGGGCGGCGTTTCTCACCGCGTTGTTATCACCCGCATTTTCGTTGTGGCAATTGGGCGGATTTGTAGTTGCCGTGCTGGCGTTGTATCGTTCGGCGATTTTCGTGCACGAACTGGCGCATTTAAAAAAAGGCACATTCAAGAATTTCCGCCTAGTGTGGAACATCATTTGCGGCATCCCGTTCATGATCCCGTCTTTCACTTACGATGGCGTGCATAACGACCATCACAAACCGGATGTGTACGGCACCAGCGCGGATGGCGAGTACCTGCCGTTTGCCACACGCAAACCGGCGGAAATGATAGTTTATGTGTTGCTATCGTTTTTGATTCCAATTGCACTGGCCGCGCGGTTTGTGCTGCTGACGCCGGTTTCCTATTTGATTCCACCGTTGCGGAGAATTGTGTGGGAACGCGCATCGTCGTTGACGATTGACCCCGCCTACCGGCGCGCGCCGGATGCGATCCGCAACGATCTCAATTGGCGCCAGCAGGAGCTGGGCGCTTTCCTATTCGGCGCGAGCGTCATTGCACTGGTTGCGTTGGGTGTGCTGCCTTATTCGGTGCTGGTGTTATGGTACCTCACCGCAGTAGCTGTGTTCATTCTCAATTCGCTGCGCACATTGGCGGCGCATGCCTACCGCAATCCTGGCGACCGCAAAATGACATTAGCCGAACAATACCTGGATTCGGTCAATATTCCCGGTAATGTTCTGATCACGCCGCTATGGGCGCCAGTCGGCTTGCGTTTTCACGCCACGCACCACTTGTTCATGAGCATGCCGTATCACAACCTCGGTAAAGCCCAGCGCCGCCTGGTCAATAACTTGACCGATAATTCGCAATACATCAAAACCATCCGCAGCGGTTTATGGCCCGCGCTCAAACAAATCTGGCACGAATCCTCCGAAGCCGCCAAAACATCACCGCAACAAAACGGCTAATGCTCAAAGCCATTCCAACGGTAGAAAACTCGCAGCAGCACATCACCCAGCTTGTCTTGCTGCGGCACGGCCAGAGCATCTGGAATCGCGACAAGAAATTCACCGGCTGGAGCGATATTCCCTTGAGCGCCAAGGGCGAGCAGGAAGCAAAACAAGCCGCTTATTTGCTAAAGCAGGCCGGTCTAACCTTCGATCTATGTTTTACCTCTTCCTTGCAGCGCGCCAAAACCACCGCGCGCATCGTGCTCTCCGCCATGCAACTGGATATACCGGTGCATGAAAGCTGGCGCTTGAACGAGCGCCATTACGGCGCGCTGGAAGGCATGGAACGCTGGCCAGCCATCAAGAAGTTCGGTATCTGGCCCATTCTGGGCTGCCAGATCAAATTTGATGCAACACCGCCGTATCTGGATGCGCACGATCCCCGCTTTCCCGGCAATCTCCCCGGTTACGCCGGTATCGATAAAAATGAGCTGCCGCTGGGAGAAAGCATGCAAAACACCCTGGCACGGGTAAAACCCTATTGGGAAGAAACCATCCGGCCGGAAATTCAGCACGGAAAACGTGTCCTGATAGTTTCCCATCGCAATACCTTGCGCGTAGTCACGATGCTGTTGGATCAGCTCACCTCCGCACAAGTCATGAAAACACGATTGGCTACCGGCCGGCCGCTGGTTTACGAACTGGATCAGCATGGTCACGCCGTGCGGCATTATTACGTCGACTAATCTACCGCAACAGGGTATGCCGACTGTTTATAGTTTTCCTCCCATCGCCGGCAGCCAGGCGAAAATTCTGATCCTCGGCAGCATGCCGGGTGAAGCGTCATTAGCCGCCAAACAATATTACGCCCACCGCCGCAATGCCTTCTGGCCGATCATGGCGCAATTGCTGCACATCGATTCGGAAGCTTCGTATCAGGAAAAAATTGCCGCGCTGCGATCATCGCCGATCGCGCTGTGGGATGTGCTCAAATCGTGCAAGCGCAGCGGTAGCCTGGATTCGATGATTGAAACCGGCACGCAGATCAGCAATGACTTCCAGTCTTTTTTTTCCCGGCACCGCGCCATCGCGCAGGTATTTTTTAACGGCGGAACAGCGGAAGCTTGTTTTAAACGGTATGTAATGCCTGCACAAAATGTGGGTTTGCTCAAACTCTCACGGCTGCCTTCCACCAGCCCCGCCAATGCCCGTTTATCATTCGAGGATAAATGCGGAATCTGGCACGAAACGATTGGCTCAGCATTGCGTTCCTGCCATCCCACGCCAAAAATAAAGCAGACGCTTGACGGCGAAGCCCGGGATGCGTTTTACTTATGCACTGGTAGCACGGAACAAAAATGATTAATCACTATTCGACTGAAAGGAATTAACGCGATGAAAAAACTCATTGTCATTGTCCTCGTTATTTTTGCCGCTGGATACGTTAGCTTGATGGTTCAGTATTTTTAGAATCCATAGCGATTGATGGCGAAAACCGCCTGATCTTAAGGCATGCGATGCGAAACAAAGCCCGCGCAGAATGATCCGTCGATACGGCGAAGGAACAAGTGTTTGATCTCTTTTCCTGAATACGGAAGCGGACTGGATCTTTCTATCCGGCTGCGCACAGCGGGCTGACGTATGCCTTTGTTCAAAACAAATTGCTTTTTATTCATACTGCTGGCGATTGCCACCCTGATATCGCACGCCAGATTTGAACAGTATGTGCAAATTGGTCCGGAGCTTCAGACCGCCGATTGGCAGTTCCGGACCACGGAAAGCAGCCGGGTCGAGGTCACGGAAAATGGCTTGAGCCTTTTTTCCAGCGATGCCAAAACCGGCGCCAGCGCGCTCCGTCATCTTCCAATGGTAAAACCCGGCACTGTCTTATTAGTATCCGCTGATATGCGGTGCGCGAATGTGATCGCGGGCATAAAACCCTGGAACTCCGCCCGGCTTCTATTAGCGCAAAATGATGGCAAGAAAGACCGCTGGGATCTGCCCCACGCGGCGGTTGCCCTGACAGGAACCCATGACTGGAAAAATTACCGCAAGGCTTTCACGATTGCACCCGGAATCCAGAACATCCAGCTGATCGTACAATTGAGCCAATCCACCGGGTCGTTGCAGATTAAAAATATGCGGGTTTATCCGGTTTACGAAAATCCGGATTATAAGTCGGTTCGCGACATCATTCTGTTGGCTTGGAGCGCATATTTCCTGCTGTTTACCGGTTCATTCCTGTTCATGGACAAGAAAAACATCGTCGTCCGCTTCCTGCTGGTTTCCGCCTTTATCGCCATCATTGCCGGGACAACCCTGCCAGGTGACATGAAAAACCAGGTCTCCAGCGAAGTCAAAGTTCAAATCGATGCCGACAGCGAATCTTTTAAAACGATCATTCCTTGGGATTTATCCAAAGTTTGGCATCTCGGCTTCTTTTTCTTGCTTGGCCTAATCCTCAGCGTCATGATGAAAAGAGAATCGATCCTGCAAACGGTCACGATTATTCTTCTGCTGGCTGGCGGCACAGAAATCGTACAGTTATATATTGAAGGGCGAACTGCGCTTTTGAACGATTTCTTTATTGATGCGGCCGGAGGAGTGGCCGGTATGATTTTGATCAGGGCTTTTATTTCAAATCAACATGAAAACACAGCCGCTGCCAAATGATTTTTGAACGCTGAAGAATTTTTAGCCATTAAAAACTGTCGTCAGAACCTGACTTGGACGCGATACTTCAGCGTAACTGCGCTTTCCGCAGGGACAGTCACTTGCCATACGGCTGTGTTACTGGCTGGTTTATGGTGCGGCTGGCTTTCTTCGATTATTTTCCAGTCACCCGGTATGGGTTCTTGCACAGTGACCGTGGCCATTTCCTTTTTGGCATTTTTGAGCGTGATTTCGTAAGCGCTTTCAAAACGGTTAACGCTATTGTTCCCGGTGCTTAATTGCTTGAAATCGGTTTGTTTCTTATCCGCTGTGACATCAAAAGACTGCCCCAGCTTTACCCGCACGATCTCGTTCTTCGGTGTGTGATCGATGCGATCTTCACCGACGAACTGGGCGTTTCCGGCTTTATCGCGTTTGTAGGCGCGTAAAATACCTTTGGGCAGCGGTATGCCTAACCGGGCCGATTCTTTATTATCAAACTGCATGAACACACTCACTTTCAGTTTCTGTCCCAGATCACCATAACCGGAAGCATAATAATAATCGCTGCCCGCCAGCACCAGCTCTTTACGGGCTGGCACGCCGGAGGCATTCAGTAGCGCGACTTGCTTAGTTTGGTTCTCGGCAATCGTCGTTAACCGATCCAGGTTATAGAGATGATATTCCATGAGCGATTCCTGGCGCATCGGCTCGACAGCGTTATCCGCCGCCATTTTGGCTCTCATCGCTACTGGTGCAGCGAATTCTTGCTGCACCCGGTTGATATCACCGGCCACCAATTGCAGCTTTGCATTGACATACCGGGTACCACTGGTGTTCGTCAACGTCACCCAGCCGGACAAATCCAGTTGATCATCCGCATCATTCAGTTCAGCGACATAATCCGCTTTCCAAGCCAGACCGCCGGTCAAATAACTCAGTTCCAACGCTTGCGCTGTGTGGCCATGATGAATTCCCTCGATCACCAGCGTAGGGCGATCACGCAAGTTGCCGGGCACATTCTCAAAGGTGATGCGGCCCGGCAATCCAGTTTCAATGCGATCGGCCATCTTGAGCACCACACCCTCGGTAGCCGCCAGCACCAATGCGCTCTCTTTGCTTTCAACGCCGGTAGCCGGATTGATTTTAACGATCGACACTGTTTGACCGACGTATTTACTCAGCAGACTTTGCGGCGTGAGCAAATCGAAATTGAAGTTTTGCTCGGCAATTGTAATGCTACCCGGATTGGTGACACTCCTTAGCAATGCCGTTTCAGGCCGCATTAGCGCGCTGACATCACGCCAGGCCAGATTAAAATCGCCGTTGATCAAGGAAACGTTGCGCACATCTTTTATCAACGCTAAGTCACTGTTATAGATCGTTACTGCCACCGCTTTCTGATCGCTCAGCGTACTCAGCCGTTCGTCAGCACCAGCCATGACCGTAACCTGACCGAACGATAGAATGCCGCTTGCAATGAACAGCACAGGATAAAAAGCGCGGCGTGTTGTACGCATTGAATTCCCCTATTGAAGAAGCTTAGAGCGGATTTACTTGCCGGATTTAGGCCGTTCAAACGACAAGACTTTACCGGCGGGAGCTTGTTCCAAAGTATGCAGTATTTTTTTAGGCTCCTGAAGCGCTTTGAATAAACCCGTTTCTCCAAGCACATTGGCCCACATTTTCTGCGAAATCTGTAAACAGGCGGCCATCGGGTTGCCAGCTTGCTTGCGAATTTGATCGACTTGCCATTGCAGGCCGGTCATGCGCGGTTTGAGATGATCCGGTGCCTGCGCAATTAATTGATTGATCATGTCCTGGCGCATTGCTTCAAACCTCTCGGGTTCCTCGCGAGCAATCCTGGACCACTGGTCAAAATCAAAATCCGGTATTTTTTCTTTTTCATCCATGAAAATATTTTAGCACTTTGATATCAGAGCGGATGAGCGATGTGCTGACAACCAATGCAAATTGTGGCAACTACAATGCATTGTTTCACGCTCTGATCCAATTATATCCTGATGCTACGAAAAATTTGGATTCAGGAGCTATAGCGCTCAGTCAAATCCCACGCGGAGTTATTTTCCTGTAATCAATAAAAAAGCCGGAATCAGCTGTGCATCAATTCCGGCTTTTTGGGGTAGTGACAATCTACTTACTTTCGATTTTGAATTGATTTGCCAGAACGGCAAGCATTTTGACTTTTTGCGACATGGCGCCAGTGGACGATGTCAATTTCTCTACCAGCTGCCCATTTTGCTGGGTTACTTGATCAATTTGCATAATCGCTTGATTAACTTGCTCTATTCCGTTCGATTGCTCTTCGGATGACTGAGAAATTTCACCGACGATATCGGAAATTTTTCTGACACTCTCAGTGATCATTTTTAACGAATCGGCCGATTGGTTTACCAGCTGTGTACCATTTTCCACTTTGGTAACACTATCGTTAATAAGCTCTTTGATTTGCTTTGCTGACTCAGCACTACGGCCAGCCAGACTGCGCACTTCGTTAGCGACTACCGCAAAACCACGCCCTTGTTCCCCGGCACGGGCAGCTTCCACTGCCGCATTCAGCGCCAGCAAATTGGTTTGGAATGCAATTTCGTCAATCACATTGGTAATGTCGGCAATTTTCTTGCTGCTTTCGTTAATTTGCGACATCGCTTGCATCGTGCTTGAAACCACAGAACCACTTTTCTCAGCTTGTTTGCGCGCTTCCTGCACCAGAATATTGGCTTGTTTAGCGTTGCTTGCATTTTGCTGCACGGTAGAAGTGATTTCTTCCATGCTGGATGCCGTTTCTTCAAGACTGGATGCTTGGTTTTCGGTGCGGCTTGATAAATCAACGCTACTGCTGGTTAATTCATCTGCAACATCTTCCAGAACGGTAGTTGATTCTTTAACCCGGCCAATCGCGGTACGAAGTTTTGCATTCAGAAATATCTGCACATATTCAAGCTGACCGAATTCGTCACTTCTTCCGGTATACACATAGCGTGCCAGTGGATCATTCGCAACTTTCTCGGATTTTTCTGCCAGGTTGCGCAATACACTTAACATTTGATAGATGACAGCCGTGCTAACCAAACTACCGGCAAGAAAACCGGACAAAGCGGAAAGTAATGAAATTTGTTCCGCCAGTGCTAAACCGCTAAAAACAAAAGCAAAAATGCTCGATACGAATAGTGCCATCTTTCCAGTGAAGCTGATAGGAAATCGTGTAAGTTTTACTTTATCAAGTTTAGAGCGTCGTTTATCATCGGGCGATTTTTTTGCCATAATACTTGCGTACAAAGCTTCCGCGCGATCAACCCAAGCTTTCTCAGGTTTTACCCTGACTGACTGATAACCGACAATATTACCTCCCTCATAGAGCGGGCTGGCAAAGGCGTCCACCCAATAGTGATCGCCATTTTTGTTACGGTTCTTAACCATGCCCATCCAGGGATTACCGCCTTTCAACGACTCCCATAACATCGCATACGCTTCCGGCGGCACGTCGGGATGGCGGATGATATTATGATTCTTATGTTCGAGTTCTTCCCACGTATAACCGCTCATCCGGACAAAGTCTTCATTAGCCGACGTGAGCGCTCCCTTTAAGTTAGTCGTAGAAATTATTTCACAATCATTATTCATTCCCATATCACGTTGGGTAACGGGTTCATTAATTCTCATAGCATCCACTCATTAAAATAAGTAAGAGTCTTCTTACGGAAATAATTGATATAGCTTTAGCTCAATTTGTAATATCAGCCAAGGCCGGAAAAGTTCATATTTAACAAAGAACTAACAAACCATAATCATTTCATTGAGATTTATTTATATCACCGGTGAGCGTCGCTGAATATTTTGATTTAAGGAAATCTTAATCGTGCTAATAATGATTAAACAACGTAGGAAAATTCGCCCATGATGAGGAAATTGATGGTAAGCATTTAATGCTTAAATGAAATCTTAAATTCAGAAATCCGTCATTGCAATTCAGACTTTTCTGACCGGAATCCGCCAAATATAAAAGGCCAGTATGCTGCCGATTACAACCAGCATTATTTTCTGCCATAGTTCAGGCACAATCAGAATTGAACTGCCAAATGACAATGTCATCAAAAAATACACCCAGCGTTTAACACGCTGGGGAATGCTGCGATAGAGGGTCCATTCACGAATGATCGGTCCGGCAATCCGATTTTCCAGCAATTTACGATGAAAGTGCTCGGAGCCGCGTGCGAAACAGGCCGCCGCCAATAACACAAACGGCGTCGTTGGTAATACCGGCAAAATTGCCCCTAATACGGCCAAAAATAACGCCACAAAGCCAGCGCCCAGATACATGGCGCGCACCACCGGCGAATCATGCAGACATAATAAATCGGCCGCTTGTTGCTCCGCTAGTGGCGGCTCATTGCGGCCGGTTTCACGTTGTTCGGGTAAGTGCATATTGGATGTCATAAAGAAAAAATGTTATCTGTAAAAATACTGCACACTAGGTGATTTGATCAAACCCTGGCAAAAACGATCCATTCAAGCAGCCAGTGATAAAAAGAATTGATGTTACCAGTTATAATATGCATGCGTTAATTGCTAAAATTAACCGGATTTTATTTATTCTCGAGGAAACCATGCGTACTATCAAAACACTGTTTCACTTAAGTTTCGTTCTGCTGGCACTGACACTGCTGCCCCAGACTGTTTTCGCTAATAAGAACACGGCTTCGGCCGATGGTCCCGCACTTCAAAAAATCGATACCAAAGTAGGCTCCGGCGAAGAAGCGGAAATTGGAAAAACCGTCAGCGTACATTATACCGGCTGGCTCTTCGATGAAAACGCGCCCGACAAAAAAGGCAAGAAATTCGATAGCTCCTATGATCGTAAGGAATATTTTTCTTTCATGCTCGGCGCAGGGCGTGTGATCAAAGGCTGGGATCAGGGCGTTCAAGGCATGAAAGTCGGCGGGCAACGCACGCTCATTATTCCACCTTCCATGGCTTATGGCTCACGCGGTGCTGGGAACGTTATTCCTCCGGATGCAACCTTGATATTCGACGTCGAACTCATCAGCCTGAAAGCAGGCGCGCATCATTAACATAAGCCGCTTATCCGGTTCCGGTAAATTCCGTAAATTGAGCGATCAGACTGACTCCGCAACAGTTTCTGAGCAGCTCAATTTGCCCCCGGTTAGAAACTTATATCATCAACATCCTATCCATTTAAAATGTTTTGAAACTTCGCTAACCCGCTGTAGAAATTGACAGGGCATCGCTATGACTCCGACCTCGCAGCAACGTGTTATTCGATACAAACGGCTGGGCATCAGCCTCGGCGTGATTGCGATTCTGATTGCCGCATTAGCTGCACTTGGCACCTACTGGCTGCCCGGTTATGCCAAATCCCAACTCGAAATCCGCCTGTCAGAAATTCTGCAACGCCCGGTAACGGTTGCGGCAATTGAACTAAAACCACGCACGCTCGAGCTGAACATACAGGGTTTCCGCATCGGCGAGAAAGTGGATAGCGCTGAAGCGAACGCAGCGCTTTTTTCCTTCAACACGCTGCACATCGGTCTCAGTTTGGAATCGCTCAAGCAACGCGCCGCTGTGGTTTCGTCCATCACCCTGACAGAACCGCAACTGCGTCTGGTGCGGAAAAGCGAAGACCAATTGAATATCTCCGATTTGCTGGAACGGTTCAATCAACCGGCAGAGCAGGAGGATACTGAAAATAAAACCGCTATTCCTTTTTCAATCAGCAATATCGCTATTCAAGGCGGACATGTTGAATTTATCGATCAGCACGAAAATGCCGAGCACAGCATCAGTGAAATTAACTTCGGCATCCCAATCGTCGCCAATACCGGCGGCACGGAAAATGACTGGATAGCGCCGCATTTCAGCGCGAAAATTAACGGCGCGCTTCTGTCACTCGACGGTAAATTGCGTCCTTTTGCCGCCGCTCAGGAAGCGACGCTGACTTTTAAGCTGGATAATGCAGATTTAACCCGCTTTGACCGCTACGTCACTTTGCCGGAAGGCATTCGTCTGCTTTCCGGCTTTTACGACAGTAACCTGAATCTCTCTTTCACCCAGGAAACGGGTAAAGAACCGCAAATAGAAGTGACCGGCGCCACTTCGCTGCGGCAGCTCACCCTTAAGAACAGTGCCGTAGCCGCCCCTTATCAAGCGCAATTGAAACATTTGAATATCGCGTTGACCAAAGCCGACCCGACCGGAAAGCAACCGTCACGGATAAAACTCCATATCGACCAAGCCGCACTGACGCGCGATGGCGATAAAGAACCGGCGCTATCACTGGCCAAATTGGCCATTCCTGATATCACCGTCAATACCGCGGCACAAAAAATTGCCTTGGGCACCATTACACTGGACGGATTTAACACGACATTACGCCGCGATGCGCAGGGAAATCTCGATCTTTCCCGTCTGTTTGAGTCTTCCGGATCTTCTGAGTCATCCAAATCATTCAAGTCTTCTGCAAGCGCACCGGTAGAGCGGGTGATGATTCCGATCCCGGGCAGAAAACCCGCATATCCTGCCAATACAGTCCAAACAGCCGGAAAAGAACCGCAGCAGCAGAAACTCGCGCGCGTGGATAGCGGCAGCAGCGGGAAAAAATCCTCTGCCGCTAAACCTTGGGTACCGCACATCAAAAGCATCCAATTCAAATCGGCCAAGCTGCGCTATGAAGATCTATCGCTGACAAAAATCACCCCGATGGTTATCGATTCGCTCGATTTGGCGCTGGAAGACATCGATCTCGACGGCATAGAACCGCTGCAACTCACGTTACAAGGACAAGTCAATCAACACGGCAGCATCAAAGCCAGCGGCGCGCTGGCCTGGTCGCCGCTGTCAGCGGACTTGCTGCTGAACCTCAATGCGGTTGATCTGGTATCGCTGCAAGGCTGGCTGGGCGATAAACTCACCGCGCTGCTCACCAGCGGCGATATTTCTTTCGCGGGAAATTTCAAAGCCAGCGGCGATCCGTTAAAGATTCAATTGAGCGGCGAAGGAAAACTGGGCAATTTCAATATCTTCGATAGCAAAAATGCCTATGATTTGCTGCGCTGGAAAAAACTGGAAATCGGCCGCCTCAACTACACCAATGATCCCCTGCTGGTGGATATCAACACACTTTATTTGAGCGATTTCTTTGCGCGCATGATCATCCAGCCGGATGGCACGCTCAATCTGAAACAAATCATTCAAACCGGAAAACCGTCGGAACCGGTCGCCTCGATTACCGCAGCGGCATCCAAGGATCTTAGCGCAACCGTGCCAAAAAGCGAAACACCGGTGCATATCGGCAAGATTTACCTGCAACAAGGCAATATCGATTTCAATGACCGGTTTATTAAACCGAATTACCGCGCCAAGCTGACCGCGCTTACCGGCCAGGTTGGTCCGCTCTATCCGGGCAAATCGGGAAAAGTCGATATCCGCGGCATGGTCAGCAAAACCGCGCCTTTGCATATCCAAGGAACCGTCGATCCGTTCAGCGCCGAATTGCTGCTGGATATCGTTGCGCAGGTTAAAGGTATCGATCTGCCGCCATTCAGCCCTTATTCGGGAAAATATATCGGTTATGAAATTGAGAAGGGAAAACTGTCGGCTGACGTCAATTACCAGATCGAAAATGGCGCATTAACAGCGGATAACAAGATCTTTCTCGATCAATTCACTCTCGGTGAGAAGGTCGAGAGTGAAAATGCGGTATCGCTTCCGCTCGATCTGGCCATCTCGCTGCTTAAGAATCGCCGCGGTGAAATCAATCTTCATCTGCCGCTCAAGGGCTCCATCGACGATCCGGATTTCAATCTCGGCGACATTGTCTTTTCAGCGTTTATCAATATGATCTCCAAGGCGATCACCTCGCCGTTCGCATTGCTTGGCTCGGTGTTTGAAGGCGGTGAAGAATTATCCGAGATTTCCTTTACACCCGGTTTTGCCGATATCGAGACCGAATCCGCGCAGCGCCTGGAAACCTTGGCCGGGGTTTTAAAAGACCGCTCATCGCTGCAACTGGAAATTTCCGGTCATGTCGATCCGGATGCGGATCACGAAGGGCTCAAGCTGGCCATGTTGCAAACCAAAGTCAAAGCGCAGAAATTAGCCGAAGATACCAAAAAAGGCATCGCCAGCGGCGCCATCACGGATATCAAATTGACTCCGCAGGAATACAGCAAATATCTTGAAATTGCCTACAAAAAAGAATCTTTCGACAAACCCAAGAACGCCATCGGATTGGCCAAGAGCCTTCCCAGCGCTGAAATGGAACAACTCATTCTGACCCATCTCACCGTTACCGATAGCGATTTGCAAGCGCTGGCCGAGAACCGCGCCACCGCTGCGCGTAACTGGCTGGTCGAGACTGGCGGGATTTCCAGCGAACGCATTTTTGTCGTCGGTATCCACGAAACCGGCGAGGGTTCTGAAAAGAAAGGCAGCAAGGCTGAGTTTTCATTGAAATAAGCGTTCGCGCAATGTCCATACAACCGCATCCGATTAACCCGCTTCGATAACCCTCACTTATTCTGACCCAATGAAAAACCTGACCACGCTATTTTTTGCAAAATTGGCTCGTCCATTGCTCATCCTCGCGCTGGGCTTTTTGATCGCAACACCATCCCAGTCGGCCGGAACACTCAACATCAATCCGCAAGATGCGCCTGACGCCTGCAATAAGCGCACGGCTCAGGTCAGGGTGACGGTAAAAAATGTGACGGCCGGTGGTGCTTTAAACATCGAGTTGTATGATGATCCGGACCATTTTCTCTCCAAAAAAGGGCGCAAACGCAAAGTGCGCATTCCGGCAGCCGCGGGGCAGCAAACCGCTTGCATCAATCTTGAACGAGCTGGCACTTATGCCGTGGCGGTTTATCAGGACTTGGACGGTGACCGGAAATTAAAAAAGAACTGGAATCTGTTACCGCTCGAACCTTTTGGCCTATCGAACAATCCTGAACAACCTGCCGGTTTTCCCAGATTCAGCGATTCCGCATTTACCACCGGCAAGCTCGGCGCGGATATCGTGATCAAGCTGCAGCAGCCTTAATGCGCGTGTCATGCTGCGTATGCTGCTCAATCTGCTGATCGCGCTGGTTGTCGCGTATGTAGTGATTGTTCAGCTGGTGTATTTTGGTCAATCCCGCCTGGTTTATTTCCCGGAAAAACAGCTCAGTAATACCCCCGGCGCAGTCGGGCTGGATTATAGCGCCGTCAGCATCCCAACCAGCGACGGCGAAACATTGCATGGCTGGTGGATGCCCGTACCGGATGCCAAAGGCACGGTATTGTTCTTTCATGGCAATGCCGGCAATATTTCCCATCGCATCAATTACCTGACCATGTTCAAACGGCTGGGGTATGACACGTTATTGTTCGATTATCGCGGCTATGGCCAGAGCAGCGGCACGCCGTCGGAATCCGGCACGTATCTGGATGCGCAAGCAGCTTGGCATTATTTGACTGCAACTAAAGGAATTGCGCCTGAGCGGATTATCCTGTTCGGCGAATCGCTCGGCGGCGCGGTGGCAGCGTGGCTGGCAGCACGGGAGAGACCCGGTTTGCTGGTGTTGGCTTCAACCTTTACCTCCGTTCCCGAACTAGCCGGAGAAATTTACCCGTTCCTTCCGGTACGGTGGATCAGCCGCTTTGCATACAACACACTGGCATCGCTACAGTCGGTATCTTGCCCGGTTTTCATCGCGCACAGCCCGCAGGATGACATCGTTCCATTTCATCATGGCGAGCGGCTGTTTCAGGCGGCACCGGAACCGAAGCAATTTTTACCGCTGGAAGGCAGTCACAATACCGGCTTCATTTTTATGCAACCGGCGTGGAAAAGAACCTTGGGCGCTTTTATGGATGAACATTTACGCTAGGGTCAATGCTCATCGCATCATTAATCCCTTTGATTCCCGCGATCATGATCTTTCTTGCCGCGATTTCCGTGATCGTCCTTATCGCGATTCTTGTGATCTCCTCGGCCCGGGTGATCGCGGTCACCGTGCCGGCCTTGAGAATTTTCTTGCGGATAGCGGCGTGATTCATCGTAGCGGTCGCGGTAACGATCCGAATCGCGCCCCTCATCATAGCGGCCCGGATTATCGTATTGTCTGTTTGGATACATCTGCTGGCTCTGATAATGCGGCAGATAAACATCGTTGTACCAGTTCCGCCGCACAAAATAAACCGGTTGATAGCAGGCGTTGTAACGATGACAGTATTTGTCCCAGCGTTTGGCATGACCGGGCGGCACGTACAGATAAACCGGCTGCTGTTGAACCGCGACAGCGGGAGGAATGGCCAAAACAGGATTCGGATAAATCAACTGCGGCACCGGATACTGATTGCCCAACGTGATTTGGCCATAAAACCCGGGCTGGCCGATGCTGATGGTAACCCCGACATCACTTGCCAATACCGGTACCGGAATAACTGAAATCATTACTGCCAGTAAAAAATTTCGCATGCTCAATCCTTTGTACGTATCAAAAAACATCGATCATATAAACCCGGAACTCTGGCTAGCATCTTCCCTGTTTGGGAAAATAACGTCAAGGCACAATCGATTCTCGGATTTGCTTGTATCACCCGCTTTACGCAATAACCTGCAACGATTCCCAATCCGCAGTTTCTAGCTGCTTAGAGCATAGCCAATAAGCCGCAGGTCATGAACCCTGCAGGCAGCAAGATATGCATCCGCTTGGATACCGGCCGGGCTTCCAGCCAGTTAAAAAGTAGCATACCGGCGCCGATACTGGCACACATCGCCAATAACAGACCGCATAATTGAATTTCAGGTTGATGCGGCATAAATCTGAAAAATGCGGCATTGATGATCAGCAGTACCGGGAAATGAATGAGAAAGATGGAATATGAAGCGCGCCCAAGATAAGCGAGGTAGCCGGGGATGTGTCTGCTCTGTAACACATCAAAATACTGCGCCAGCCCCAGCAGCAAAGCGACAACGCCTGCGACGGCAATGCGCGCACGGAAATCCAACAGCAGCGCGGCAATAATCACCGCAATCAGCACGGCAAGCCAGAGCACCGGGCGTTTGCTGACTGATGCCCAATAAATCAGAATACCCAGACCATAAGCGCCAAAAAAATATAAAGCCGTTTCGTCCCAGTAACGATCGCGGTTAAAAAAGAACAAAGAGACAGTGGTCAAGATGAAGATTAGAAACAAGCCGAGCGTTTGCAGACCTGAGTATCGATGCTGCATTTGATTGGCAATCCAGAACACTAAAATGGTCAGCGCAAATAATTGGAAATCAATGGCAACATACCAGACCCCGGCCGACAAAACTTCCTGATTGAGCAGATCCTGCAGCAAAAAAATATGCGCGAGCAATTGAAATAAATTGGGTGTACCGGGTATCGATTCATGCTGCATCCAGATTCTGGCCAAGGCGGCCGCGCCAATCGCTAGTGTTAATGCCGCCAGATAAGGCGTGATCAAGCGCACATAGCGTTGCTGGATAAGCTCGATTGGATTGGAGACCAGTGATAAGCCCTGCGGCGCAAGTTTTGCAGCAGCAAAAAAACCCGCGATGACAAAAAATAGTTGCACCGCGATTCTCCCATCCTCACGCAACCAATCGAGTAGTCCTGGCATCAACGGATAAGCAAAATCCGGCATGGGGCCGTAAAGGGCTAAGTGATGCGCGACGATCAACAAACAGCAGATCGCTTTTAAGGCATCCATAAAAGGCATTCTTGCACGATGATCAGCTTGCATTTGCCAGTCTTTTACAAATGAAACAGTGAGAAAAGTAAAAATAGATTCCAATATAATGACATAAGCGGCATATCGCGCATAGCGAGTGAAACAACAAAACACCTTACTGCATCAAGATTATCTTAATCATTGGAGTCATAAAATTCCTGATACAAATCAAAATGCACTCGATTTGGCAATAACCGTTGGGAAATGCCTCGCTCAGCGTGGCTGGATGCTGGTGACGGCGGAATCCTGCACCGGCGGCTGGGTGGGTCAGGCTGTCACGGCGGTATCCGGCAGCTCAGGCTGGTACGAGCGCGGATACATCACCTATAGCAATACCGCCAAATGCGAAATGCTCGGCATACAACAAGCTACTTTGGATCAGCATGGCGCCGTTTCCCCGCAAACCGCGCAGGAGATGGCCATCGGCGCGCTCAACCGCAGTCATGCGCACATCAGTGTATCGATTACCGGAATCGCCGGACCGGACGGCGGCACGGCCACCAAACCGGTCGGCATGGTGTGTTTTGCGTGGGCAACCCAGGATGGTTCGGTGCAACAAGAAACCCATTACTTTAAGGGCGACCGCGAAACCATCCGGCGCCAGGCGGTGGCTACCGCGTTGCAAGGCGTACTGACCATGTTGAACGATGCAGCAGCCATAGCTTGAAACGACAAACGATCGAAATCAGTGTTCGCCGGACTGCATACTGGTTTGCGTAATAATGCGGTCGCAGTAGGCAATGGCAATGGCGGAAAACAAGAACGCCATATGGATACCGGTTTGCGCCAACAGCGTTTTTTCGTCGTATGCGCTGGCATTGATAAACGTTTTCAGCAGATGAATCGACGAAATCCCAATGATCGCCGTGGCCAATTTGACTTTCAACACCGAAGCGTTGACATGCGACAGCCATTCCGGCTGATCCGGATGTCCTTCCAGATTCATGCGCGAAACGAAAGTCTCATACCCGCCGATAATGACCATGATCAGCAGATTCGAAATCATCACCACGTCGATCAATCCCAGCACGACGAGCATAATGGCCGTTTCGGTCAACTTGGCCGGTCTGTCCGCACCCTTGATCGTAACGGTATCGAGGATATGCTCCAGCGCATTTTTGTTTCCCATCACCGCGCCAATCAGATCAGTTAACTCAACCCAAAAGTGAAACACATATACGCACTGCGCCAACACCAGCCCAAGATACAAAGGCAACTGCAACCAGCGGGTGAAAAAAAGAAAATGCGCAATGACGGGAATTCTCTGCGACGGCGTGTTTCGAGGTTTATCTTTTTGTTCCATATCTTCCAATAGCGTGAATAAAATGCCGCAAGAATAGCATAGCAGCGGTTAAAAAAATTCGGCTTTTTTATAAAAATTACACTGGGAATTTGGTGTTGCAAGTCATAAATTTCAATAGCCTGGAACTGCAAATCAGGTAACCGGTTTTACTTGCTTGGACGTTGGAACAGATTATTTAACGAAATGAGAAATTGACGGTAAGCATGGGGCGATTCCAACGTGCTCTGATGTGACGCTGAAATTTTCATTCAACTATGTAGGATGTGCCGACCGCAAGGAGGCGCATCGGATAAATCATTCAAGCCCTTCGATATCATAACCTTCGTGATTTCCCCAATTCTCGGGATAAATGCCTTGTTCAACATAACGATGAAAACTGGAATAAGGCCAACCATTGACGTTTTTCGCCCAGCCATGTTTCACAGGATTCCAATGAATATAATCGACGTGCCGGTTAAAATCATTTTGGTCACGTAAAAGATGCTCCCAGAACCGTCGTTGCCATAACCCTCTTTCCCGGCGGGATTTCCGGCTGGCAGAAATTCTTTCTCCTGTTGCAATGCGACGGGAAAAATAGCCTTTCAACAGATTCCACCGGGTTGAAAAATCCGCATCGTCCTGCGGCAGCGTCCAGATACAATGCAAGTGGTCCGGCAAAATAACCACGGCATCCATACGAAAAGGGTGGCGCTGTTTGGTATATTCAAATGCGCTACGCAGTAAATCGATTTTTTCGACCAATAGCCGGTTGTCCTTGCGCTCGGCAAGATTGACCGTAAAAAACCAGGAGCCTCCAGGGACATAGGCACGCCGGTATTCTGTCATTACGTTTACTTTCCTGTTCTCAAACGTTTCTTGATTGATGCGCCTCCTTGCAGTCGGCACATCCTACCGGGCTCAGCCGGCTTGTCTGAGATATGTACAAGCTTCTGCAACTCGTCGAGCATCTCCGGATACAAGTAAAGCATTGGATTCTGAGCATGAAAATGATGCTTCAATCGTACAGTTGGTCGCTTTCTCACGCCATATGCAGCGTTCTGCCATAAGAGTGCAGAACGACTTGGATGCTTGCGGTCGCCCAGAACCTTTTCGAGAAAGCCACCATGTAAGCGAAACTTGTGATGAGGGTTGTTCGAACTTTGTGAGAGCTCTTCCTGAGCCCGTGAAAGTAGGGTCTCTTCATCAGGCGGCAGGATCATCCCGAAGACATTCAGAACTTGGCAGTATCGCCTTAGCTCCCATACGGTTAAGTCCAAATCAACCAGTGGATAGCCTACGACGTAGTACGGAATGTTGATGTATCGACACTTGCCGCAATCGTCTATGTACTTAATAAAATCTCTGCTTCGTGAGGACAACTCAATGGCGAAGGTAAGATTGGTTGTAAGTGACATCGCCGCAGCAATGTCGTGCCCAATATTTCGAGCTTTGATTCTGTTGTAGAGGAGAATTGCTTTGAGGTACTTCTCAATCGCCTGCTGAGAAGACCATAGGAACTGAGGGAACAGCTCAGCCTTCCATGCAAGGCGGGCTGCAATGTAATCCCTATCGGCCTGATCACGGAATGACTGTGTCGCAAATGAGTTTATCGATCTGTTCAGCCTCTCCTGTTCATCTGTGGAAAGTGAAGAAGTCATAGGCGTGGGACCTCCGTAGCGAATTGTGATACCAAATAAAAATCAGATACCCAAAATGATGAATATCTTGTATTAAGTACAAAATTTAGTATGACTGGTAATTTACACCGGAATCTTCATTCGACTAAACAAAAAAACCCGTAAGCACCAGCCCCGGGTTTTTATTTTAACAACAACTACAATTACAGAATTACAGCTTCGCCAGCACTTCCGCGACCGTTTGTCCCATCAGCGATGGAGTAGGGCAGATGGTAACGCCGAGTTCTTTCAGCATCGCAACTTTTTCGGCGGCGCTTTCACCAGCGGAGGAGATGATCGCACCGGCGTGGCCCATGCGACGGCCTTCGGGGGCGGTGAGTCCGGCGATGTAAGCAACCAGCGGTTTACTCATGTTTTCCTTGGCAAATCGACCGGCTTCGACTTCTTGCGGGCCGCCGATTTCGCCGATCATCAATGCGACTTTGGTTTCCGGGTCTTGTTCGAGCCGCTCCAAAATGTCGCGGTGCGAGCTGCCGGGGATCGGGTCGCCGCCGATGCCGACCGAAGTGGAGATGCCGATGCCGAGTGCGCGCATCTGGTCGGCAGCTTCATAGCCCAAGGTGCCGGAGCGGCCAACCACGCCGATATTGCCGCGAATGTAAATATGGCCGGGCATGATGCCGAGCATGGCGCGGCCGGGGCTGATGGTTCCGGCACAGTTCGGGCCGGTCAGCAGCATGCGGTCTCCTTTCGGAAAACGGCGCATGAAATTCTTCACCGTCATCATGTCTTGCGTCGGAATACCGTCGGTGATCGAGACGCAGTATCTGATTCCGGCGTCGGCGGCTTCCATGATCGAATCTGCGGCAAACGCGGGCGGCACAAACACAATGCTGGCTTCCGCACCGGCTTGCTCGACCGCTTCCTTAACCGTATTGAATACCGGCAATCCCAGATGCGTTTGTCCGCCTTTACCGGGTGTGACGCCGCCGACCACGTTGGAGCCGTAGTCGATCATTTCCTGCGCATGAAAAGTACCGATTCTGCCGGTAAAACCTTGCACGATGATGCGTGTTTTTTCGTTGATTAATATGGCCACTTTATACTCCTAGGCTTTTGCGGCGACTTCGTTGCGGGCGCGGACGACTTTTTCCGCGGCTTCCGCTAACGTTTCGGCGGTGATGATCGGCAGGCCGCTGTTCGCAATGATGCGGCGGCCTTCTTCTACGTTGGTGCCGGACAAGCGGACCACCAGCGGGATTTTCATATTGATGTTTCTGACGGCTTGCACCACACCTTCGGCGATCCAGTCACAGCGGTTAATCCCGGCGAAAATATTCACCAGCATCGCTTTGACGTTGGCATCGGCAAGCACCAGACGGAATGCTTTCTCGGTGCGCTCGGCGGATGCGCCGCCGCCGACATCGAGGAAGTTGGCAGGTTCGCCACCGGCCAGTTTGATCATGTCCATCGTCGCCATCGCCAGACCGGCGCCGTTGATCATACAGCCGATGTCGCCATCCAGGCCGACGTAACTCAAACCGGCTTCAGCCGCTGCGACTTCGCGGTGATCGACTTGCGTGTTGTCGCGCAGTTCGGCGATTTTATGGCGGCGGAACAAGGCGTTTTCATCAAATTCCATTTTGGCGTCGAGCGCGATGATGTCGTTATTCGCGGTGACGACCAGCGGGTTAATTTCCAGAATATTGGCGTCCAGGTCGCGCAATGCGCGGTAACAGCCTTTGATGGTTTTCACCGCATGATTCAGTTGCGCTGCATCGATACCCAGCGCAAACGCCATTTTGCGCGCTTGAAAGTCCTGCAATCCGACCGCAGGTTCGACATAGATCTTGATGATCGCTTCCGGATTGGTCACGGCGAGTTTTTCGATTTCCATGCCGCCCTGCGCCGAGCCGATCATGATCACGCGTTCACTGGTTCGGTCGATCATGAACGACAGATAGATTTCCTTGGCGATTTGCGTTCCGGCTTCGACGTACAAGCGGGTACAGACTTTTCCCGCCGGACCGGTTTGGTGCGTCACCAGTTTTTTGCCGAGCAGCGCTTCGGCGGCTTGTTCGACTTCCGCGTGCGTTTTACAGACTTTGATACCGCCCGCCTTACCGCGCGCGCCGGAATGGATCTGCGCTTTGACGACCCAGACATTACCTTCGATTTCGCGGGCGCGTTGCACCGCTTCTTCGACGGTGTAAGCCAGACCGCCTTCCACGATCTTGACGCCGTACTCCGCCAGTATTTCTTTTGCTTGATATTCGTGAATATTCACTTCAATTTCCTCAACAATCGCATTAATACGTTAATTTTTATCGTTTCAAACCATCCGGCCCTAAAGACAAAGGCCGCATTGAGCGGCCTTTATGCATTAACCGTTTTTTGCTGCAATCGCTTCAGCGACTTTCACCACATTATTGGCCATTCTTTCCGAAGCCGCGTCGATCAAACGGCCGTCCAGCGCAGCGGCGCCTTTGCCTTGCGCAGCGGCTTCCTTGAGCGCGGCCAGAATACGTTTGGCTTTTTCAATTTCCCGCTCGGGCGGTGTGAATACATCGTTAGCCAGCGGAATCTGCGTCGGATGAATCGCCCATTTGCCTTCGCAACCCAGCGCGGCGGCGCGTTTGGCTGCCAGCACATAACCATCGGGATCCTTGATATCGCCGAACGGCCCGTCGATCGGACGCAAGCCGTACGCGCGGCAAGCCACGATCATGCGACTGATGGCGAAATGCCATTGATCGCCGGGATAATCGGGATTCAAACCGCCGATGTTGGTGGTTCTGGCACGGTTGCTGGCGGCGTAATCGGCTACGCCGAAGTGCAAGGCTTCCAATCGTCCGGCTGCGCCGTTACGCGCGATGTCTTCCACGTTGGCCATGCCGAGCGCGGTTTCAATCAATGCTTCCAGACCGATACGGTTTTTCAACCCTTGTTGCATTTCGAGCTGGGTGACCATGGCTTGTACCATGTAGATATCCCCATACACACCGGCCTTGGGAATCAGCAGCGTGTCGATCTTGCTCCCGGCTTGCTCGACCAAATCCACCACGTCACGCACCATGTATTGTGTATCAAGGCCGTTGATGCGCACGGAAACGGTAATGCCGTGTCCTTTCCAATCCAAATCGTTGAGCGCTTGGATGATGTTCTTGCGCGCCTGAATTTTATCGTCCGGCGCAACGGCATCTTCGAGATCGAGAAAAACGAAATCCACGCCACTATTCAGCGCCTTCTCAAACATACCCGGGCTGGAACCTGGAACGGCCAATTCACAGCGTTGTACCCGCTGAACGGTGGTTTCATAAAGCGTGTGACTCATTTTTCCTCCAGAATTTAATAAATTTGTAAGTAATCGATAAGGCTAATAAGACGAATAGGCCGAATGCATTATTGGGTTTCTTAGTGTCATTTCATCTGAACTGCGCGCAATGGCAGCAATGGATTTAAGACAGACTGTGGTTCGTGATTTAACAACGCAGGCAATCGTGAAGAGATGAATGGATAGAGTGTTTTCTGCTTTTTGTTGTAAAGACTAATTATTCAGCAAATTATATCCATTCCGCGGGAATTTATCTACTGATGCCGGAGTTGAACGCAAGCATCCGCCGCAATAGACAGCTTATGATAGCGCGCAGCCCATTCAAGCGGAATCGACGCTACCTGACCGTTTTGCTGTGCGGTATAAGCCGCCATGATCGCACCGAGCATGATGGAACGGCCGCAGCTATCGCCGCCGATGCGGATATTTTCTTCAATCGCTGTGCGGTAATCGGGTGCATAACGTGCGATATGCGCAATCACCGGCAGACCCTCCAGCACATGGCAGGCCGAACCGAAACGTTTGGCTGCTGCGGCACTGTCGAGCATTCCCGTTTGTAATGCTTCTTCCACCAGCGGCGCGAGTTTTTCACCTGCGTGCGGCAAAGCGCCGCTCAGCGCTTGACCGGCGGATTGACCTTGCAAAATGGCCAGCAGCGCACAGCCTGCGTACTGCGCCGCCGCAACGGCGGTGTCATTGTTATTGGTCAGCCGCACCACCTGTTCGATTGTAGCTTTGAGCGCATCTTGCGATTCATTATGGGCCGCCACGATTGCCGGTAATGCCGCCAATGCGGCAAACTGATCGTCGTCCGCGCCAGATTGCAGCGGAAAATCTTCCGGCTTGAGCGGCAACAACGTTTGCAGAGTTAACCGCGTGGGAGAATCGATATAGCCGTGATACCCGCCCCCGGGTCCGAAATAGCTGCGGTACTCGGCTTGATAATCCGTGCGGTAAAAACCGCCGTGCCGTGCGATATGCCGCAGCATCAGCAAACACAATTCACCATAAGCCGATGAATCGCCCGCTTGCTTCCTGCCATGCGCGAAGTAGCCGCTGACACCGGCGTAATCGCTGGCATCCGGTTGCAGAAAAACCAGCCCTTTGCTTTTTTCGATCTGCGCGATGCGCGCGGGATCATAGAGCCAATGCAACCCCAACGACGCGGCATCAGCAACCAAGGCCCCCAGAATAGCCGCCACACGCGGCTCAAGCTTGATACTCGAATTCATCGTTATTATTTTATTTCAACTTCGTCCGGTATCCGGCGCGCTTCGTCCTCCAGCATCACCGGGATGCCGTCCTTGATCTGGAATGCCAGCCGATCCGGCTTGCAGATCAATTCCTTATCGTCTTTTTTGTAGAGCAGCGGCCCTTTGCACAACGGGCACACCAAAATATCCAATAACCTTGCGTCCATAATTTTCCTTATTCGTTCTTTCTAGAATTTGCTGAGAATATCATCCAATTGATCCAAGCTGGTATAGTGGATCACGATATTGCCCTGGCCGTTCTTTTTCGGCTTGATCGCCACCTGCGCGCCGAGGCGCTCGGAGACATTCTCTTGCAACCGTAATAGGTCGCGGTCGGGCTTCTGCACTTTTTTCGGCACTGGGTGCTCGATCTGATTGACGATTCTTTCCGTTTCGCGCACCGATAGCTGTTTTTGCACGATCACATTGGCGATTTTAATCTGCTGTACCGGTGCCAGCGGTAACAGGGCGCGTCCATGCCCCATATCGATTTTACCCTGCATCATCAATTCCTGTACCGGCGCGGACAAATTAAGCAGGCGCAGCAAGTTGGAAATCGTGCTGCGCGAATTGCCCAGCGCTTCGCCCGCCGTTTGATGCGTCATGCCGAATTCATTGATAAGACGCTGAATCCCCATGGCTTCCTCCAGCGGATTCAGGTTTTCCCGTTGAATATTTTCGATCAGCGACATGGCCAGCGCCGATTCATCGGCGACTTTGCGGATCAGCGCAGGCACCTCGGTCAGTCCGGCCAATTGCGCGGCGCGCCAGCGGCGCTCCCCGGCGATGATTTCGAAGCGGTCATCACTGATGGGCCGCACCAGAATCGGCTGCATCACGCCCTGCGCTTTGATCGATTCCGCCAGCTCGGCCAAAGCCACCTGATCCATATTGGTTCTGGGCTGATATTTGCCAGGTTGCAATTTGGCGATCTCGATATTCTGCAACGAATCTTCCGCCAGCGCCGCATTGCCATCGCCCGACAACAAAGCATCCAATCCGCGCCCTAATCCTTTTTGTTTTGTCATTTCATGTTTCCTCATTTCCTTCAAGCAGGATTACCCGCCAGAATTTCCTTGGCTAAATCGAGGTAGGCCTGCGCACCTTTGGATTGCCCATCGTGATACAACACCGGCAAGCCAAAACCGGGCGCTTCGGCCAAACGCACATTGCGCGGGATCACGGTGCGGTAAACCTTATCGCCGAAATGCTTCTGCAACTGATCGGAAACCTGCTGCGCCAATATATTGCGCGGATCGAACATGGTGCGCAGCAACCCTTCGATGCGCAACACGGGATTGAAGCTGCTGCGCACCCGTTTGATGGTATTGACCAGATCGCTCAAGCCTTCCAACGCATAATATTCGCACTGCATCGGAATCATCACCGCGTGCGCCGCGCATAAACCGTTTAGAGTCAACAAGTTCAACGCGGGCGGGCAATCGATCAAAATATAATCGTATTCGTCCTGAATCTCTTCCAGTGCGGTCTTTAACCGCGCTTCGCGCTGCGGAAAGTCGACCATTTCGACTTCCGCGCCCGCCAGATCTCGGTTAGCGGGAATCAAATCGTATTTTCCTTGCGCACTGCTCACCAACGCTTGCTGTATTCCTGTATGACCGAGCAACACATGATAGATCGTGGTTTTCAGCATTTGCTTGTTGGTGCCGCTGCCCATCGTGGCGTTCCCTTGCGGATCGAGATCGATCAGCAGCACGCATTTATCAGCGGCCGCCAAGCTTGCAGCCAGATTCACGCTGGTGGTGGTTTTGCCGACACCGCCTTTTTGATTGGTAATGGCTAGAATTTTGGTCACGGGCTTAGCTCCTGTATTCATGACGCGGAATCAAAGCTGTTCTGTTGGATGATAATCAGTTGCCGGGCGGCATCCAATCCAGGCACATGCAGCGTGATCGTCTTTTCAATCGCAAATGGCGCACGTATTTGCTGGCGTTCTTGTTCCGTGCAATTGGCTTTCATCGCAACCCAGCGGCAGCTGGCAGCATTTTCTCCGGCCAAATGTTGCGTTAACGCGATGAATTCGCCGAGCTCGGAAAATGCGCGCGAAATGACGGTATTCACCTTTTCATCGGGAAGGACATCCTCGATACGCTGCGTCATGATCTCAACATTCTGCAACCCCATTTCAATTTTTGCCTGCTGTAAAAAAGCGCTTTTCTTCTGATTGCTTTCCACCAAAGTCACTTGCCAATCCGGCCTTGCCAGTGCGACCGGAATGCCCGGCAAGCCTGCGCCGGTGCCAACATCGACAATGTTCGGTCCATGAATATGCGGCAACACCGCCAAGCTATCCAGCACATGCTGCACCAGCATGTCATGCGGATTGCGGATCGCGGTCAAGTTATGGACTTTGTTCCATTTTTCGATCAGTAATAGATAATGCTCGATGCTTTTAGCCAGCTGCTCCGGCGCGGCAATAACGTCTATATCCAGCGCTTGCAAGCTGCGCGTAATCTGCGGCAGCAAGCTCATGCGCTTTGTTTTTTGTCATTGACCGCAAAGCCGCGTTTCAAATGCACCAGCAACAACGATATCGCCGCCGGTGTCACGCCGGAAATACGCGATGCCTGGCCGATGGTTTCCGGTTTGTGCTGATTGAGTTTTTGCTGCACTTCGTTCGACAATCCTTTCACTACGCAATAATCGATTTCCTTCGGCAGCAAGGTGTTTTCATACTGCGCCTGGCGCGACACTTCTTCCTGCTGGCGCTGGATATAACCGTGATATTTGGCTTGGATTTCAACTTGTTCGGCGACTTGCGCGCTCGCTACCGGCTCACCCGCGCCCGGCAGGGTCATCAATGTCTCATACGTCACATCGGGGCGCTTTAGCAATTCGGTCAACGTGTATTCGCGCTCAATGCCTTTACCGAGCACACGAAGAGCATCCTGTTCCGGCAATGTACCGGGCAATACGCGAATCGAATCGAGCCGCTGCTGCTCCTTGATGATCGCTTCCTGTTTATTGGAAAACGCTTCCCAGCGCTGATCGTCAATCAAACCCAATTTCCTGCCAGTTTCGGTCAAGCGCAAATCGGCATTGTCTTCGCGCAATTGCAAGCGGTATTCGGCGCGGCTGGTGAACATCCGGTAAGGCTCGGTGACACCGGAAGTGATCAGATCGTCAACCAGCACGCCCAAGTACGCTTCATGGCGTTGCGGCGACCAGGCATCCCGTCCCTGCACTTGCAGTGCGGCATTGATCCCGGCCAGCAGCCCTTGCGCGGCGGCTTCTTCATAGCCGGTGGTGCCGTTGATTTGTCCGGCAAAAAACAGACTCGCGATGGTTTTGGTTTCGAGCGTATGCTTCAAATTGCGCGGATCGAAATAATCGTATTCGATAGCATAACCGGGGCGCGTGATGTGTGCGTTTTCCAATCCGGCGATGGAATGAATCAATTGCGTTTGCACCTCGAACGATAAGCTGGTGGAAATACCGTTCGGGTAGATTTCATGCGTACCCAGACCTTCCGGTTCGAGAAAAATCTGATGCGATTCGCGCGCGGAAAAACGCACCACTTTGTCTTCGATCGACGGACAATAGCGCGGCCCGACGCCTTCGATTTTTCCGGTAAACAGTGGCGAATCGACCAAGCCGTCGCGAATAATATCGTGCGTATCGCTATTAGTATGCGTAATCCAGCACGAAATCTGGCGCGGATGTTCGATGCCGGTATCGATCAGGGAAAAAAACGGCACCGGTTGATCACCCGGTTGCTCCAGCAGTTTGGAATAATCCATGCTGCGGCCATCGATGCGCGGCGGCGTGCCGGTTTTCAATCGCCCTGCGGGAAATTCCATTTCCCGTAACCGCTGCGCCAATGTCAGCGCTGGCGGATCGCCTGCGCGGCCTGCTTTAAAATGGGTTTTGCCGATATGCGCCAACCCGGCCAGAAACGTGCCGACCGTCAAAATCACCGCGCGCGCGCGGAATCTAATCTGCAACTGCGTCACCACGCCAACCACGCGATCCTGCTCGATGATCAAATCGTCCACCGCCTGCTGCATTACCCGCAAATTCGGCTGGTTCTCAACCCGGCTGCGAATCGCTTGCTTATACAATACCCGGTCGGCCTGTGCACGCGTCGCCCTGACCGCCGGACCTTTGCTCGAATTCAACACCCGGAACTGAATCCCCGCCTCATCCGCCGCCAACCCCATCGCACCGCCGAGCGCATCGATTTCCTTCACCAAATGGCTCTTGCCGATACCGCCAATCGACGGGTTGCACGACATCTGCCCGATGGTTTCGATATTGTGCGTCAGCAACAACGTCTTGCACCCCATGCGCGCCGCCGCCAGTGCAGCTTCCGTTCCGGCATGTCCGCCGCCGACAACAATAATGTCAAAATCCGTGTGATTGCTCATAGTGTTATGATGATTGGTAACTCAGGTGGTACAAGAAGATTTAATCGATTGGTTTCACGTGAAACCATGTTGTGCATTGTAAGCTAAAAAGGTGAAATTTTCGCGGGTAATTACAAGTGGTTCAAAAGTTCAAGAGCAAGCTAATACTGATCGTTAGGCTGTGATCGTAGTACGACTACAATACAATGAAAACGCAACATTAAACAACAAGAAACGCAGTGCCGGAAATACATTGCCTATCTAGGATTTGCAACCTATTCCGGCGCTTATTGGATTATTCAGTTGCAAAAATAACCAACAATTCTAGATAATGCTAATCTGCCATACATAGTTATTCAATCCCAGAAAGTATTGTCTTTACAATTATCAGCATATTTACTATCTTGAATTTTTATGGATGCATACATACATCGCGAAAAATCTTCGATGCTGTGCTCGTGAACAAGATTTCCGCCTAGAAAATTATATCTATATTTTTCCAAATTAAATTTTTTCAGTGTTGAAAAAAAATCTCTAAGTAACTCTAATACTTCACCCGAATCATAAACTAACACTCTACGATTCTCATATTTCCCATAATTATTACCGGCAAATATTCTTGGTGTAGTATCAAACACAAATGCATCAACACCCTGATTTACTAAAGAAATGTGAAGCGCAAGACCCCCTCCTAGGGAATGACCAGTGGTCGTTATTTTCTTGTCGCCATACTCTTTCAATACCATACTGAATAAACTGTCAGCGTCTGAGTACTGACCTTCAATATTTGTATCTAAGTTAGCATTGCGCCAGTCTTTTTTATCATCGGTACCTCTGAAAGCAATTACTACAGATTTTTTGTCGTCCGAAAGATATATATCAGCACTAAAACCATGTTGTTTTTTCTCAACTCTATTTATTCTTTCCCAACCCGGTATACTTATCTGAGGCTTATTTTCATATGCATTTGAAGACATAATCGCGTATGGATATATTTCATTTGATAATTTATCTAATTCAGAGCGGTCAGTATTAAGAAAAGTAAATCTCTTTTCGTAGCTGCACTTGCATGCTTTAAGCTTCGTCTTGTCTTCAACTAGATCAGATATGTGGCCTCCAGCCGGTGGCAGAAAAAAAGATAATCTTGCATCCAATTGCTTATCGTTTTCAGTAGCTTTCCCCCCAGCATATACGTTAAAACTATGTGACATAACCGCTGAAAATACCAAGGTAACAATAGTAGATCTTAATGAGCGTATCATTTCTTTTATTCCATATCGAAGATGATCATATTGCCAAAGTCTGAATTAACTAACTGACGAGGCATTATCACACCAGTCCGTGTTAAATGATGTGTTAGTTCTAGCCATCTAGTTTCGAGCTGACTAACTCCCGGGTGAATTCGATTGTTGCTTGAACATCTGAGGATTCAAATTCTTCCCATTGCGCATGACTCGCCTTTGTTCTGACGTGAGCCGCCACACGGGCACGTTTCGCTTTAATGGCTGAAAGCTCACCGTGGCTAGATAGTTCAGAGATTAATGCATCAAGCTTGACTCCCTTCTCGATGATATTCAATCTACGGCAAATGCGACGGAGTGTGTCTTCAAATACAACACCAGCGATTACGCCAGATTCGTTTTTCCTTTGGTCTGCAAGGTACTTGTCAGCATGGTCGAGAAAGTCATCAAAAGTTTCGGCACGTGCGCGATCCGCAATTGAAGAAAGCAATCCGGCGTTTGCATCCGCTAGTAGCGTTCTTAGGAGCGCCGCCATCTCGCCGACACCCAGATTGATAAGCCACCCATGATCCTTCTCGGCGATGTTATTCGCACGAGCAAGGTATGGCGTTTTTATCTCAGCGCAAATAAGATAAATGATGTGTTGGGCTGACACCAGCCAAGCGGAACACTCATGGCGCTGTTGATCACTGATAGTGGCACCTTCATCGTCACTTTGTGTAAGCCAAGCGGTTTCACTTAGCAATTCCTCGATCCGTTTCTTGATTGTGTCTTCGATTGTCATCTGTTCTCCTGTTGAAAGGACTAACTAGAGTTAGACGTACGAATTGACGCAATACGTCGACTAATTTTCAATATAACACGTTCGATGAAGGTATAAGCTAGCAGGTACGGCGACCGGTCCAAATGTTATGCAGATTTGGGGTTGCGTATACGAATCAACGCATTCCTGACATCCGTGCGGAATTGAGCGCCCAATCCCTGCACCTGGCATTCGTAGTAACGTTCACCGTCTTCAAATTCCGCCTTGGCTTCGAGTGAGAACTCGACATGCATCAGAATTCACCAATGACATCACTGGCCGGAATACCTTTAACTTTACCTTCGCGATAAGCTTGCAGACGACGCTCAGCTTCTTCGATCCAAATGCGATCCAACTCAGGATCCAGCCGATCAAGACTATGCAGAAGTTCATCGATCACTGAAAAACGCTCGGCTGGGGTTAATTTCACTGCTTCTGCTATTAATTCTTTTTGGGGCTGTAGTAGATTAGCTTAACTGATAAGCTAATTTAATGAAGATAAGTCATTGTAGATTATTAAAGAAAACGCAATCAAGGTTGTTGGAATATTTTGTGTTGGAAGTTACAGCGCGATCAGCAGCCGATATATTGGGAATTCAACCTAATAGTGCAGCACTGTTTTATCGCAAAATACGGGAAGTGATTGTTTATCATCTAGAGCAAGAATCTCACGAAATTTTTCATGGTGTAGTGGAATTAGATGAAAGCTACTTTGGTGGTATTCGTAAGGGCAAGCGTGGTCGCGGCGCTGCGGGTAAGGTTGCTGTTTTTGGCATATTGAAGCGCGGTGGCAAGGTTTATACGAGGGTTGTTGGAGATACTAAGACAGAAACGTTGATGCCGCTAATTACTAGAAAGATAGCGCCTGACAGCATAGTTTATACAGACTGCTATCGTAGTTATAATGCGCTCGACGTGAATCATTTTTACCATAAGCGTATCAACCATTCCACACTATTTGCACAAGGTAAGAATCACATCAACGGCATTGAAAACTTTTGGAATCAGGCCAAACGCGTCTTAAGAAAATACAATGGTATTCCTAAAGGATCATTTCCATTGTTTCTCAAGGAATGTGAATTCAGATTCAATTATGGAACTCCTAAACAACAGTTAAAAATTTTGAAATCTTGGACTCATATTTAACCTGATCTACTACAGCCCCTTCTTTTTTGTCCATGGCGATGACTGCCTTCTTATTGATTTCCGCGATGTTACCACTATTAATAATAGCTGCATTTCATGCTTAACGGGTAGTCCATGCAATCAATATGTCCAGATGTTGTCTATAGTCTATAATCAAACAATGATCAATCTCAGCAATACATAAAAGGCTGTAATCTCCAGTCCCGAAATGAAACAAACGCAAAACTGGCTTCGTACCTTATCCATCCTGCCCATCCTGCTGCTGACCGCATGCGCGATGGGGCCGGACTATATCCGCCCGCAGGTCGATATCGCGGAGAAATTCCGTATGGAGCCGATGGAGGGTGAATCGGTCGCCAATTTGCGCTGGTGGGAGTTGTTACACGATGAGACATTACAGCAGCTGATCCGGCAGGCTTTGCAGGAAAACAAAAATCTCAAGCAAGCGGTGGCGACGGTTGAAGAGTTTCAGGCGCGTTTATATACCACGCGCATGGGGTTTATTCCGAACTTTAATGCCGATGCCAACGCACCGGCTTTCGGCACGCTTGGTGGCTTCTTGCGTCCGGGCTTTGCCACGCCGTTCAATTACTACGGCCAGACCACGCTGAATTGGGAGCTGGATATCTGGGGCAAGATCCGCCGTTCCAATGAAGCGGCGCGCGCCGATTTGCTGGCGCAGGAGGAAAACCGCCATGCCATCATTCTGACGCTGGTCAGCGCGGTGGCGCAGTCTTACTTCGATCTGCTGCAATTGGACATGCAGCGCGATATCGCGCAGCGCGCACTGGCTTCATGGGAAGAATCGGTAGCCATTTCGCAGGCGCAGTTGCAGGGCGGTGTCATTTCCCGTCTCGATTTCGATCAGTTCGAAGCTGAGCGTGCCAATGCCGCATCCCGGGTTGCCGAGCTGGAACGGCAAATGCGGCAAAAGGAAAACGAGCTCAGCGTGCTGCTGGGGAAAAACCCGGCGCCGATTGCACGCGGCCATACGCTGACGGAGCAATCGATGCCGCCGGAAGTACCCGCCGGTTTGCCGTCGGAATTGCTGCAACGGCGTCCCGACATTCTGCGCTCGGAACAATTGCTGGCAGCGGCAACCGCCAAAATCGGCGTCGCCAAGGCCTCGCGGTTTCCCAAGATCTCAATTACCGGTTTTCTCGGTGTGGCCAGTCCGGCGCTATCTAACTTACTGATGTCCGGCAGTGAATTCGGCACGGGCGGGCTTGGTTTGGCGGTTCCTCTGCTGAACGCGCAGAGCCTGGGATTCGAACAGCGCGCAGCGGAGGCGCAAGCGCGGCAAGCCTTGGCGCAATACGAGCAAACCATTCTGGTGGCGTTCAGGGAAGTTGACGATGCGTTGATCGCGGTACGCACCGCCAATGATCAGCGCAAAGCGCAGCAGTCGCAGGTCGAAGCGCTGCGCTCCGCATTACAGATAGCCGATCTACGCTACCAAGGCGGGATCACCAGTTATGTCGACGTGCTGCTGGCTAAGCGCAATCTGTTCGATGCCGAATTTGCCCTGATGGCAACTCACCGCCTGCATTTGGTATCGATCGTGCAACTTTACAAAGCGCTGGGCGGCGGCTGGATGTTGCTGTAAGCACCGGTTTGAAGCGGGCGAGCCCGTAAACGGCTGGAACTTATCGCGCACGCCGGTTGACACATAAAATTTTAGAAGTCTGGCAGCGATTTAAGTACATTTTTCCTGACCGGCTTTTCCATTAAATAATCAAAATAACCCAGAGTCGACGCTATGCAGAAAATATTTCAATGGATCAATGCCCGTGAAACTCGAAGCAGTTTCACCTCAGCTTATCGTTTGACGGTTTTGTTGCTCGTGCTGTTAACAGCTTGTTCGGGCCAGCCGCCGGAAAATCCGGCGCCACCACCGCCGCAGGTCGAGGTCATTACCATAGCGCCGCAAACGGTTGACGATCAGCCGGAGTTCATTGGGCAGACCGAGGCTTTCCGGCCGGTTGAGATCCGTCCGCAAGTCAGCGGTATTATCAAAAAAATTCATTTCACCGAAGGGCGGAACGTCAAACAAGGCGACAAGCTATACCTGATCGATCCGGTGCCCTTTAAGGCCATTTACCTCAGCAACAAAGCAAAAGTTGCACAATCCCAAGCACGCCTGACCCAAGCCAAGCAAGATCTGGCGCGTGTCAAACCGCTGCTGGAAAAGCAAGCCGTTAGCAAGAAAGACGTCGATGACGCCGAGGCCGGAATGCTGGCAGCCCGCGCGACGCTGGAAGCCGCGCAAAACGATCTGATCAAGGCGAAATTCGATCTCGATAACACGCTGATCACCGCGCCGGTCAACGGCCGTATCGGCCGCAGCCAGTTTTACGAAGGGCGGTTGGTTTCCGCGCAGGAATCGCTACTCGCCACGATCGATCAGCTCGATCCGATGTATGTCAATGTCAGTGTGCCGGAAAGCTATCTGCTGCGCCGCCGCCGCGAATTGGCTGCGCATAAGGTGGAACGGCCCGACATTTTCCAGCTACGCGGCGTCATGACGTTTTCCGATGGCAGCGTGTACCCGCACGAAGGCATACTAGATTTCGCCGATGTCTCGATACGGCCGCAAAGCGGATCGTTGCAGGGACGTTTCAAATTTCCCAATCCGGAAGGCGGCATGGCGCCGGGAGATTCCTATTTTTATCCCGGTCAGTTCGTCAGAGTCCGTATCAAGGGTTATATCCGCAATAACGCCATGCTGATTCCGCAGCGCGCGGTACAGCAAGGTCCCAACGGCTCATTCGTGTATGTGATCGACGCTGAGGAAATCGCGCAACTGCGTCCGGTGCAAGCCAGCGCTTGGCGCGGCAAGGATTGGTTGATCGAGAGCGGTTTGCAGCCGGGGGAGCGCGTGGTGGTGGAGGGATTTTTCCGCATCCTGCCAGGGGTAAAAGTGCACGCGATTGAACAGCAGCAACAACCGCAGGAAAGTGCCGCCGTTCAGACATCCGATCAACCGGCTCAGCAGGTCGCGCCATGAAGTCACATTTTTTCATCGACCGGCCTATTTTCGCATCGGTATTGTCGATCATCATCGTCGTGCTGGGTTTAGTGGCGTTGCAGAAATTGCCGGTGGCGCAATTTCCGCAAATCACACCACCGATGGTGCAGATCGACGCGGATTATCCCGGCGCCAGCGCGGAAGTCGTTGCCGAAGCGGTGGCGCGCCCGATCGAAGTGCAGTTACCCGGTATCGATAATCTGCTGTATTACGAATCGGTCAGTACCAACGACGGCCACATGATGCTGCGCTTGACCTTTGAGATCGGCACCGATGTCGATATCGCGCAGGTACAGACGCAGAACCGGCAACGCTTGGCTGAGCCGCAGCTGCCGGATGAAGTGGTGCGCCAGGGCGTGACTGTGAAAAAAACATCGCCGGATTTGCTCGCCGTGGTCATTCTGAGCTCCACCGATCCCAAACATGATAACGTTTTCCTGTCGAATTACGCGTTGCTGCGCATACTCGATAATGTCAAACGCCTTCCCGGCGTAGGCGACGCCATTATTTTCGGCGGCCAGAATTATTCCATGCGGCTCATTCTCGATCCTGTGCGCATGGCGCAACTCAATGTAACGCCCAGCGAAATCGCCGCCGTGGTACGGGAACAAAACCGCGATTTTCCGGCGGGACGAATCGGACGTGAGCCCACGCCGGAAGGCACGGAAATGACCATTCCGGTGATTACCCACGGGCGCATGAGCGAAGTGAAGGAATTCGAGGATATGATCGTGCGTGCCTATCCCGATGGTTCGATGGTACGGCTGCGCGATGTGGCACGTATCGAACTGGGAGCGCAATCGTACGACTTGGAGGGACGCTGGAACGGCCAGCCAAATACTTTCTTGCTGACTTTTCTGGCACCCGGCGCCAATGCACTTGAAACCGTGCGGGGTATCCGCGCGGAAATGCAGCGCTTAGGCAAAAGCTTCCCGGCTGGGGTGTCGTACGACATTCCCTACGACACGACCACGTTCATCGATGTTTCCATCAAAGAAGTGTTGATAACGCTGGCGGAAGCGACACTGCTGGTGATTCTGGTAGTTTTTGTCTTTTTGCAAAGCTGGCGCGCCACCTTGATTCCCGCCGTGGCCGTTCCGGTTTCCTTGATCGGCACGCTGGCCGGCATGGAAGCGCTGGGATTTTCCATCAATACACTGACACTGTTCGGCATGGTGCTGGCGATCGGTATCGTCGTCGACGATGCCATTGTGGTGGTGGAGAACGTCGAGCGGCACATGAACCAAGGCGGTTTGTCCCCCAGGGATGCGGCGAAGCGCGCCATGGAGGAAGTGTCTGGGCCGGTAATCGCGATCGTGCTGGTGCTGGCTGCGGTGTTTTTGCCGGTAGCTTTCCTTGGTGGTATTACCGGCGAATTGTATAAGCAATTTGCCATCACCATTGCGTTGTCAGTCGCCATATCCGGTTTCGTCGCGCTGACCTTGAGTCCCGCTTTATGCGCGCTGGTGCTCAAACCTGCGCATCAAGCGCCACAAGGGTTCTGGCAGCTGTTTAACCGCTCATTCGATTGGATGCAGACCCGCTATACCGGCGCCGTGGCAACGATCATGCGGCGTTCGGTGATTGCGCTGACGCTTTTTGCGGTAATGATTGCCGGTATCATCGGTTTGTTCAAAATTCTGCCGGGCAGCTTTTTGCCGGAAGAAGATCAAGGCTACTTCATCACCGTGGTGCAACTGCCGGACGGCGCTTCGATGACCCGCACGCGGGAAGTGCTGAGCAAAATCGAAAACTATTTTCAGGCCAATCCGGCAGTACATTCCACCGACGTGCTGGCGGGCCAGAACTTTGTGTTCAGCACGCGCGGCGCCAATCAGGCCACCATGTTCGTTCCACTGAATCACTGGGATACACGCCAGAACCCCGAACAAAAAGTGCATGGCTTGATCGGCGCGGCTTTTCAGGAATTTGCCAAGATTCCCGAGGCGCTGATTCTGGCTTTCAACGCGCCTTCGATCAGCGGCTTGGGATCGACCGGTGGATTCTCGGTGCAGATACAAGATCCCAGCGGCGGCGATTTCGCCGAGTTTGCCGCAGTAGCGCAGGAGTTCACCGCCAAGGCCATGGAAAATCCGGCGATTGCCGTGGCCAGCACCAACTTCCGCGTCAGCGCGCCAAGACTGTATGCAACGGTGGATCGTGAGCGCGCCAAGGCGCTGGGGGTGCCGATTTCGGAAATTTTCGATACCATGCAGGCCTATTTCGGCAATTTTTATATCAACGATTTCGTCAAATTCGGCCGCATTTACCGGGTGCAAACCGAAGCATTACCGGAATACCGCTCCAATCCCGACGATATCAGCAAAATTTATGTGCGCGCGCAGAGCGGTGCAACATCGACCATGATTCCGCTGGATTCGGTCGTCAATACCACATTCAACAGCGGCCCCGATCCGGTAACGCACTTCAACGGCGCCAATTCCGCGCTGGTGCTGGGCGGCGCCGCGCCGGGCTACAGCTCAGGGCAGGCGCTGGCCGCACTGGAGCAAGCCGCCGATGAAATTCTGCTGCCACGCGGCTACACCCTCGATTGGAGCGGCATTTCGCTGCAAGAACGCAAAGCGGGCGGACAATCGGTCATGGTGTTTGCATTTGCGCTACTGATGGTGTTTCTGGTACTGGCCGCTCTGTACGAAAGCTGGTCGATTCCGATGGCGGTGATTCTGGCGATTCCTTTCGGCATACTCGGCGCGCTGCTAGCGATATGGATGCGCGACTTGAGCAATGATATTTATTTCCAGATCGGCCTGGTGACTTTGATCGGCTTGGCGGCGAAAAACGCCATTTTGATTGTCGAGTTCGCCAATCAGCGCCACGCCGCCGGGGAAACCCTCACCGATGCGGCGCTGGATGCCGCCCGACTGCGCTTCCGGCCGATCATCATGACGTCGTTAGCCTTCATACTCGGCGTGTTTCCATTGGTGATCGCCTCCGGCGCGGGTGCAGCGAGCCGTCATTCGATCGGCACCGGGGTATTCGGCGGCATGCTGGCGGCCACCTTCCTGGCGATTTTCTTCGTACCGTTGTTCTTTGTCGTGATCGGAAAAATGAAACGCCGGAAAACACCGCAGGCCATTGCAGTGAGTTCGCAGGAAAATGCGGTTAATCATCCTGAAAATCCTGAAGACACCGGCCAGGGTAAGTAAATCAATCAGTCCAAGTGCTGATAAAAGCTCTTGCGATTTCAACATGCGCAGTAGTTTCGTTCACCGCGAGTCAATCGTGCGGTGAACGAAACCATGACTTCCTTTATTGCCAGCTATAAAGCACCGAAAGAAAGGCGAAGTTGACCATTTGATTGTTGTTTTGCGTCAATGTAGTGCCATCGGTATAGCGCCATCCCGTCCACGTCCATTCGTTGGTTTTAAAGTGATCCAGAATGTAATCCAGGCGCACACCCAGGTTCTTACGAATATCGTATCGAGCAAATAGCCGCAGGCTGGAGTATTGCGTTGAAATATTCGGAACGATATTGACTTGCGGCTCAAGCGTGACTTTCTGATTGAATTTATCGGTGTAATCCGAGAACATGAAATTGGCGCCGGTTTCAAGCTTATCGGTTGGTTTGGCGGTGACTTCCATACCCACGGAAGTTCCTATGTTATGCAGATTGCTTCCCCAAATTTCACGAATTCCGTTATCGGTAATCGCGTTTCTAGAAGCCTGATCGATATGGGTTTCGTTACGTGAGAACCATGCGGTTGCTTGCAGCCGCTCGGAAAATATATACGTGGCATCGAGTGAATAATTTCTTGCGGAGCCTTTGCGCAAGCCTAAACCGGACCCTGGCCGCTGGCCGTAATCATCAATCGACTCATCGATTGCAACTTGTATGGACAATGAATCGATCGGATCCCAATTAGCTAGAAAGCGGACTTTATCCCGGCTGCGATCGGCAAGATTGGACGGTGCGATGAGATTGAAGAACGGAGCACCCGAATCGGTCGTATTGGTGAGAAAACTTGAACCGAAACGATCGCTGTGTATATATGAAATCGTACCGGTAATCGTGTCGGATAACGAGCGGCGCAATTCCGCGCGATAGAAAAGCTCATCGGTTCTAAAGCGGTGACCGGTATTGGTCGCCGTTCCGGTGCGATCCCGGTGTTCATAATCAATACCGCCGATCAAACGAAAATTGTGCGGCAGCGAATAGTTTGCTTCAAATTTACTGGTTATCGTGCGGAATGAACGCGGATTATTCAGACCATTCCATGTATTGCCGTTCAAATCGTGCAAAGTGGCCATAGGGTTATAGAATCGTACCGGTGTTTTGTCGTCGCGATCCTCGAAACGGAAGTTGGTATTGATCGATAACTTTTGCAGCGGACGCGCTGTCAATCCGGTTTGCGCCAGTACGGTATCGATACGCCCGCCCAAATTGGCGCCAATACCGGGTGCGGTTAGCAGTCCCGGGGAAAATGAATCGGTTTGGGTCGCTCGCGTATAAGCAACTTTGAACGTGCCGCGGGTTGCTGGGGTAAAGCTATATCCACCGGATAGAAAACCCTGATGCGATTCGTTATCCGGCGCAAGTGCGATCGGTGCATATTGGCTGGGTGAAAAAATACCCCCGACGGTGCTGCCGCCGGTAGGTGTCAATAATGCATTTTTGTTGTTATACATCGTACCGTAATAGCCGCCCGATAATTGCAGATCTTTTCCCACATAATCCAGTGAAGCGCCAAAAATCCGGATGGTTGAGTTGATCGGTTCCGGAATAAATTCATAACCGCCGACTGCTCTCGGGCTGGGTCTGCCATCGAAACCACTGAGCCGAGGCTCGCCCAGCCGGTTTCCGCGCCCAAAAATACGATCCCCATCTTTTTCTTCATTACGGAAATGAAGGTTAAACTCGAGATTGCCAGGCAGGAATTGGTTAAAACTGAATCCGATCGATTGGCGCTCGGTACTTAATTGAGCAGGATTACCCGGTGTTCGCGTATCCGGTACGTGAGGATCGGTAGTGCCGATGCCGGTAACCGCAGTATTGACCGTAAACGGCTCGTAGCGCGGTGTTTGGCTGTAATCGATAACATAGCCCCACTTGCCTTGTTTGCTGTGCTCAAAACGCACATCCCGGTTTTGGAATCCTAAATTTCGTCCCAGCAATTTGAACCATGTTCCGGTATCGTCGTAGCGTTTGGCAATATCGACATTAAAGATTCCATAAGGTCCTTCATTGCGCAAACCGGTATACTGGCCGAATCGCGCGTTATCATTGAACAATTGACCGGCACCGATATTCACCACGCTTCTCGGCTTGGAAAGTTCTTTTAAAGGATCGGCATCCGCTCCGGATGAATAGGCCGGAACTGCCGTCACGACGCATGTGAAAAACACCATTGCAGGTGAAAATTTTTTGCGGTTAAGCGTGTTAATGAACATGATATTTGTCTCCATTCTTAGCGCTGAAATACGCTTTCATTGCGAATGTTTTCAGGCATGTTGCTGCCGTGAACCTGGGTGTGGCAATTGGCGCATCCACGCGCAAGCGTGTTTCTGGCATAAGCGCCCGTGAGCGTGCCGGAGCTGCCTTGGTGCGTGTTCGGCTCGTGGCATTGCTGGCATAGGAATGGGGAACGGGTGCGCAATAAATTAGGCGCTGTGGTGCCATGTGGATTGTGGCAAATCGCGCAATTTTCCTGTACCGGCGGATGGTTGTAGACAAAGGGGCCGCGCTTTTCCATGTGGCAGGTATAGCAAGTATCGTTGACGCTATCCCGCACCATTTTGCTTGGACCGGCTGAACCATGCGGATTGTGGCAATCCGAACAAATAACCTTGCCTTCACGGATGGGGTGGCGGTACGGACGGTTAATCAGCTGGCGCATCTCCTTATGGCAGTTAAAGCAAACCTCAGGCTGCGTGTTGCGGTTGCGCACTTTGTCCTGTTCGGTATGAATGGTGTGGCAGGACGTGCATGCGACATCGCGATTCGCGTGGGTGCTGCCAGGCCAATGCATGCGCTTGCCGCCTTGATGGCATGCTAAGCAGGCGTTATTCCTGTCCTCAATGGAATTGACGGATTTTTTCCCGAATGTCCGTTGCGGCATGAGCGCTTTGTCCGGTGAGTCTTCATGACTTCCGCCCTCACCGTGGCAGCTGGTGCATGTTGGGGTTCTATGATCGGCAGTGGTACCATGCTTGGTTTTCCCGATAGCGAGAATGGGATTGTCACTGTTTTCGTCATGGCACGCCGTGCACTTACCGTCGCCGCGCAGAATAAGATCTTGAGGAGGGTCATCGTCATCATCGTCAAGCTCGGCTGAGCTGACGGGTTGCGGTAATACAGCGATAATGAATGCAAGAATAAAAGCCAATAACCCAGGCACAGCAATTTGCCTGATTTTGATGATTGTTAACATGCCTATTTCCTCTACTCTTTGATAGTTTGCTTGGGGGCGCATTATTGGCGGTAGAGAGAAAAAGTTCTGTGAGTTTTGTCACGCGCATGAGCGGATTATCCATCACTCATCTTATTTTTTGATAAATTGAGTCTAAATATCACTAAAGATCAGTCAGTTATCCGTACTAGCGATGAAATATGAAGATTGAAAATGAAAGGAAAAAAGAATGCAAATCTGCGGCGCCGATCCGTCTGCCAGCATCGTGATGAATGATCCCGTCATTTGCTGGAGCGAGGATAACGAAGAAAAATCCGCCCGCTGGCGTTGTGAAAAAGGATTGCCACCACCCAAACGGGTGCAAGTCATTGACGACCGCATGCCAGCCGATACCGCTTATCGTCTGGCTTGTGAAGGGACAGCATTATTGTGGCGCGGTGATTTCCAAAATGCACGCCAACTGTTGCAAGCAATGGCGCGACGGGTGGATAAAAAGAAACCGGAGAAAAACCCCCGCCAGCAGCCGGTTTTCACGCCCGCTGAGGCATTTCACCGTCACCGTCTGGCGCAATCGCAGCGTGCTCGCACGCTGGAGAAGCTGCTGATTCCATTCAATCCCGATCACACAATCCCGCTGCGCCGCGCACCGGATGTGCACGCCGCGTGCCTGGAAGCCTATGGGGCTTGCACCGGAGCGTATATTGCCTCGCTGCGCGAGTTGCTGGGATTGATCGGCGCTTACGAATGGCGCAAGAAAGGGATTGAAATTGCCGCGCTGGGTATGACGATACACCCGCATTACGGCGTGTTTGCACCGATCCGCAGCGAGTATGTAAAGCTGATCGCACAGGCGCCGCTGCCCCAACTGCTGGCAACACAATCCATTGCATTCGACATCGGCACCGGCACCGGCGTATTGGCTGCGGCATTGGCATCGCGCGGCATCCAGCACATCGTCGCAACCGACCAGGATGCGCGCGCGCTAGCCTGTGCGCACGACAACTTAACGCGGTTGAACTTGATCAACCAGGTAGAGCTGGTGCAAGCCGATCTCTTTCCCGCAGGACAAGCCGCCCTGATCGTTTGCAACCCGCCGTGGATCCCGGCACGTCCCAGCTCGCCGCTGGAACATGCCATTTTCGACCCGGAAAGCCGCATGCTGCGCGGATTTCTGCACGGTTTGCGCGATCACCTGCTCGCAGATGGCGAAGGCTGGCTGATCTTGTCGGATTTTGCTGAGCATTTGGGATTGCGCACGCGGGAAGAATTGCTGCAAATGATCGACGCTGCGAATTTGAAAGTGCTGGGACGCACCGATATTAAACCGCACCATCCACGTGTTTCAGACACCAGTGATCCGCTGCACGCCGCCCGGGCGGCGGAATTGACGTCATTATGGCGGCTGGCCGTAAAATAGCCGGGGAATTGCTACAACTCGGTGTACTTTTTCGCACTGCCTTTGGATTTCTCCACCGGATATTTGAGCGCGTTTTTCTCGATTTTCTCCAGCACGATCTGCTTCACGTCCAGATCGTATTTGTCGGCCAGCAGCAAAGCAAACGCGATCACATCAGCCAGCTCTTCTTTGACACTATCGATATCTGCCTGCTCCGGCGCTTTCCACAAAAAAACCTCGAGCAACTCAGCCGCCTCGATATTCAACGCCATTGCCAAGTCTTTCGCATTATGAAATTGCGCCCAATCGCGCTCATCGCGGAATTGCCGCAAGATTTCGGTGAGTTGTTGGATGTCGTTCAATTTTCTCGATCCGTTATTGCGCAGCGCCTTTTCCAGCTTCCAATTCGGCAATGGAATCCAATAGTCGCCGAGCGTTTGCAGGCGAGCTGAGCAAATACAAGGTTTCTTCCAGCGCTTGATAATCTTCGAGTGAGATCAGAACAACCGACGCTCCCTTTTTCCGGGTAATAATCACAGGTGCATGATCGTTGCAAACCCGTTCCATTGTTTTGCCTAAGTTAGCGAGTGCTGCTGTGTAGCTGATTGCATCCATCAAAAGCACCATCCTCAAAACAGAATAACTTACTCAAATTTATTATGTAGATGCAATGAATGATATGCAGTACAAAATCTAAATACTCTTTTCAGATACTTCAGAAGAGCTCATATCTATGAGATTTTTTAAAAGAACTACATATTCTTCTTCACTTTCATTACTCAAGCTTTTGACCTCTTCCTTTAGTCTTTCTATGTCCGAATCACAAAGCTTTAAGCGCTCAGTTCTTAATGCAAAAGCAAACTCTAATGCTGCTTCGCCTTGCTGACGAGAATTCATTCTAAATACCCCAGAAAGAATGTCCGTCATACGACGACTAACTTCTTCATGTGAAGAATAATCAAGTTCAGACGAATGTGCAGTACGCAATAAGGCAGCTTGAATTACACCGTCGTTGTAACGAGTAAAATTTTCTGGGTCAAGCACGACTTGCTGAAAAGTATCAGATGCCAATCGATGATCATCGTCTTCGAATTTATTAAATTCTCTTGCATGTTGAAGAATCAAAGCTGCCGTTAGTAGTACTGCGACAGAATGATCAGACTTCTCATCGTAACCGTCTTTCCAAAATGCAAAGTCTTTCCGCAACTTTAAATTTTTATCGCCATGTAAAGTAGCAGGTAAGAAAGCATTTTGTTTCACACCTTGATTTTGACGCAATTCGTCTACTCGATTCGTAAGACAAGAAAAACTGGTTAAATCTCTCGAGTCGAAAATTTTTAACTCAGCTTTGTATGTATCCTCAATAGTACGACCGATTGCAAGACTTTCCATAATAGAAATATTGATAACTGAATTACTCGCTGAAAATTTAAGATTGTTCTTAAGCTGCACGCAATCATTAATTGATTCGGCTAATTGAAAACCGATCATGTAGTGACGAGCACCGATATGGATGTCACGCAAACTTCTACTTATTGAAAGTAATTTTGTTCCACGGCCAATCACTGCAGCAACTATAAGTAAGGCCTTCTCCTCATCGATATGACATGAATTGTTTTCTAAGTCATTGGCACTAATAACCTTTATAGCTTCTTTTCCTTCTCTAATCTTTCCAATGCGAAATGCGCATATATCAGCTAATTTTTTAGAATCCTTATCATCTTGATACACAATAGCTTGAACCGAAAGTGGTACACATTGCATGATCTCTTTTTCAAGAAATTTTTCAAAAACATCACTCTGAAGCAGATTCTCACCTTCTATAAAAATGGAGCGTGTTTTGCTTCCTACTTCTCCTGCTTTCATGAGTGAAAAAAATTTCAGATCAGAGTATTTAGATCCAACTTCAAACCATCTTTTTTGTCTGTGAGTGGGTATCTTTAGCAATACCGACTTAAGCGGCACATCTTCGTGAGTAAAACTTTCCCCAACTATGCGTAAATCACGTAATCCCGATTGATTTTCAAAGTTGCTATTCGAATTCACTGAATCAAATGCATAAATAGCTTGTTCGCTATCCTTAGCATTTCTAAAAGTAACTAGTGTTATGACTTCCGAAGGGAAACAACGAGTAAGTTTTCCCCAATCTCTTTGCATCGCCATAGAAGATGATGCTGAGATGATACAAAAAGAAGTACCTCTAAGAGGAATTGGTATTTTTTTGATTCCTCCGTAAGAATGAAAACTCTCAACCCTAGGTCGTGGTTTCCCATAGAATTCATGATAAAGTTCGCGCAAGACATATGCCAAACTGGCGATTCCCATGGTATCAACGAAGATAACTTCTATAGATTCCTGAGTCTCTTTTTCTCGTTCGGCAATTTTGCTCAGTATCGTATAAGCAAGAAAATGAACTCGTTCAGTTTCATGGAGAGCTTCTTCAGCTCGTAAAAAATATTTAGAACGATTTTTTGATGGTTTAACAAAAATAAATCCAGCAGGTGCAGGTATTAAAACTTTCGGTGTATCAAATAAATTCCGTAATCCTTCACGAAAAATCTTTTCTTTATGTTTTATTTCAATCAAGGGAAACGAATTATGATGATTCTTTACACATTCTGGCTTTCCAAAACTTCCTGACTTATCTAATTTGCAAATTGCCACACATACTTTAGAACTTGCACGCTCGAGCGCCTGTTTCACTCCGTCATTCGTCTTAAATGATTCAGTTAATTGCGCAAACTCACTAGGAATACAAACAAAAATGATAGCATCAGGAAAAAGAGCTCGTCGCAACGCTTGTGTTAAACAATCAGCCAAATCTGCTGGGCTAACGATACCTTGAGACTTAAATAAGAATCGATAATCTAATATAGGCCCGTCGTTCTCTTCATCACGAATATCTATTGAAAAATAGCCTCGCATGATTACTTCTTGCTCGACAATGGAATCAGGATTGAAAATGATGTGCCAACAGTCCTTGACAATTTTTTCCTATTGTTCAGCAAGTGACTGGGTGCAAATTCTTGTTTTGAACTATCTGAAAAGTTTTGGTATAAGCAAAGCCGACCAGTTCTTAGTTGAAGAAAAGCCTTCAGCTTAACCAAGCTTTTTATAACAGTATCAAGCCCGACCCCCGTGCCTCTAATGTTTTTAGTCGTTTTTCCGAGTTTAAATGCTTCCCTAACTAATTTTTCCTCTTCGTCAATCAGAATATTCTCGGCACAAGCATTTGGATCAATATGTGATAACCATCTCTTAGCTATACCTGGACCACTATCAATAACGGTTACCTCAAGAAAATCAATTATTCTGGTCGCTGTATAATCTAATAACGCCTTTTGATAAAACATATGATGCGGCGCATCACTCAGTGCATTTATTGACCCTGTATCTTTCGGATTAAATGCAATATATTTTGCAACAATACTTCTGACATTTGGATAATCCCAACAATATTCTCTCCCACACTCATCTGTAGTCGCATGATCATTAGTATTTTCAAATAGCTCACGAATAAGCAGGCTTATTGTTTGAATATGTGTTTCTGGCAGGTATCGAAGAGTAGAGGGAGCACAACACTTTATAAGTCGTTGCGTTAATAATTCAAAATCTCTAATTCCTCGCAATCCTTGTACGTCGGGACGTTCGTATAGTGGTATTAGAAATTCATTTCTCGCGCCCGCAAAGCAAGCTAGAATTGCTCCACGAGCATTCATTGTTTCGCGTAATTTACTTGTTTGCATAGCCTCAATATACGAAGCTGCTTGAGCTAATACTTCAGATTTCTTTAGAGTATTCCACTTGGAGTCTACTATATAGGGAGCCATATAGCATGCAATTAGCCCATGAGGTTGATGTAATAGTTTTGCATATGAAAGAACTCCAGCTTTCTGACTATATGGAAATAATCTATTTTTGTTATGACTGCGCGACCATGTAGCAATAAATTGAATTATTGCAGAAGTAATTCCAAAACCACCGCCTTGCATTAAGTGTTCCGGCAAACGTATGTCTACAGTTGAATTATTCTGAAGTTCGGAATATAAATCTTCAATCTGAATCAGAGTATGATTCGACTTAAATGAAATCATTTTATCTTCTAAATCAAAAAATTAAATCTAGTCACTCTGATAGTATCCACACAGAGATAAAGTCATTAATAGATTGCTACTACCCCGGAACACACCAAGTTCCACCTTTTCCGATCTCCTCATGCAACCATATCGGATCAAGATCAGCACCATTCGGCCATGTGAGCGCACCGAATTCAATGCGAACTTGATTGAATAATTGAGCATCTTTCAATGCAGAAAAAAAACCGGCTTTTTCACTGAAAATAAGTTGCGACATATCGACGATACCGGTCGTGCCATCGTTACAAGTCACTGAAAGGCAATAATCAGGCAGAACAGCAACGGTGCGTGCTCGCCACGGCACTGATGCCGTTACTTCACTGGTGCTGGATGGTGAGTTAACTTTTTCTGTCGGCATTAATTCAAATTGCTTATTTATATACATCTTTACGATGGCCGATAGTTAATACCAATACTGTCAGCTTCTCATCGGCAATATGACAAATCATGCGATAGTCTCGCACACGGTAGCGCCATAAATTGGATAGATCATGACTCAATTGCTTTCCAAATCTGCGCGGATCTTTATCGGTTGCGATACGTTCACGAAAATATCGCAGGATATCTTGTTGCGCCGGATGATCGAGTTTTCGCAGCTCTTTTACTGCCGCATCGTCAAACTCAACCTTCCAGATCAATACCTTTCTCCACGTCATCCAATGTCCAGTGTTTGCCCGGCTTTTCCAGACGTTCTAGCGCCAGGTATTTTTCTTCCAACTCATCGAGATGCTCCAGAATCGCTTCACGCACATAATAGGTTTTGGTGCGACCGGTTTTTGCAGCCAGCTCGGCCAGGCGATTCTCGATTTCTTCCGGTAATTTAATTGCCAGCATGTTGTTCTCCTGCATTGGTCAGCCTATCCTTAGAAAGGCCAAAGTTTACCTGCTAATCGGCTTATACCGAATCCGCTTCGGTTTCGCCCCTTCCTCACCCAGGCGTTTTTTCTTGTCGGCTTCGTATTCGTGATAGTTGCCGTTGAAGAAAGTCCATTGCGATTCGCCTTCGGCGGCGAGGATGTGGGTGGCGATACGGTCGAGGAACCAGCGGTCATGCGAGATGACGAGTACGCAACCGGCGAATTCGAGCAGAGCGTCTTCTAGCGCGCGCAACGTTTCGACGTCGAGATCGTTGGACGGTTCGTCGAGCAGCAGCACGTTGCCGCCGGAAATCAGGGTTTGCGCCAGGTGCAAGCGGCCGCGTTCACCGCCGGAGAGCTGGCCGATGATTTTTTGCTGGTCGCTGCCTTTGAAGTTGAAACGGCCCAGATATGCGCGCGCCGGGGTGGTGTACTTGCCGACTACCAGCAGATCGTTGCCGCCGGAAATGGCGTCGAATACGGTTTTGTCGTTTTCCAGTGAGTCACGCGCTTGATCGACGTGTGCAATCTGCACGGTATGGCCGATTTTCACCTCGCCAGAGTCGGCTTGTTCCTTGCCGGTAATCAACTTGAACAAGGTTGATTTACCCGCGCCGTTCGGGCCGATGATACCGACGATCGCGCCCGGTGGGATTTTGAAGCTGAGATTGTCGATCAGCAGACGGTCACCGTAGGACTTCGACACACCGTTAAACTCGATGACTTCATTACCGAGGCGCTCGCCGACCGGAATGAAAATTTCCTGCGTTTCGTTACGCTTTTGGTATTCCTGCGAATTGAGTTCTTCAAAACGAGCCAGCCGCGCCTTGGATTTGGCCTGGCGGCCTTTGGGATTTTGCCGCACCCATTCCAGTTCCTGCTTCATCGACTTCATGTGCGCGTCGATCTGTTTGTTTTCCTGCTCCAGGCGCGCTTCTTTTTGCTCCAGCCAGCTGGAGTAATTGCCTTTCCACGGGATACCGTGACCGCGGTCAAGCTCGAGAATCCATTCGGCGGCGTTGTCGAGGAAGTAGCGGTCATGGGTAACGGCGACGACAGTACCGGGAAAGCGCACCAGGAATTGCTCCAGCCATTCGACCGATTCGGCGTCCAAATGGTTGGTCGGCTCGTCGAGCAGCAACATGTCCGGTTTTTCCAGCAGCAATTTGCACAACGCCACGCGGCGTTTTTCCCCGCCGGACAAGTTTTTAACGACCGCCTCCCACGACGGCAGGCGCAGCGCATCGGCGGCGATTTCCATCTGGTGCTCGGTATCGCTGCCCGAAGTGGCGATGATCGCCTCCAGGCGCGCTTGCTCTTCCGCCAAGGCATCGAAATCGGCGCCTTCTTCGGCATACGCTGCGTACACTTCCTCCAGCTTCTTCTGTGCCTGCATCACTTCGCCCATGCCTTCCTCGACTTCCTGACGCACCGTGTGCTCGGGGTTCAGCTGCGGTTCCTGCGGCAGATAACCGATGCGGATATTCGGCAGGCGCTGCACTTCGCCGTCAAATTCCTTGTCGACACCGGCCATGATACGCAGCACGGTGGACTTGCCGGAGCCGTTCAAACCGAGCAGGCCGATTTTTGCACCGGGAAAAAAACTGAGCGAGATATCCTTGATAATCTGACGTTTGGGTGGAACGATTTTGCTCACGCGGAGCATCGACATTACATATTGAGCCATGGGTTTAATCTTTGTTTGATATGAAAAAATTAAGAAACGAATAGACGGAGAGTTTAGCGCACGTCTCGTGGCAATGATAGCCAAATGGAAGGGATTTGCTCAACTGCCCATGCGCTTGATCGATACAAACTTATTGTTTTCGTCGAAAACCAATTCAAACGTGCCGTACACCCCGTTGTTCCGTACTATGGAGCGCAATACATTGGCCGGAAAATGAACGATGCGGCCATCGATTGTCTCGGCCGCCACGGTATCCACGGCACCTTCGTAGTAGTACAGCAGTTGATGCGCAGGAATTTTAAGCACAACGTGCAGGCATTGATGCATAAGCAGCCTCAATCAGGAAACACCATCAAAACTTCTCGCCATCCTCCAGATAGCGCCATTGACCCTCGGGCAAATTGCCCAAGCGCACTTTGCCGATGCGCACCCGCTTTAAGCCGGTCACTTTCAGATTAACCAGCTCGCACATGCGGCGGATCTGGCGTTTTTTGCCCTCATGCAGGATAAAACGCAATTGGTTCTGGTTTTGCCAGCTCACTTGCGCCGGTTTTAAAGCTTGGCCATCGAGACTCAAGCCATGATTCAGTAATGCCAGCTTGGCCGGTGGCAAACCGCCGTCGACCCGCACCAGATATTCTTTTTCGATACTCGAGTTTTCGCCGATGAGCTGTTTGGCGATACGGCCATCCTGCGTCAGTACGAGTAAGCCCTGCGAATCGATATCAAGCCGCCCGGCCGGTGCCAGATTTTTTAAATGCGCGGGCTGAAAACGCTTGGCCGGTTGCTTGGGAATAAACTGATTTTCCGGTTTGATCAGCACCACGGCAGGCTGATAACCCGGCTCCGGCTGTCCCGACACATAACCGACCGGCTTGTTCAGTAGGATCGTGACCAAACCGGTTTGCTGCACCTGTGCCGCTTTGTTCAGCGTAATTTTCTGCGCCGGATAAATTTTCGTGCCGAGCTCGGAAATCCGCACACCATCGACAAACACCCAGCCCAGCTCGATGTAGCGGTCCGCCTCACGGCGCGAACAAAGTCCTTGCTCGGACATCAGTTTGGATAAGCGGATTTTTTCCATGAAGCGCTATAATATTGGAAACACGAGGAATAGAATGAAAAGTAGGTGTTACCGGTATTATAAAGGTAATCAATCGATCATTTTTAATAACATCGCTAGGATCATTTATGGAAACTACCGCAGCAATATTGGAAAAAGCGCAACAACGCGCGCAAGAACTGGGGCTTCCCTACAAAGGCGCATTGCTTCCGATGGAAGCTTACCGCGTGTTACAGGAACATACGCAAGCCCAATTGGTCGATGTGCGCTCGCGCGCCGAACTGGATTGGGTCGGCCGCATTCCCGGCGCGACGGAAATCGAATTGCGCTCATATCCCAATATGCAACCCAATCCAAACTTCCTGGATCAGCTCGCACAGCAAGTCGATAAAACACTGCCCGTACTGTTTATCTGCCGCAGCGGCGCGCGCTCAAACCAAGCGGCAGCAATGGCAACGGACATGGATTTTGCCGAGTGCTACAACATTCTCGAGGGATTTGAAGGCGATCGGGATGAACAGGGTCATCGCGGTACAGCATCCGGCTGGAAGGCCGCCGGTTTGCCGTGGGTGCAGAGTTAACTAAGTTTAAAAAACAAGAGTCTCATGAGAGACTCTTGTCAGTAATCATTTAAACGGTTTCACGTTTGGCGCGGCGTGCGAATAGTGTTAAAACTCCAAGACCGGCCAGCAATAATGCATAGCTTTCAGGTTCCGGCACAGGACTCAACAATCCTCGTATCTCGCCCCCCGGAAATAAGTTTGTATGAATGTTCAGGTAGGCTTTTCCCGCATCAAGACCCAGCACTAAGTCGTTAAAAGCAGAGCTCACCGTGCCGCCGTGGTTGGTAATAAAAGTCGGATTGTAGCTGGAAGCTACCGCCATATCGAAGGTATGATCATAGGTACCCGCAGTTACGCCCAGAGGAAAGCCGGTAAAGGATGGCAGCTGGGTTGCCACACCAACATTGGATCCCGGATCGATACAACAGTGAATATGCGCCGCCGTAACATTACCGAGTAAGTTACTAAAATTCGCTTCAATACGCATCGTCACCAAATCGAAATCGATCGTAACCAGCACCGAGCCGGTAGCAGGCGATCCATTCGCAGGCACTTCACTACTGCCGAGCAAAGGCGCGGCGTATTTCGCCTCGTGTGCCGCAACCGGTAGCGTTGCGCTGATAAAAACAAAGAAGCCTAAGAGTAATTTATTTATATTCATGATTTGTCCCTCCAAGTTATAGGAAAAAACATATTTTCCCGCGAGCAAATGTACTGAAAGACAAATAGGCCGTCAAACGAATTGTCGAGTGATTTCAATATCGCCGGACCGGTGCTCGATGAGAGAAAACAAAAGAATTTAACCGGCTAATTCTAAGAATGAATTGTACTCACATCTCCGACCAGCCGATCACACCGGTATACGCCGTGACCAAAATCACGATGCCAAACACGATCCGGTACCAGGCAAAAATGGTGAAGTCGTGATTGCTGACGAAACGCAGCAAACCGCGCACAGCGACTAAAGCGCTTAAAAAAGCCGCAGTAAAACCCACCGCGATCAGCCCTAAATCGTTCCCATCGAGCAATTCGCGGTTCTTGAATAAATCGTAAAAAGTGGCAGCGAACATGGTGGGAATCGCCAGGAAAAAAGAAAACTCGGCCGCAGCTTTGCGCGACAAACCGAAAAACAAGCCGCCGATGATCGTAGCACCCGAACGCGAAGTGCCCGGAATTAACGCCAGGCATTGCGCCAGACCGATCTTCAGCGCATGTTTCCAATCCATGTCATCGACTTGCTCGACCTCGATCACATGCTCCCTGCGTTCCGCCCATAAAATCAGTAAGCCACCGATAATCAGAGCGGTAGCCACAGGAATGGGGTGAAACAAATAGAACTTAATGATTTTGATGAACAACAAACCCATCACCGCAGCCGGCAGGAATGCGATCAACAGGTTAAGAACAAAGCGGTTCGCCGCCGCACTGCTGCCAATGCCACGAACCACGTCGATCACTTTGGCACGGTATTCCCAGCAAACTGCCAGAATAGCGCCCAACTGGATCGCAATGGTGAACACCTTGGCGCGTTCGTCGTTGAAATCGAGCAAATCGCCAATCAGAATCAAATGGCCGGTCGATGAAACCGGCAGGAACTCGGTCAATCCCTCAACAACGCCCAGGATCAACGCTTTTAGCAATAAGGCTAAATCCATAAGCGTTATTGTGATGCCTTCATAAAATTAAAAATTACAGCTTGCTGTAAATCTCAGCGCCCTTTTCCTTGAATTCCGCCGATTTCTGCGCCATGCCCACAGTCAACGCTTCAGCTTCCGCAACGCCTTGACTAGCAGCATAATCGCGCACATCTTGGGTAATTTTCATCGAGCAGAAATGCGGGCCGCACATCGAGCAGAAATGCGCCACTTTAGCGCCATCCTGCGGCAGAGTTTCATCATGGAATTGTTGCGCCTTATCGGGATCGAGACTCAGATTGAACTGATCTTCCCAGCGGAATTCAAAACGCGCTTTGGATAAGGCATTATCGCGGATTTGCGCGCCGGGGTGGCCTTTCGCCAAATCCGCGGCATGTGCGGCGATCTTGTACGTGATGATGCCATCCTTGACGTCGTCCTTGTCCGGCAACCCGAGGTGTTCTTTCGGTGTCACGTAACACAGCATCGCCGTGCCATACCAGCCGATCATCGCCGCGCCGATCGCGGAGGTGATGTGATCGTAACCCGGCGCGATGTCGGTGGTCAGCGGCCCAAGGGTATAGAAAGGCGCTTCATCGCAATGTTTCAACTGCAATTCCATGTTTTCCTTGATCAGGTGCATCGGCACATGGCCAGGGCCTTCGATCATGGTCTGCACGTCGTGTTTCCACGCAATTTTCGTTAATTCACCGAGCGTTTTCAGTTCGGCAAACTGCGCTTCATCGTTGGCGTCGTAAATGGAGCCGGGACGCAGCCCGTCGCCGAGCGAGAAGCTGACGTCATACGCCTTCATGATCTCGCAAATTTCCTCGAAATGCGTGTACAGGAAGCTTTCCTTATGATGCGCCAGACACCATTTCGCCATGATCGAGCCGCCGCGCGACACGATGCCGGTCATGCGTTTCGCAGTCATCGGTACGTACGCCAGACGCACACCGGCATGGATGGTAAAGTAATCGACACCCTGTTCGGCTTGTTCGATCAGCGTGTCGCGGAAGATTTCCCAAGTCAGTTCTTCCGACTTGCCGTCGACTTTTTCCAGCGCCTGATAAATCGGCACCGTGCCGATCGGCACCGGGCTGTTGCGGATGATCCATTCGCGCGTTTCATGAATGTTTTTGCCGGTGGACAAATCCATCACGGTATCGCCGCCCCAGCGAATCGCCCAGGTCATTTTTTCCACTTCTTCCTGAATGCTCGAACCGAGCGCAGAATTACCGATATTGGCGTTGATCTTGACCAGAAAATTGCGACCGATGATCATCGGTTCCGATTCCGGGTGGTTGATATTGGCGGGGATGATAGCGCGCCCGCGCGCCACTTCGTCGCGCACAAACTCCGGCGTGATCATTTTCGGCAGCGACGCGCCGAAATCCTGCCCCGGATGCTGGCGCGTCAGTAATTCATGATGCTGCGCGTTAAACGTATCGATACGCTGATTCTCCCGGATGGCGATATATTCCATTTCCGGTGTGATGATGCCACGCCGTGCGTAATGCATTTGCGAAACATTGGCGCCGGATTTGGCACGGCGCGGCTGGCGCTGCAAATTAAAGCGCATGTCGGCCAGTTTCGGATCGTGCAAACGTGCCTGACCGTAGCTCGAGCTGAGACCGGGCATGATTTCGGTATCATTGCGCTCAGTAATCCATGGCTCGCGCAACGCTGGTAATCCGGAACGGATGTCGATTTTCACCGCAGGATCGGTATACGGACCGGAAGTATCGTACACCCAGATGGGCGGATTTTTTTCGCCACCCGAACTGGTATGCGTGTCAGTCTGCGAAATTTCACGCATTGGCACGCGGATATCGGCACGCGAGCCTTGCACGTAGATTTTGCGGGAATTCGGCAGCGGCTTGATGGCGGCTTCGTCGACTTGCGCGGTGGCGCTGGAAAAACTTTTTTGGTTTAAAACTGTAATGCTCATAAAATGCTCCTTAATAGAAATGCCATAAAGAGCGGGAGGATGAATCCCAGCTTCCCTACGGCGGCATTATCCGCGTCAGGTAATAAGGGACTTTCTCACCAAATTATCAGAGAATTCTGAAAACGGACCCCTAGCTGATGCTGTGAAGCTAATGGAAATGTGAAATAATTGCAAGCCTTATGTCAATTTAAGAATACGGAATAGAAATGGACCTTGAACAAACCCGGTTTAACATGGTAGCGCAGCAAATCCGCACATGGTATGTATTGGATGATAACGTGCTGGATCTGCTGTACAAAGTAAAACGTGAAGAATTCGTGCCGGCGGACAATCGCGCCGCCGCTTTTGTCGATATGGAAATTCCGCTTGGTTACGGCCAAGTCATGCTGACGCCGAAAATGGAAGCGCGCATCCTGCAGGAACTTCACATTAAAAAAACCGACAAAATTCTCGAGGTCGGCAGCGGCAGCGGTTACATGACTGCGTTATTGGCCGATCAGGGCGCGCATGTCTACAGCGTCGAAATCATACCCGAACTGAAAGCGATGGCGGAAAACAATCTGAAAGCGCACAACATCACCAATGTCACCATCGAGCAAGGCGATGCCGCACGGGGCTGGGTTAAGCATGAGCCGTACGATGTCATTGTGTTAACTGCATCGACCCCGGTTTTACCGGCTGCTTTTCAAAACAGCCTGAATCCCGGCGGACGTATGTTTGCGATTGTCGGCGAAGATCCCGTCATGGAAGCATTATTGATTACCTGCGTGGCTCCCGGTGAATTCACCACCGAACAATTATTTGAAACCAGCACGGTAGCACTCGTGAATGCCCAGCAACCCGCAAGGTTCAGCTTTTGAGTATCACAGCATTGACGCGCGTCATTGGCCACAGCAATCAACCTATAGCTGAAGTATCACCGGCTCCGGGCAATTGCCGGAAATCGCTATGAAATTTATGCCATTTGTTTGGGTTGCCTGCATCGGGATGCTATCGCATGCCACGCTGCAAGCCGCCGACCTGATGAATATTTATCAGGAAGCATTAACACAAGACGCCCAGTTCAAGTCTGCGCGAGCCGCCTATGAAGCGGCTCAGGAAAAAATACCGCAAGGCAGGGCCGGTTTTTTACCGAACATTACTTTGTCAGGCACGCGCCAAGTGCAGGAAGTTGATGCCGGAAAAATCGTCAGTTCGACAACCGGATTGGCTGTGAATCCTGGCGCCAATATCGTTCAAAGCGGCGGGATTACGATCTCGGCAACGCAACCGATATTCCGCATGCAGAATATCGTCATTTACCAGCAGGCAAAAATCGAAGTCAGCAAAGCGGAGTCACAATTCATCACTGCTGGGCAAGACCTCATTTTGCGCGTAGCGCAAGCATATTTCGACGTACTGGACGCGCAAATCGATATCGAAGTCAACGAAACGCAGAAAAATGCCATCCTGAGACAACTCGAGCAAGCCAAGCGTAACTTTGAAGTGGGCGTTTCGACCATCGTCGATACCAATGAAGCGCAAGCGCGTTATGACTTGACGCTGTCGCAGGAAATCGCCGCGCGCAATGCATTGGAAATCAAAAAGCGCGCGTTGCAAGGCATTATCGACCGCCTCCCGGAGAATCTCTCCGGCGCCAGGGAAATTGCCAACAACCTGGCCACTTTGAAATACGGCAGCATGGATGAATGGGTGCGCACTGCGGAAGAAAAAAACTTTACCTTGAAAGCGCAGCAGGCTGCGTATGAATCAGCGCACCAAAACGTAAAAAGAATCTGGGCGCAACATTACCCAACCTTGGATCTGGTCGCGCAATACAGCAATCAAATCGGCGTCGGCGCAGCGGTTACCGGGCGCGGCATCGATCTCACCTCGCAATCCATCGGTTTACAACTCAACGTGCCTTTATTCCAGGGTTTTTCGGTGCAATCCCAGGTACGCGAGGCGATGGCGCTGCAAAATAAAGCCTTGCACGACCTGGAAAACACCCGGCGCAACATTACGATACAAACGCGTCAGCAGTATCTGAACGTCACCAATGGCATTGCACAGGTCAAAGCGCTCAAGCAAGCTTTGGTTTCGAGCCAAAGCCAATTGGATTCGACCATACTCGGCCAGCAAGTCGGGGTTAGAACCGAAGTCGACGTGCTCAATGCCCAGCAGCAACTGTATGCCGCCAAGCGCGATCTGGCCAAGGCCTACCACAGCTACCTGATGTCCCGCTTGCGCCTGAGCGCGGAAGCCGGTGAATTGGACGAAGATACGTTAATACAAATTAACGCCATGCTGATCAAGTAACGGACAATCTTCCAACGGCCAATCCAGCAAGTGATAGAATAGCCGCCGAAGCTGGCCAGACAGTCGCCGCCTGTTGTTCTTTTTGAACGCAGGGGGAGGAAAGTCCGGGCTCCACAGAGCAGGATGACGGTTAACGGCCGTCCGCCGCGAGGCGAGGAATAGGGCCACAGAGACGAGCGTATTCAGTTACGGTGAAACGCGGTAACCTCCATCCGGAGCAAGACCAAATAGGCAGGCGATGATGTTGCTCGCAGAGCCTGCGGGTAGGTTGCTTGAATGCACGGGTAACCGTGCGTCTAGAGGAATGACTGTCCACGACAGAACCCGGCTTACCGGCTGGCTTCACAAAATTTTAATGAGATTGACCCGAATTGAATTCTAGCCATCATGCAAAACACAATGAGCGCTTGATACTTTACGTTTAGCAATGATCCGTAAATTTCTCCGCAAGGTATTCACCCGCAAAGCGCCCGCTGCCGAATCGATCGCAACGCTGAGTATCATTCCACACAAGCGCCACGGCATCCGGCGTAACCAAATTAATCCGTGCGCGTTAAAAGTCGCCACCACCCTGCAGCAGGGCGGGTTTTCCGCCTATATCGTCGGGGGCGCGGTGCGTGACTTGCTGTTGGGTTTGATACCGAAAGATTTCGATGTCGCAACCAACGCAACCCCGGAAGAAATCCATAAGCTATTTCGCCGTTCACGCATCATCGGGCGCCGTTTTCGCCTGGTTCATGTGATGTGCGGTATGGAAACAGTGGAAGTGTCGACTTTCCGCGGACCTTCACCGGACGATGAGGAAGATTCCACAGCAATCCCGTTGACCGACCAGCATGGCCGTTTGTTGCAGGATAATGTTTTCGGTAGCCAGGAAGAAGATGCGGTACGGCGCGATTTCACCGTCAATGCGCTGTTTTACGATCCGATCAAGGAAGAAATTCTGGATTATCTGGACGGCTTCGACGACATTAAAGCCAAAAAGCTGCGCATTATCGGCGATCCGGAGCAGCGCTACCGCGAAGACCCGGTGCGTATGTTACGCGCGGTGCGGTTAGGATCGAAACTGGATATGCAAATCGACGCGGAAACCGCCAAACCGATCGGCGATCTGGCGCCACTGCTGCAAAATGTTCCGCCATCGCGCTTGTTTGATGAAATGCTGAAGCTGTTACTGTCCGGGCACTCATTGTCTTGCGTGGTCGAATTGCGCGCACGCGGGTTGCACCACGGCCTTTTGCCGATGCTCGATGTGATCCTGGAACAACCGCTCGGTGAGCGTTTTATCACCATCGCGCTGAAGAATACCGACGAACGGATCCGGCAAAACAAACCCGTGTCACCCGGATTTCTGTTTGCCATATTGTTGTGGCACGAAGTACTGGCAAACTGGAACACCTTGAAAGCATCCGGCGAAAAACCGATGCCTGCTTTATTTAAGGCGATGGATCAAATTCTTGCACGGCAACACAAGAACCTGGCGATTCCCCGCCGCTTTGACGCGGTGATACAGGAAATATGGTCGATGCAGCCGCGCTTTGAAGCGCGGAGCGGCCGTCAACCGTTCCGCTTACTCGCCCATCCGCGTTTTCGCGCAGCTTACGATTTCATGCAACTGCGCTGCGAAAGCGGTGAATTGGGCGCCGAGCTGGGCGAATGGTGGAAAGCTTTCCTGTCCGTGGATAGCGAAGAACGGGAAAAAATGCTGCCCAAGCAAACATCCGGTAAAAAACCCCGGAAAAGACGCAGCCGTAAAAAATCTCTGTCCCGTTCCGCTCCGTCCGATAGCACAACGGACCAGGAAAGCTCTTAATCCACTCCCTACATGCATAAAAAACCGAGCCAGGCCTTTATCGCTTTGGGCAGCAATCTGGAAAACCCTGTTCTTCAAATTCAACGGACTTTTGACGAATTGAAACAACTACCCGGCACCCGCTTGATCAGCTGCTCATCGCTGTACCGAAGCGCCCCAGTAGGAAGGTTGGATCAGCCTGACTTTATCAACGCGGTCGCCTTGATTGAAACCCAGCTTACGCCGCATGATCTGCTCAATGCATTGCTAGCCATCGAGCAGCGCCACGGGCGCATACGCGAATCACTCAACGCGCCGCGAACGCTTGATCTCGACGTTCTGTTGTACGATACGCTGCAATACCAGGATGCCGATCTGACCATCCCTCACCCCCGCATGACGCAACGTGCCTTTGTGTTAAGACCGTTGTTTGAGATTGCACCGGATTGTGATATTCCGGGTCACGGGCCCATTGCGCCGCTGCTTGCGGCGTGTCACGGACAACAACTGGAACAAATCAAGGAATCGCCCTAACCTGGCTTTTAACCTGCAACAGCAACCGGCCGCTCTGCCGGGGAATTAACAGCAGGGCCGAGTTCCAGTATTTGCGCCGATGTTTGGCTTGGCGCATCCCTGATAATTTTTCCACCCTCCAGCACAATGACTCTGTCCGCGCTGGCGATCGTTTCGGGACGATGCGCAACGATGATGCGCGTCAGTTTCAGCGCACGGATCGCTTCGTTGACGTTGTGCTCACGCGCGATATCGAGATGACTGGTGGCTTCGTCAAGGAAAAGAATGCTGGGCTGGCGGTAAAGCGCCCGGGCCAGCAATAGCCGTTGTTTCTGCCCGCCCGACAATACCGCGCCCATATCGCCGACTAATGTATTGTATTGCATCGGCATCGCGGTAATGTCGTCATGGATAGACGCCAGCCGGGCGCTTGCTTCGATACGGCCGTAATCCGCCTGCGCATCGAAAAAACAGATGTTTTCCGCGATGGAACCGGCAAACAATTGATCGTCCTGCATCACGCTGGCGACCGCATTACGGTACCGCTCAACCCCAAAATGGCTCAGCGGAACGCCATCCACTTCGATACTTCCGCCGCTCGGCTGCAACAGTCCCAGCATCAATTTAACCAAGGTCGTTTTACCGCAACCCGATGGGCCTATGATAGCGACCGACTCACCCGGCTGGATATCGAAGCTGACATCGTGCAACACCAGCGGATCGGTTTCCGCATGACGGAAGGCCAGATGTTTCACTGCGATCCGGCCGGCAAGCGGCGCTGCCGCGATACTTCCCGATTCATCAGGCGGTTCCGTGGGGGTCAGTGCAATGTCCCCGGCACGTTCCGTATGCAGTCCCAACATGCGCAATTCCAAGCCCTTTTCAATCAAGCCCGCAACTCGCTGCACAAATTGGGTTTTATATGCGATGAAAGCAAACAACATTCCGATTGAAAAACCGCTACCGTTCGCGCTATCCAGCACCAGCATGGCACCGAACCAAATAGTAATCACATTCTCCACCCCAAACAACAGGCCATTGAGCCCCTGGTACAAAATGCCCAGGCGCTGGGTCCGGATGCTGGCATTGAACTGATCGATCGTCAGATTTTGCCACGCTGCCGTGCGCGGCGATTCATGCGCGTGCAGCTTAATGCTCTGCATACCGCGGATCGTCTCCAGAAAATGACTCTGTTGTTTGGCGCTACGGACAATATGTTCTTCGGTGGCCAGACGAAACGGACGGTATAACGCAAACCGCAGCAAGGCATAAACCACGGCGGCAATCAGCGCGATCAAGGCCAGTTTGATACTGTAAAAAAGCATCATGCCGAGCGTGACCATAGCCATCACCCCATCGATCAATGCCTCCAGAAATCCGGTCGTCAGGGTCCGTTGTATGACATTGAGCGAATCGAAACGCGACACGATATCGCCGACGTGACGTTTGTCAAACCAGCTCATGGGCAGGCGGATCAAATGACGAAACAAGTTCGTGATCATCTGCAAATTGAGCGTTGTTCCAAGCACCATCAGCACCCAGGCGCGCAATGCTGTCACACCCGCTTGCACCACGGCGAACAACAGAAACCCAATTCCCAGCACGGTGACGAGATCGTAATCTTGCGCCACCAGCGCCTGATCGACAATCCACTGCATATAGAAAGGCGCCAGGATGGCAAAAAGCTGTAATACCAGCGCGAGCACCAGAATCTGCGTAACCGTCCCGCCCAATCCTTGCAAACGGCCGATCAGCGTGGTCAGTTTTACCTTGCGCGTATCGTCGCGCGCTGTGAATTCACTGGTAGGCATCAGCTCCAACGCGACCCCGGTAAAATGCTTGGAGAACTCCGCTAACGCCAATTCACGTTCACCGGCGGCCGGATCGTGCAGCGTCACGCGGTTTCCTTGAACGCGGGTCAATACCACAAAATGACTGAAATCCCAATGCAGCACGCAAGGCAGCTTCAGTTCCGGCAAATGGCCAAGATCCAGCCGTAGCGGACGGGGAGTAAGTTTGAGCTGACCGGCAATTTTCATCAAATCGGCGAGTGTCGATCCGCGTAATGAGATGGGATAGCGTGTCCGCAAAGTCGCCAGATCGATACGATGGCCATGATAACTGGCAATCATGGCCAAGCACGCCAAACCGCATTCCGCCGCTTCGGTTTGCAGAATAACCGGGGTTTTGTGGCGTAAGGAAAAATTAAGCATGATCCGTCCTTTAAATCCGCCCGGTAATCGACAGCACCGGATCAAACACCCACTCAATCAACCGCCGCCGGTCGATATGAACATCCGCATCCAGCACCATACCCGCCTGCAATGGCATCGCCTGGCCGTACGCTTGCACCTGCTGCTGCGGCAAACGGACCGTGATGCGGTATACCGACTCCTGAATCGCTACCGGCAAACTGGATTCATCCGGTTGAATCACCGTGCGGCCGATTTCGACCACCTCACCCAGATGGTGCCCGAAGCGCTGATAGGGAAAAGCTTGATAGCGCAGGGAAACTTGCTGTTCCGGCTTAATAAATCCGGCGGCGCGCGTGGGCACCAATAACTGTGCTTGTAGCTCGGCGCCCGCGGGCAAAATCGATAGCAGCGGCATGGCCGGATTCACCATCTGCCCTACTTCAGCCAAAATGGTCGTAACCGTACCATTGGCCGGTGCAGTCAAAATAACGCTGCGGCGTGCATCGGCTTCCGTGAGTTGTTGCTCTAGCTCGGAGATTTGCCGTTCGATCGCGGCGGTATTATTGGCCTGTTTCAAACCGGAAGCCGATAATTCCACGCGCGCCGCGCTCAGCTCGCGATTCAGGCCGGTAATGCTACGTTTTAATTGCGCATGTTGATTACGCTGATCGATCAGCGCCTCCTGCTTTTCCTGTACGGCCGCATCGGAGACAAAATGCTCCGTCAGTAATTTTTCATAACGCGCCACCGTGCGTTCCGCATTCGCCACGCGACTGGCTTGAAGCGCCAATTGCGCCAAGGCTTCACGGATTTCCGTTTCCAATCCGCGGATCCGGCCGGCAATACTGCTGCCGGTCAGTACATCGATTTGCTGCTGCTTGCCTTGCTCCTGCCGCAAACTATCGCGCCGCTGCTTAAGCTCCGCCAGCATCGCCGCCTGCGCTTCGCGCGTATTTGTCGTAGCACGTTCACTGGTAATCGTCAGCAACGCATCGCCTTGTTTGACCTGCTGACCTTCACTAACATGCTTCTCAAGCACGGTTCCGTTTTGCGGGGAAAAAACCCGGATCATGCCTTGTGTCGGCGACAAGTAACCCACCACATGTTCCTTGCGGGTATATTCCCCCCAGTATGCAAAACCGGCGATCGCGATGGCAAAAAGCGCGGCCGCCCAAACCAGCACACTGATCGCCGGAGACCGCGCAATCAAAACATCGCCATGCAAGCAGTTTTTCTGGTGAGATAAAGCTTCTGTACGAAAAAGGGCGCGCTTCATTGGATCAATCGATTTCGTTAAATATCGCTGTGCGCATGCGCGATATTCAATGGACCGCTCTTTTCGACGAGGTAAGGATAATTCGCTTCTTCCGCCCGTTTGCCGATCAGATTGTTCCAATCAAAAAAATAGGGTTTTGGCGCACGGGATATTTCATCGTAAACATCCCGGCAGAGCGAATAAAACGCTGGCAGGCGCTGTTCTTGCCAGTCTTTCAGCAACGTGTGCAACGGCGCCTGGGTTAGATTACCTATGGCAAAATCCCGCGCAAATCCGTATTGAATTGGACTGACAGTGGCGTCCGCCTCAATCACGACCGGAGAAACCAAATCGCCAAACCGTTTACTTTTGTGTTCGGCTACGGCACTGGCAAAAACCAGTTCCGGATGTTGTTTCACGGTTTCGCTCAATGCGAGATCGATTTGTACTCTCAACGCACTGTTATTGCTTTGCTGGGCAAGCAGCCAGGCATACGCGCTTTCCGTCGCATCCGGCGCGCTTCCTTGCAGCATCGTGGCGGCATTACCGACTTCCTCCAAGGGATGAATCTGGAGCAATTTTGCACCCTCGCTGATAGCAAAATCCCGGACCCAGTCGAGTTCGTTCAAATTGTATTGCGTCAATGTGAAAATAAAACCGAAATTCATATTCGCTGCGCGCAGCAGCGGTAAGCGCGCTTTCATGGTATCGAACGCCAGCTGCGAACCTCTGATACGGTTATGCGACTCAGGTATGCCGTCAATGCTGATCGCTAGCACATCGACGTTGCCGTGCAACAGCTCGATATTCGGCGCCGTCAGCAACATACCGTTGGAAGTCACGCTGGTGCGCATACCGCAGGTGTGGGCATGCTGTAATAATTGTGCCAATGGTTTATAAAGCAGCGGTTCACCACCGGAAAGACTGACAAAATTGAAACCTTCGTCGGCCGCATCCGAAATGGCCTCACTCAAAAGATCAAGCGCAAGAGCGCCGTGCGCTCGCGGTGAAGAAGAAGAATAGCAGTGGAGGCAACTTAGATTGCACTGCCGTGTTGGATGTATTTGCAAAATACGGGCTGATCCGGTTGGTCCCATTGCTATCTCCCTCTTGATGAGCTGTTAATGTCCAGCGCTGATCGTGTTAACGTGATAAATATCGACTGGGATACCCCTGATCAGCCAGGATGGAAAAGTGTTAAAATTAACTGCGCTGAAACCGGATAATCCACCCGCGATTTGACTGATTTCTTCCGGGGTTAAGCTCGCCATGGTTTGGCATTCGGCTTTCAGTTTTTCAGAACCGCTCATTTCATGAGACATGATTTTTCTCCTTTGAAGGGTTTAATAAACAATGCTAGGCGGATTGATCGATCCCAAAGTTGCGATTGAAATAAGGTTTTGACGCTGCCAAAAACCGCTGCCAATGCATTTATCAACCAATCCAGTTTCAAGATAACGTGATTGACTTGAAACCGCAGTGAGAAAAATCACAGCGGAATGCACATCCATTCCGGCTATTGGAACGTCTATTTGAAGCCAGCAAATACGTTATGATGATCCGCTAATGGCTAAATCTTTATCAGGTATTGATACAAAAACATGAGAATTACCCACCTTACCCTGCAAAAAATGGTTGAGAACCGTGAAAAATTCGCGGTACTGACCTGTTACGACGCGACTTTTGCAGCCGTACTGGAAAATGCCGGTGTAGACGTGTTATTGGTTGGCGACTCGTTGGGCAATGTACTGCACGGTAGTGACACCACTTTGGCCGTGACGCTCGAGGACATGATTTATCACACACGCTGTGTGGCGCGCGGCAGCAGCAAGGCGCTGATCGTCACGGATATGCCGTTCGGCAGTTATCAGATCTCGCCCGCGCAAGCGTTTGAGCATGCCGCCAGGATTATCGCCGCGGGTGCGCAGATGGTTAAGATCGAAGGCGGCTATCTCATGGCTGACACGATTCAATTCCTGACCCGGCGCGGTATCCCGGTGTGCGCGCATATCGGTCTGACGCCGCAATCCGTTCACCAGCTGGGCGGATATAAACTGCAGGGTAATACGGAGAAATCGGCGAAACAATTGCTCGATGACGCAAAAATGCTGGAAAAATCCGGCGCGAGTTTACTGGTGATGGAAGTGGTTCCGGCGAAACTAGCGAAAAAAATTACCCAAGCATTATCTATTCCGACCATCGGCATCGGCGCGGGCGCCGATTGCTCGGGCCAGGTGCTGGTACTGCACGACATGCTGGGACTATCCCAAGGTAAAAAACCGCGCTTCATCAAAGACTTCATGCCGGGTGCCAAAAGCATACCCGAAGCAGTGGCGAATTATGTACAGGCTGTCAAAACCGGGCAGTTTCCTGCTAAAGAACACGAATTTTGATTGCCTGATCTGTATGAACATACTGACCGATATTGCCGCATTGCGTGACACGCTGCGCGATGAAAAAAATATTGCTTTCGTTCCAACCATGGGGAATCTGCACGAGGGTCATCTAGCGCTGATCGAACAAGCAAACCGGTTGTCCGGTTGCGTGGTGGTCAGTATTTTTGTCAACCGGCTGCAATTCTTGCCGCACGAAGATTTTGAGCGCTATCCGCGCACATTGGAAGAAGATTGCAGGGCGCTGTCCGTACTGAATGTCAAGACCGTTTTCGCGCCCAATGAAAAAATTCTTTTCCCAACACCGCAAGAATTCTTGTTAGCATTACCGCCTGTAGCAGATATCCTGGAAGGAAAATTCCGCCCGGGGTTTTTTCGTGGTGTTGCAACGATCGTATTGAAGCTATTCAATATTATTCAACCTGACCTAGCTGTATTCGGCAAAAAGGATTATCAGCAGTTGCATATAGTGCGTGAAATGGTGCGACAATTGAATTTACCCATTAATATTGTGGCCGGAGAAACGATCCGGTCTGTCGATGGACTGGCGCTCAGTTCGCGTAATCAGTATTTAAACGGCATACAACGGGCAGAAGCCTGCCACCTTTATCAGACGCTTTTACGCATCAAGCAGGAAATCATTTCCGGCTGCACCGATTTTCAGACACTACAACGGAACGCCAGCAACGCTTTACTCCAACGCGGCTGGAAAGTTGATTACATCAGCATCCATGAACGCAGTTCGCTGCTGCCAGCGCAGGCCCCGGACCGGGATTTGGTCGTTTTAGGGGCAGCCTGGCTCGGCAATACGCGATTAATCGATAACCTGGAAATTAAACAACCGATTTTTCTAAACTAACATTGCAGCATTATGACCGCCTTTCCAAACCAGACAGACGAAGAACAAAAAATG
>NZ_JAWJZH010000002.1 GCF_033063295.1 Nitrosomonas sp. Is35
GGAAGCGGTCACATCAAGCAAATATTCGTTCTCACGCACAATGTCTACTTCCACAAGGAAGTCACCTACAATCCTAAGCGAAAAGATGTAGCCATGAACGAAGAAACATTTTGGATCGTCCGCAAGCCAGGGTTGGCTTCAAAGGTCGAGAAGCACTCGACCAACCCCATCAAAACGTCATATGAGTTGCTGTGGGCAGAAGTTCGAAAATCTGGACGCTCAAATCTGGCAATACAAAACACGCTTCGCCGTATTCTCGAAAACTACTTCAAAATTCTAGGGGGTATTGATTTTGATCATCTGTGTGCAATGTTCGAAGGAAGAGAGAAGATTATCTGCAAGTCACTCTGCTCGTGGGTACATGATGGGTCGCATTACGCACATGACGACCTTTACATTACAGTTGATGAAACAATGGTTGATTCCTACTTGAAAGTCTTCAAAGCGATCTTCGAGAAATCTGGGCATGATGCACATTACAGGATGATGATGGGTGACTCATTCACAGATGGAAGCGATATTGAGGTCACTAAAGCATGAAGCAGAAACTCGAACTGACCTGGATTGGCAAAGAGAATCGGCCTAAGCTGGAGCCGCGTATCTTGCTGGAAGACCCGGCGAAGAGTTATCACGCGAAGCATCGGGTGACGGATGGCGATATCTTCGACAACCGGCTGATCTTTGGTGACAACCTGTTGGCATTGAAGGCTCTTGAGGCGGAGTATTCTGGCAAGGTGAAATGCGTGTTTATTGATCCGCCTTACAACACCGGCAGCGCATTCACCCATTACGATGACGGAGTGGAACATTCAATTTGGTTGTCGCTAATGCGCGACCGACTGGAGATTATCCGGCGGTTGCTGTCTGATGATGGTTCGTTGTGGATTGCAATTGACGACAACGAAGCGCATTACCTGAAGGTGCTATGCGATGAAATTTTCGGACGGTGCGAATTTTTGGCGAATTTAGTTTGGCAGTCAAAGGACACGCCAGGCAATAACAGCACTGGTATTGCACAGACGCACAATCACATACTTGCCTATCGGAAATCTGAAGCGTTTAGCCCAAATCTGTTGAGTCGGAATGAAAAACAAATTGCAACATACAAAAATCCCGACAATGATCCCAATGGCCCTTGGCTCGGCACACCCTTGACTCGGGCAGAGCATCGCGACCGTGACTATTACGCGCTACGCAACAAGGCTGGTAGAGAGGTATGGCCTCCCAAAGGCAGCAGTTGGCGGAGACCCCCAGATAAATTGAAGCAGTTGGAAGTGGAAGGAAGAATCTACTGGGGAAAGGATGGCAACTCCGAGTTTCCGATGGAAAAGAAGTACCTGTCGGAAGTTAAAGAGGGCGTGGTAAATCAGACATGGTGGCCGTACGATTTTGCCGGAAGCACACGGAACGCGAGTGCTGAGCTTAAAGGAATATTCGGAGGCGAAAAATCATTTGATACGCCAAAGCCTGAAAGACTTCTCTATCGCATTTTGGAACTCGCATCCAACCCCGGCGACCTCATCCTCGATTCCTTCGCCGGTTCCGGCACCACCGGCGCGGTCGCGCACAAGATGGGCCGCCGCTGGATCATGGTGGAGCTGGGTGATCATTGCCACACGCACATCATCCCGCGCCTGCAAAAGGTTATTGACGGCGAAGACCAAGGTGGCATTAGCGAAGCAGTAAATTGGCAAGGCGGCGGCGGTTTCCGCTATTACAAACTCGCACCCAGCTTGTTGCAGCAGGATGCCTACGGGCAGTGGGTCATCAACAAGGAATACAACGCTGAGATGCTGGCGCAAGCCTTATGCAAGCTGGAAGGATTCACCTATGCACCTTCTGGAGTGCATTACTGGATACACGGGCATTCCACCGAGCGGGATTTTATCTACGTCACCACGGCAAACCTGAACCACGAACAGTTGCAGCAGCTTTCCGATGAAGTGGGATCGGAGCGAAGTTTATTAGTATTGTGTACTGCTTTTCGTGGCCGTGGCGAGTATCTGAATCTCACCGTGAAGAAAATCCCTAAGCAGGTGCTGTCACGTTGTGAATGGGGGCACGATGATTATTCGCTACGAGTTGAAAATCTTCCCAAAGCTCCTCCTTCAGTTGAAAAAGAGAAAACCAGAACCAAAGGACAAAATGCCGCGAATTCTGTGCAAGGCAGGTTGTTGTTTGGTGAGGAAATGGAATGATTGTTGTGAAGAAATTAGATCATTCTGCGGTAACTGTTAAATCACCTGCGCCAGTTTATTCAAAAATTGCGCTGCAAGTGAGTGAAAACTTCAAACATCCCATTTTTTCCTGTTGGTCTTTGTCATGAAGAAAATTATCATTATTGCCGGGCCAAATGGAGCTGGAAAAACGACTTTCGCCCGGGAATTTTTGCCCAATGAAGCAGGTTGCCCAAAGTTCGTAAATGCTGATTTGATCGCGGCGGGTTTGTCGCCATTTGCACCGGATGTGGCTGCAATGAAGGCAGCCCGTATTATGCTGGAAAGTATTAAAGAGCTTGAAGAACACGGTGAAAGTTTTGCCTTTGAGACTACGCTTTCTGGGTTGACTTATGCGCACCGGATTCGCCGCTGGCGCGAAGCTGGTTATCATGTCACGCTGTTTTTCTTGTCGTTGCCGAATTCACAAATGGCCATTGATCGTGTGGCGGAACGTGTGCGCCAGGGGGGTCATGATGTGCCGAGTGAAGTTATCCGTAGACGTTTTGCAGCGGGGTTAAGAAATTTTGAACAAGTTTATCGTGATGAAGTGGATGCTTGGGCGTTGTATGACAATGCAGGCGATGAGCCGGTGCTGATTAATTGGGGAGAAAAGTCATGAACCAAAAAAGTATTGAGTTGGCAAAAGATCCAGATTTGGCGGGTTCATTGGTTGCAATCCGCCGCGCTGCTCTGCGGGCGAGACAACTAGCAGCCAGCACGAATACTGAACTTGTTGTTTTGCGCGATGGCAAATGTGTGCATATAAAGCCAAGCGGAGAACAAAAACCACGATGAATCGTCATGTCAACGCCATCGCCGGACGATTGAGTTTGCGTGCGCCGCAACGCCGTTCGCTGGAAATTCTGGATCGAATCACTGAGATTGCTCCGCCAAGAAAAGACAGAGATCTTCTGGCAACACTGGAGATTATTCGTAGTGAATTTCCATCCGTCACAGATTTCGAACGCGAGTTTCCGTCACTGTGCTTTGCACTGGCTACAGGTGTCGGTAAAACCCGTTTGATGGGTGCATTTATCAGTTATCTCCATTTGGCGCACGGCATCAGCAATTTCTTTGTGTTGGCACCTAATTTGACGATCTACAACAAACTGATCACGGATTTCAGTGACCGCACGCATCCGAAGTATGTGTTCAAGGGTATTTCGGAATTTGCTATTGATACACCTGCCATTATCACGGGTGACAATTACAATCAGCATGATCCGTCAAGTGGTACGCTATTCGGCGGCATACGTATCAATATCTTCAATATCTCAAAAATTAATTCTGAGGTACGTGGTGGCAGAGCTCCGCGTATCAAACGATTATCTGAATATATCGGCGAAAGCTATTTTGATTATCTGGCCGGACTACCCGACCTGGTACTTTTGATGGATGAATCGCATCGATACCGCGCCAGTGCTGGCATCAGGGCAATTAACGAGCTGAAACCGATTCTGGGGTTGGAGTTGACGGCCACACCGTTCGTGGAAGGCACCAAAGGAGCTGTACCGTTCAAGAATGTGATCGTGGATTATCCGCTGGGCAAGGCGATGGAAGATGGCTTTGTGAAAGAACCCGCCGTGGTTACGCGCAAGAATTTTAATCCGGCTGGTATGTCGTTAGAAGAAATCGAACGGATGAAGCTGGAAGACGGTGTACGCCTGCACGAGAGCGTGAAAGTCGAGTTGGAAACTTACGCCAGAGAAACCAGCGATCCTATTGTTAAGCCATTCCTGCTGGTGATTGCCCGAGATACGACCCATGCCGGTCAGTTATTGGCGTTGATCCAGTCCGATGGTTTCTTCGAAGGGCGCTACAAAGACAAGGTCATTCAGGTTGATTCGAGCCGAACCGGTGTGGATGAAGAAGAAATGATCGAGCGGCTATTGAAGGTGGAACAGCCTGAAGAGCCGACTGAGATCGTCATTCACGTCAATATGCTGAAAGAAGGCTGGGACGTAACCAATCTCTATACTATCGTGCCGCTGCGTGCTGCCAATGCACGTACCCTGATTGAACAATCCATCGGTCGTGGTTTACGGCTGCCTTATGGTAAACGCACGGGTGTAACGGCGGTTGATAGGCTGAATATCGTGGCCCATGACAAGTTTCAGGAAATAATCGACGAAGCAAACCGACCTGATTCCGCCATTCATCTAAAGGCAGTGGTGCTGGATAATAATGAACTCGATCAAAAGACAGCAACTATTGTTTCTCAATCCCAAGTAGCTGCCCAATTAGGCATAAAGCCAGCTGATATCAATGCCAGTACACAAATTGCGGGGCAAAATGTGCAGCCTCTTTTCACCAAACCAGAAGAGCAAAAAGTGGCACAAATTGCGTTTGAGGTAATCCGCAAAATGGAAAATCAGCCGAGGGCTGTGCCCACATTAGCGCATTTGAAAAACCCGGAAGTTCAGGCTGCTATCGTTAAGGCAGTGCAAGAACAACATAGACCCATACAGTTGGAACTCGAAGGAGTGACAGAATTGCCGGATTTTGCAGCCGTTGTGGCTAAAACGGTCGAATTAGTTACCCGGAAGACAATTGATATTCCACGTATTCTAGTCGTGCCCAAGGGAGAAGTGAAAGCTGGTTTTAGACCATTTACTCTGAAATTAGATACATTAAAATATCCGGCGGTGTCCGATGAACTATGGATACAGCACCTGCGTACCAGTCAGCGAGATGAAATGACTTTGGGCGCTGGCGGTATTGAAGAAAAGCGGATAGAAGATTATGTCGTCAGCGGCTTGATGGATTTTGATGATGTTTCTTACGATGATCAAGCAGACTTGTTGTATGACTTGGCTGCGCAGACCGTTAAGCATTTTTGCAGTTATTTGTCTGAGGATGAAGCACGTAAGGTTTTGCGTTGCTATCAGCGTGACATTGCACGCTTTATCCATGCACAAATGCAAGATCATAGCTGGGAAGAAACGGTGGATTATGAGGTGGTGGTGAGCAAGGGATATGTTGAACTCAAGCCCAGCGCATACACCTATTCGGTCAATGAGCCAGCGGCGGATTACCGTGTCTCGCCCGCCGACAAGAGCAATATGTCAAAGTACGTTTTCAGCGGTTTTACACGTTGCCTGTATCCCATACAGAAGTTTGCTTCAGATGCAGAGCGTGTGTTGGCAGTCATTCTTGACCGCGATGCTATCAAGTGGTTTAAACCGGCAAAGGGACAATTCCAGATTTTCTACAAGCAAGGAGCTGATCATCCTGAATATCAGCCGGATTTTGTTGCTGAAACTAATAATGCGATCATCATGCTTGAACCAAAGGCTAGTAATCAAATGACCGATCCGATCGTTATGGCAAAAAAGGAAGCTGCTATCAAATGGTGCAAGAATGCTTCTGACTACGCCATAGCCAATGGTGGCAAGCCTTGGCGCTATGTTTTGATCCCTCATAACGCAATCGCACAAAATATGACACTTGAAGGATTGGTTCAACAATTTATTTCATAGAGCTTTTGTACAAACCAAATAAGCATTGTTGGTCTCTGCAAACAAGGTATCCATAATACTCAATCAGTCTATTACCGAATCATCTCGATAAGGTTTAAGGGTTGCGCCAACACGGTCATGCCCTGGGGCGTTCGTCCTGTTTCAAAAACAGTTTTCCAAAAACCATTATTTTGTTTGCCGCCGAACACTGTATCCGAAAGGTCCGTGTTCACCCAAAGCGGCATAGCCATAAGGTTCTCAAGGAATTTTCGGATATTCTCCCAAACTTGATCAGGAAATGGAATTTGGAATAATCGTCCCATAGGATCTGGCCTTCCCAATGTTATAAAGTATGTTCGTGCAACCTGTCCAACCAATTGAAGCCAGTTATAAACAATTTCCTCCTTGCTCATACGATACGCTCGTAGATGATCGTGCGCGAAGGTTTCACCTTTCTGTAGTTTGCTTTCAATTTTGTCAGTGCCAACCTCCGGATCGAACTTGTCAATATAAATCAGCTCCGCGATTAAATTCATTAGGTGCAGAATCTGCTTGCATTCAACAATACGGGGATTCTCACCCTCTTCTGCTCGGAAATTGATGGGTGTATCCAACACTTCTTGGTATATAAAAAAAGAATAGAAGGTTTTCTCTATTGTGCTATATGACAATGGTGATTCCTTCCCTCGTCCGCCCAAATCTATGTAGTCACGAAGCCTATTACCAGAATCTGATGTTACACCATTACGAACCGCATCAAGAATATAGCGTTTGATTTCTTTCGATTGCCCCTTAAAATGATTAACCAAGTCGCGTTCGGAGAAACTTAAATCATCTTCTGGCCGTCCCGTCTCTTTCAGGAAACGCTGAATACGATCTTGATATAGAGAACTTCCAAGATGACGTTGAACCGATTTATCAAAAGCTACTTGCTTGAGCGTAGTACCCGCATTCGTATTGGTTGTGATCAGCGTATCATGATCAGGGTCAATGAATACTCGAACAGGTAATGCTCTTGCTCCCAACATGATCTGCGCAGCCGCTTTATGTTGACCATCAAAAACATGTATAGCGCTTTTGCCACTTTCACTATTCATCCAAGCTAGCGGCACATGAAGCTGCGGCCGCTTTTTGTAGAATTCTTCTACCAGCTTTGAGATATTGGGCCCAATAGTACGTGGATTAATATGATCGTCATGCGCAAGGTACTGAATCGGAATATTAGCAAAAAAGAAACGGAACCCACTCAATTCATCTTGGTATACCGGCAGGGAATGGAGCGAATTATCGCCAAGCTCCCCCATACTGTAAGTTATTATATTCTCTGATAACTTGAAATCTAGTTTGTAATTACCACCGCTGGCATTTTGCAGCAAGTCACCTAGGTTCGGACTTCGATTTTCGTTAGCCAGCTTCTCTTTAAGTTGTTTGAAGCGATGCAACACTCGTGCAACCTCAAGGTTGGATGCCTGCTTTGAACGATTGCAGCTAGCATGGGTCAACGCAAAATTAACAGGATCATCTTTGCCCCGATCATTAAGTGGAACAACGTGATCAACATCAAGAAAGTCCTTATGTATTTCCAGATCTATTGCTTGCTCACATATAAAGCAATTGCCATGCTGCAAAGAATGCAATTTGGCAATCAGCACTTGACGTTCATCAGGCTTGAGACGGGAAAGGTAAAGTGATGTCATTAATAGTTTTTATCAGATCAAGTTTGCGGCATTAATCGTGAGTATGCCAAATATTTCAATCCTGCTAGTTAATAATCAATAAATAATTGTACGACTCTAATATCTCTAAACTGCTCACTTTGCTCTTGGGGTGCGATGAATTAATCGGCGTTTCCTTAAATAAAATAGATACTTTAGACCTGGTATGGGCAAAATCTTATTAAATTACCATAATGTCAGCATTGGTTAGATTTAATCCAATTCCAATTTTCGCAATCTGAATGGCAGCAGCTGCTCCATTACCATCAGCGTCATAAGCCAAAGTACCGCTTGTTTTGTTATAAATGATGAAATCATTTGCATCTGTTGCTTGAGTACCAACCTTGAATTGAGCGGGCGCTAAGATGCCTGGAGTTGTTAATGCTGAAAATACAGCATTTTCTAACTGAATCGTGTCATTGGTTACGTTATAGTCCGTTATCGTATCAATGTGACCTTTGGTAGAAAATCGGAAAAAATCATTTCCCAAACCACCTGTAAGTTTGTTAGAACCAAGTTTTCCATCAAGAGTATCGTTTCCCCCTCCTCCAGTTAGCTGATTGACTGCATTATTTCCTATTAGCACATTAGCCGATCCGTTACCTGTTCCATTAATTATCGTAGTGCCGCTAAGAGTGAGGTTTTCGACATTAATCGGCAATGTATAAGTCAATTTGCTATTTACATTATCATTTCCTTCGTTGAGTTTCTCAATGACCTTATCTCCGATATTTTCAACAAAAAAAATGTCATTACCCAATCCACCAGTCATGGTATCTGCGCCGGACCATCCTCTGAGGATATCATTACCGGCTCTTCCATTAAGAACATTACTACTTTCATTTCCGGTCAAATCATCATTAAAATTGCTACCCGTCAGATTTTCGATATCAACTAAAGTGTCTCGTCCAGCTCCAATGGTATTTTGCCCTACTGTAATCAGCAAAGAAACATTTACTCCAGCAGAGGAGTTAGCATAGGTGACCTCATCTTTTAGCGACGGTGTGCCAGTCAATTCATCGTCTCCTGATGTACTAACGAGTAATAAACCACCATTTACGAAGAAAAATATACTTCCACCCCTTTCACCTACAAAGGCATCTTGATCACCATCGTTATCAATATCTGCAAAGCTTGGACTAGATTCCAAACCTATATCAATCAATCCAAATGGATTAGTGTGGGCAGCGGCAAATACCGGGTTATTGGCTGTGCCTGTATTTCTAAAAAACGTTGTGCTGCCGTCCTCTTTACCAACAAAGGCATCTTGATCGCCATCACCATCGATATCTACGAAGGCTGGATTAGCGTCGAATCCTACATCACTTAATCCAAACGGATTAATTCTAGCAGCGGCAAATACTGGATTAGTAGCTGTACCGGTATTTCTAAAAAACAATGTATTGCCATCCGATTCACCCACGAAGGCATCTTGATCGCCATCATCGTCGATATCAACAAAGGAGGGGCTGGCACGGTAGCCATCGTAAACTAGGCCAAATGGATTAATGATTGATGCAGCAAATTCTGGAATGGTCGATGTGCCTGTATTTTCAAAAAAATATTTTTCTCCTGAATGATAATAGCCACCTCTACCCACAAATAAATCTAAATCCCCATCGCCATCTATATCAACTAATGTAGGATGAGCGTACTCACGTACAAGACCCACTCCAAACGGGTTTAAAACTGGAGAATCAAATTTCGGACTATTTCTTGTGCCAATATTCCAATAAAACGCCAAGCCATCATCGTACTCACCTACAAAGGCATCTAAAGCGCCATCACCATTTATATCAGCAAAGACGGGATTAACATAAAACCAGCCAGCATCGCCGTAATCGCGCAGCCCAAATGGATTGGTTGTAGTTAAAGTAAACACTGGATCTGCCATAATAATCCTCATGAGTAATTAAAAAATAATCCCTAAGTGAAATAAATAACTGCTTTCATGTTAATTTATGAAAATTAATTAGTTAACTATTGATTCTACGTGAAAGAGTTTTAATTTTCTAAGTCTTAGAGAAAAATGAGCCCTACCATCAAAAAGCTTACTTACATTTCCGGAGTTTTAGCTTACTCAATTTGAAAAATCACTTTAGTCATTACTCGGCAAAGGAATAAATTCAATTTTATCACCCTTTACTTTGGCAAATCTCCCTTCACGCCAGTCCTGTTTTGCTTTCTGAATCCGCTCCTTTCGGCTTGAAGCAAAATTCCAGTAAATATGCCGCTCACCTAACGGCTCACCACCAATCACAACAATTCGTGACTCCTGGGTGGCAGTAACCGTCAATTCACCAGCATTATCCATTGTCATCATTTGATATTGCTGTAACTCGTTATCCTGTATAGACACCTTGCCCTCCACAACATATAGCGCTGCTTCAGCAGTTTGAGGTAATGTAAGTATCTGGCCAGATTGTAGCTGTGCTTCGATATACAGTATCTCAGAGAAGCTAATAACGGGTGAAGTGACCCCATAGGCGTCACCCATCAATACACGCACTACAACTTCGTCAACCGTCACTGCGGGAAGATCCGTATACGCATAGTGATAAAACGCTGGGGCTGTTTCTTCATCTTTTTCGGGCAAAACATGCCAGAGCTGCAATCCGTGCTGTTTATGCACCGTATTGCGCGTTTCATCGCTCTCACGCTCAGAATGCGTAATTCCGCTGCCTGCAACCATTAAATTGATTTCTCCAGGGCGAATTAACTGATGATTCCCTAGAGAATCGCGGTGTAGTATCTCTCCTTCAAAGAGATAAGTCACTGTTGCAAGATTGATATGAGGATGAGGTCTTACATTGATCCCTTCGCCAGACTTAAATTCTGCCGGTCCCATGTGATCGAAAAATATCCATGGCCCTACCATGCGTTGTTTGGCATTTGGCAAAATTCGCCGAACAGAAAATCCGCCCAGATCTTTGACTTGACCTTCTAAAATGTTTTGAATTGGCATTGTTTAAAAATCTTGTGAGATATGAATTGAATCAGCGTCATAGAACAGCCCGATCCAGGCTATTCTGATTTCAATGTTAGCTATCTAGGACACGCTCAGAAGTTCATCCCAGTTAGTCGTATACTCCTGACTGATTTTCTCCCGCTTCATCATCCAGTTCTGCTGGATACCTTCCGATGTCAGGCGAATCGTGCCACCCCCCATACGGTTGTTGATCTTGTCCATGACTGCTATCAATTCTTGCGAGGTGTAGCCCTTGGGAAGCAATCCAAACAGGTCGGCTTGCTTTGTTTGGGCATTCACCAGCCCGGATAGGCGAACCCCTGCTTTTTGATACTCGAATCCCCAGCGATATATTCTTCTCAAACCCCACAGGGCGGTTTTTGTTAAAAGAATCGTGCTGTCAGTATGAGTTGGCAGCGGAATTGTCGTTTCATTCCAGTAGTTTTCTTGCGGTTTGTTGAATCGGCTGGTGTTTATGAATACGGATACCACGCCGGCATAGGATCGTTGACGGCGCAGTTTCTCCGCTGCACGGCGCATATAAAGAGATACAGCCTCTTCTAATTCACTTAATTGCGTGACCCTCACGCCAAATGATCGGGAACAGACGATTTCCTTCTTAGGTTGCGCGACTTCTTCCAGTTCTATGCAAGAGATACCGTTGAGTTCGCGGATGATTTTCTCCATCACGACAGAGAATTTGTTGCGCATGATGATTGGAGATGCGCATTTCAAGTCATATACCGTCTGGATACCATATTGTTGCAACTTGGGCGCTAGACGCCGCCCTATTCCCCAGATCTCCCCTACTTCGATTCGTTTACACCAGATGTCTTGCTCAAGCGCAGACATATTGCTGAAATCGCATACCCCATCGAGTTGCGCAAATTTCTTGGCGATGTGGTTGGCAAGCTTGGCCAGGGTCTTGGTTGATGCAATCCCGACACACACCGGCAGGCCCGTCCATTGTTTGATGGTCTGGCGAATCTCCTGGCCATATGGCGTTAGATTTTGAAATCCCGTCAGATCCAAAAAACATTCATCGATCGAGTAAATTTCCTGGCGCGGGCTAAACATGCTCAATATCGTCATGACGCGGTTGCTCATGTCGGCATAGAGCGTGTAATTGGACGAGTAAGCGATAATGTTATGTTTGCGCGCAAGCTCTTTGAGCTGAAACCACGGCTGTCCCATTTTGACACCAAGCGCCTTGACTTCATTGCTTCTAGCTACCGCACAACCGTCGTTATTGGATAGCACGACGACTGGTTTGCCTTCCAGGTGGGGGTTGAACACGCGCTCACAGCTGACATAAAAATTGTTGACGTCGATGAGCGCAATGGCGCGATGGGGCATAGGTTAATCCTGGCAAGGCAATGATCAAGCAAATGAGAGTTTCTGTGCAAAATGCTGAAATAACCTACTTAAACCGCCGAAACGACCCGATCACCACACCAAAGATCTCAAACTGCATATCGGGGCGAATGTAAATGGGTCTGTAGGCACCAGAGGAATTGGCCGGCATCAGCCGCGGCATGTTATTGGCACCATAGTCATAAATTTTGATTGTAAATTCCCGATCGACCACGGCCAGTACGATATCGCCCAGCACAGGGGCTTTGGAGCGATCAACTACGACCTTGTCGTCTGGCAGCAAACCGACATCGATCATCGATTCGCCTTTGATCGTCACAAAAAAGGTCGAGGCTGCATGGTCGATCAGAAATTCGCTGACATCGAGGCTTTTCTCGACATAATCATCAGCGGGACTCGGAAACTCTGCGGCAACTTTGGTCGAAAAAAGAGGCAGCAGCGTGGGCTGTTCGGGAATGCCCGGGGTAAAAAACTCGTCCACATTGATTTCTGTCACCGCAGAGTCACTTCCTGCCTGAGATCGCTTGCGCTGCAGCGCTTCCAGAAAATTTTTAACGGTTCCGGTCTGGCTCTCGGGTATGCGCATGACTTTGGTAGGTTCGCCAAATTTGCCCTGACCACTGGGTCTGCCTGCGTTTTCTCGTTTTCCGCCATGAGTTGACATGTTAGAGCTCCTCCTTGAATAGTGTTACTCTATTCAATCACACCCTCTTCCGTGCTGTCAATTGGGAAAATCCACCAGTATCGATGAGTTAATCAGCCAACTTGATCAACCTGGGCCAGCGATCGTGGATCCATTGATATTCAGGGGGTGTTTCCTCGGTAACAATATAGACCCTTTGCTCGCCATTTCTTTCAGCTAGTAGTCCTTGCAAGGTCATGCAGGATGAAAGGGTTATCCAGTGAGATTGTTTGTCGTGATCTTTTTCCAGGAAACTCTCAATGGGTATCAGTACGGGCTTGGGATGCCAGGGTTTCCACTTGCCCATTTTGATGGAATTCAATTGTGCCCAGCCACCATTGGGAAATTTACCGATGGCTTCTTTTTTGCGTCTGCCCCAGGTAACCCATGTGACCCCTCCTCCACGCAGTCTTATCGGTAACTTCGCATCCGGTTGGGGAAAGTAAATTGTATGGTCCTGATACTGAACGCCGCCGCACATGATAAAAGCACATCTAATTGGTAAAAGCCTTCCCTGAAAGTAACGCGGGGCTTATTCACGTCTATGATCAGTTGATAAATAAATGATACTGCAATATATTTACTTCGATCATATATGCTATGCCGGCATTATTTCAGTTTCGATCAAGCTGATTTTTAGGCATCAGAAATAAACCTCATCTGAGCACAATTTAAGATACTTATCCACATCTTCATCCACGGGTTTTGTGGATAACTTCTCATCGTCGTTTGCTTCGCTTGTATCCGCCGTGCTTGCTATGCAACCCATACCAGCAACGCACGAGTGTGGTTTTTCGTTGTTCCCAGTTTGATGAATTACCAAAAATATCCGGTTGAGTAGTATTCATCATGATCTCCCTGTAATTATCTGACAAGTGCTCGTTTTCGCGTATTTTCTTCCTGTTTTAACTTAGTCTGAGACGGAAGGTTTTCCGCGCGCGTGTTTCGTAGCACGCGCTCTACAACGGATCCTACCTGTCGCTTAACAGCTTCAAGCCCAAGCACACTTTGATTGGCCAGATCATTGAAATCACTGAGACTAGACTTCATTTGCTCACCTGGTGCAAAAACCGGAAATACCGCTACACCATTGACCAATTGAACTGCTTCCAATGCTTTTTCTTTGCCTGGATTTTTGTTCTGAGTCGACTCCAGATGGCGATCATCGTCACCTGCGATAATGATGGGTTTGGAAGGAAATTTTGCATGCAAATCTTGCGCTACTTTGGGCAGATTACCGGAATCGAAGGCTGCAATAACAGGCATTTCCAGCGCCTGAGACAACGTGTCGGCAGTGGCATAGCCTTCGGCAATGATAATGGCACGGGCTATGTCGATTGCTTTATCCCATGGCATGCCGTTGTTCCCTGAAACATGGAAGGTATGCTCCTTTTTGCTACCGGCTGCAAAAAGCTTAGCGCCATTGGCTTGAATCGTTTGCACGCTCCAGATGCGGCCATCAATATCTCGCGCAGACAGCAATAAATCGCCGTTAGTCAACACTAGGCTGTCTGGATGATCTTCTCGCAATTGTTTGGCTTCCTGCCCATTGCTGGCGATTTTGATGATCGAATCAGGGGGTAATGCATCTCCATTCTGAGGCACTACCTGTAAATCCCCTGCCCTCGCGTTTTTTTTTGCGAGATACGGATGGCTGGCATCAGCATTGGGAGCGATAGCGAGCAGTTCCTGAATGGCTTGCGCAATTTTGATGTGCTGGGCATGATGTTCGGCTTCTCTGATTTGTAATTTGATCGCGGCCTGGGCAAGCAACTCAGCTTTTTGCTCATCCGTTAAAGAATATCCCTTGGCTTTCCAACGTATTTCAATGCCGGTTCGATTGTTCTTGAAATACCCTGCCGGGCGGCCATCCAGGTGCGCAACATAGAATCCGGATTTCTCACTGCGCTTGTCACCGGCAACTCTGATTCTATGGGTCTGCCCATTCATCATCGGTTGATTGGCCTCAACCACACAGCCTTCTGCACGCAATAGCTCAGCAAATTCGTGAATCGGATCCATCGCCGGTTCTGGCCGGTGAACCACGTTCTCGGGCAACCAATGTTGCAGCGCTTGCACGTCGGCATTGGCCCCCATATACCAAGCTTTAGCTTTTCTATCCCAACGTGCCCCAGCGAGTTTGGCTCGTTCTTTATCTTTGTATGGCACAACCAAATATTGACGCATACTCCCCTCCCCTTGTTTGTCGGATGGCTGCAGCATGGGTTTATCAGGATACGGAGCCTGAGTTATGTCGATTGGGTTTATGTTGACGGTTTTTGTTTCATCTATTGCTTGTTGATGTGCTAATGCAAGTACAAATTCCCGGATTCTTTCTGCATCAGCTGCAGCACGAAATATCTCAAGAGGATCATCCTGCAGGGCTTTGATCCATGCGCCTATATAAGCCACATGCTGCCCTGGATCATGACCAATCCCTAATTCTGCGCCCAGTAACATGCTTGCAATCTCGGCGCGCAGTTCTTCACGGCCGTATCCTTCACTGCCGAATGGATGGGAGAGATCACGATTCAAACGTGACTCGTGACCACTCCAGTGGCCTAGCTCATGCAGAGCGGTTGCGTAATAATCATAGGGCGTTGGAAATTGATGCTTGTGCGGCAGATGAATGCTGTCGGTAGACGGTCGGTAAAACGCGCGATCGATCTCGCCGTGATGGATAATGGCTTGAGCGTGCTGCAATACCTCTTCTGCACGAATTAATGGATCCCAGTCAGGCGCTTGAACAAACAACTCAGCCAGATTATCGATTTGCTCTGCGTTAAACACTGCGGCATAAAATACTTTGGGTCGCTCAAGTTGGATGTGCTCCTTGATAAGCTTGGCATCACTGTCTAGCAGCGGCACGCCCTGCTCATCCGTTTTGATCCGTTCATCAGTAAATAACCAATATTGCACGGGTGTACTTTTTTGACCTTTGCGCACCTGTGCCCCGGCTGCTTCTGCCTGTTTATAGGTCAGCCAGCGTGGATCTGTGTATCCCCGGCTGATCAGGTTCAAACTATTAATACCGCGGTAGCGCTTAGCAGTTGTTGGGTTAAAAGGTAATGTGGCCTGCAGATCTCCTGGTTTCCAGGGTTTCTGCCAGGGTGCAACACCTTTTTTGAGTTGATCGATCAGATTCTCGGCGACTTCTTCATGAAAAGATTTCTTAAAGATGCTCATGATCAGCCCCCAGGAGGTCTATAGCGCTATCCAGCGCATCTTTTTCATTTATGGCATCCTCGGTGAAGGCGCCGAGCATTTCTGCCTCCTGTGGCTCAAACTGAGCCTTGAAATCGGGTACCTGGGCATCGAGGAGTTTTTGCTGCAGGATTTCTTTATCAGTTTCAGTATCACTGCGTGGTTTATTCATGAATGGGCTCCTATTAGTGGGTTGCATTCCAAGTCAAGAAGGGCTGGACGACATGTTTGATTTGATTGTGGTTTATTGGGCCGAAATAGCGTGTATCAAACGACTGGGGATGTGCATCGGATAACAACAGATACTCTGCATCATTTAATACACCCTCAAAACGGTATAGCGGCAGTGGCTGATGGTTAGCATCTGCTTTTAACTGAGCGCTATTAGGCAAATGTACACCATTCACAACAATGCCAGCCTGATCGATTGATACCGTGTCTCCTGCCATCGCCAAAACACGCTTGAGCAGCAAGCTATAACCGCCTGGGCAATTACCGCGACCGATATACCCTCTCGCGAGAGCATGATCAAAAGCTTCAGTTTGTGGCGGACAGAAAGCCACATGAGCGCCTTTTTGGATAGACTCATCAATAATTTTGTAAAACCCCAAAGGTAGACTCGGTGTGGTATTGATATAAATATGATTCAAACGCATCCATAGACTTGCGACAAAAATCAACACTGCCAAAACTACGACTAACAAACCCAGGAACCTGATGCTTTGAAAAATGAGGTTAACCCCGAGTACAGTCCTCATGACAATGCTGCTTTCTCAATGGTTCTATCGCTATACCTGGGTGCTGGTAGCGCCGCGCGAGCGGAAAACGCTTCATCCTCAAAATACAAAGGCTGTTTGCCATAAATTGCCGGATATCCCGCCACATAAATAATCATATCCCCTGCTTCCACAATTTCACCGCGTTGATTCTTCTTAGCTCCAGGCATACGCATACATTCATCCGGCGTCATGAGAGGACGTTGTGTTTCCTGAATTGTTCTCGTAACGTTTTTGTGCATCATGCCCGTGCGGCTACCGCTGGTCGAAATTTGCTCTTTGATGACAGTCGTTTGCCCGGTCAGCTTGGATAGATGCTCTGCTGTCTCAATACGATTGGGTGCAAAAGCCACTTGGATATGGCAGTTTGAAGTAACGGCCTCGTCATGCCCGTACCCTATCTCCCGGCTTTTGAGTTGATTCACATCCTGGCAAATCAGATAAGCTTTAATACCGTAACCCGCAAGGAAAGCTAAAGATTCCTGGAAAATTTCAAGTTTGCCGAGACTTGGAAATTCATCCAACATTAATAACAACCGATGCTTAAAGTTTTGGACGGGCCTACCCCCATTGAATTCGACTTTATCAGCGAGTAGGCGCACGATCATATTGAGTAAAATGCGTATTAAGGGACGAAGACGAGTTTTATCGTTAGGGTTGGTAACGATATAAAGACTGACCGGTTTGTCAAAATTCATTAAATCGCGAATTCGGAAATCTGAATGGCCGATATTTTTATTGACTGCAGGGTCCCGATAGAGCGACAAGTAGGATTTAACGCTCGACAATACTGATCCAGCCTCTTCAGGAGGACGATCTGCCATATCCCGAGCGGAAGCTCTTACAACCGGATGGGGTTCTCCATTCTTATGGGGATAGGAAACCATCACTGCCCATACACCACCAATATCGTTATCTGGATCGGTCAATAAATCATCCACGCAAGACAACGTTGCCGTACTAAATTCATTTTTGGCCTTATATAAAACATGTAAAATTAAACCCACGAGCAAGGATTGTGCGGTTTTCTGCCAATGGTCATTCAGACCGCGGCCGTCAGGATCAACAATAAGGGTTGCTAAATTCTGAACATCTCCTACTTCATAACCTGAATCCAGTCGGATTTCATCTAGCGGATTCCAACATGCTGAGCCACTTTGAGCAGCAGGCTCAAATCGAATAACTTTGTTATTAGCGTATTGTTGTCGCCAACCGGCCGTCAACGACCACAATTCTCCTTTAAGATCGGTAATAACAGCACTTTGTCCCCAGGAAAGTAGCGTAGGAACGACCAACCCAACTCCCTTCCCAGAACGGGTAGGTGCATAGCACAACACATGTTCAGCACCATTATGTTTTAAGTAGTAAATGTTGCCTTTTTTATCCTCCCAGGCTCCCACATAAACATAATCATCTTGAGGTACTTGCTTCGTAAACCATGACTTTTTGGAAGGGAGCAAACCCGCTGCTTCGATGTCACTTTTTTCTGCCCAGCGAGCTGAACCGTATAGGGTTGCACTTTGTTTTGAAGAATTGACTCTAACCTGGTTCACAACAACAATAAACAATAACAGCACTGAGGTAACAATCAAGCCGTAACTACCCGATTGAATAAAGTGCGCTTGATACGTTTCTCCCCATTGTCCATACCATGAAAAGATAGCCCATGGGACATACAATCCGTTGACGTTGTGTCCTAATGTTTGGCTGTAATTAAATGCTTTTGCAAACATCTGCGTTGCGATCACTAGACCACAAAACATTGACAATATTGTCCAGGCCGCGTTATTGCTTCGAGTATTATTTAATTCTCGTTTCGTTCCATTTTTTTTATTAATCATCACAACGTCATCCCTTTAGTATTTTTCTTTGGGCGAGAATTCTTGTGATGTAATGGAGCTGACATACCAGATACAACTAACTTCGTTGATTTTGATGTTAGGCCCTTACGTTGTTGCCACTCTTTCCACCCTGTTAGCCTATAAGATAAATTTAATTCATTTTTTTGTCTACTATATTGTTTATTAATTTCATCAATGTCACTTTTATAGTCGCTATACAAGGATGCATACATCAAGCGTTTTGCTAGAGGCTTAAGAAATTTAAAAGACGCTTTCATGAATTTTATTTTTGTATTAAAGTAATTTTTACGGCTACGTAATTGCTCTGTACGCTCTTGCTTTAATTTGTTGAGTCCGTGTGTTCTGGCTTCTACAATCAGACTGCGTTCTTTCTTATATTTTTCATAGAGCGCTGCTTTTGAAACATCGCCTGGCTTTCTTTGATACCTTCTTTTGACCTTCACATTTTCATCTACTGAGATTTCAAATTGACCCAAGCGCTTAGTTAATTTTTGTTTTGAAAGCGATCTATCAACACTGCTGGCTTTGATTACGATGTCCCTACTATCATCAACAATAGTCTTAAAGGCAAAACCATTACCACGCTCAAGTATTTCCAGGCCATAATTCTTCAATACTTGGTGGAATGATTGCCAATCGTCCGCCATCTGCAATGGAACAAGCACATTTGATCTAATGTAAGATTGCAGGCTCTGTAGTTGAGCGTGATGATCAATGTCAGCAGCTTTACTTTGTATGCCCGGATTCTTGGTTTGGTGGTTAGTAACTGCCAAACCGTGGCGGATTTCCAACATCTCGCAAATTCTTCCAAGCTTCCAAAAATCCCGATAAGGTTCATGGATAATCAATTTTTGCGGATGAATTTTATTAATGGCCAGGTGGATATGGAAATGTTCGGTATCAATATGAGATACGCTGATGCGCTGATGCTCTTCAAGCCCCAAGGATTTGCATAGTTCTTGCTCTATATCATCGAGAACATAATCCTCCGGCTTTTGTTCTGATTCGAAACTTATAACGAGATGGTAAGTTTTATCAGCTTGAGCTCGTATGTTTTTACCCTGCGTGTGCTCGATCTCCATAGTGCCCGATATAACTTCATCGGCATAACAATTACTCACCACAATCCTGCCGACTCTCTCCCCCACCCTGCTCTCTTTGACTAGATAATTGATCAAACGGGAGAAATTATTTTTATTGGCTTTCTTAATTGGGATATGTTTGGCTATCAATTTTTATCCGTTAGAATCTAATGAACGCTTAAATTCGATAAGCGCATCAATCAATTCAGATTGAGTAGTCGAAATTTGTCCCAACAAACGATGCAGTTCCTCCTGTCCCACAATCTTGGTTTTTCTATCATTGGTTAACCACAGCTTGATCAGCCCGCCAAGCCTTCCAAGATCAGCATTAATTTTTAATAACTTCTCAACATCTTCATTATGTGATTGAACATTTATACTGCAATTAGTCCCTACACGTTGAAGATAGGTTGACAACGACATACCTACTTTAATGGCATTTTGTTCAATAACTTGTCGTTGCGCGCTAGTGCAGTAAACCTTAATTGGCGATAAATCCCTACGTCTGTCGCTGCGTACTTTCTCTAAAACACTCATTTCTTTCTCCTTAAAACCTCGTAGAGCAAGAGTTTCCATTGAGCATGAAATGCGAATAAGGAAAGTGAAGGGGATTACTTTGAAAAAGTGGGCCTACTTCACCTATCTTGCCCCTACTATTTAGTTTAATAAATGTTATTGGATTCGATCTTAACATAAATTAATCATTTACAAGCAGTAATAAATACTATATTGTGTTTGACAAATTATATTATAAGTACTTTAGAATTTATTAAATCTACTCGGAGGATATTATTAAGATAAAGGTAGATAAAAGCTGGACACTCCAAAATCATTAAATGACATTAATGAACCGAGGAAAAATGTGAAAAGTATTAGTAGCCGACTGGCAGCCCAATCAGAAACTCAACAACATAGAAGAGGTAAAAGGACACTTGCTGTTTTTTTACCTTTAAAGAATGAAATTGCTGAGGCCATCATTGAGGGGTGGTCAGTCAAATCCATTTGGCAATTATTGAATGATGAAAAAAGAATCGAATGCAGCTATGTCCGATTTGTTCGAATCTGCAATAAGCACGGTCTCAACAAGAAGTATTTAACGCCAGAAAAGGAGATTTTTTACAAAACAGAAATTAAGCAAAATAACTCGAGCAAATCAGATCCAAACAGCACTATTGAACCAACAACTGAACGATTCGAATATAACCCGGTAGCAGATATAAAGGAGTTAATTTAATGGCTAATGTACATATGATCCTCCAGGGTAAAGGCGGCGTAGGAAAATCCTTTATTGCCAGCCTCTTAGCACAGCATAAAATAGCTGATCACAAGAGTATATTGTGTATTGATACTGATCCTGTCAACGCAACATTCGCTGGATTTAAAGCATTGAATGTCAAGCGGTTGGAGCTTATGGATGGGGATGTGATAAATGCTAGAAAGTTTGATGATTTGATAGAGTTAATTGCGCTTTCTGAATCGGATATCGTCATCGACAATGGAGCAAGTACCTTTATTGCATTGTCTCACTATCTCATCTCAAACCATATTGCCAGTATGCTCAAAGAGCTCGGGCATACTTTGGTAATTCATACCGTGATCACTGGTGGCCAGGCATTTCAAGATACATTAAATGGTTTCAATCAATTGATAAAGCACTTCTCAGATGAAGTAAAAATCATCGTTTGGCTCAATCCTTACTGGGGAAATATCAACATACAAGGAAAAACATTCGAAGATCTGAGAGTTTATCAAGAAAACAAGAAAAAAATCAGCGCAATCATACATATTCCTAACTTTAAGGAGGAAACTTTCGGTTCTGATCTGAAAGACATGCTTAAAGAACGTTTAACGTTTGTTGAAGCAATCTCAAAGAAAGAACTCACTATTATGATGCGCCAAAGATTGAAAATTATTTCTACTCAGATTTTTAAGCAATTGGATAACTTGGAAGCAGCATTATCATGACTTTTGATTTTGATAATTCATCATTTGAACTGGAAAGCGAAGAGTTAAAAGAAATTGAAAAGCTCATTGCCCAAACGCATGGTTTTTATCTTTCTAGGGATGATCCCATACTCATTTTATACACGCTTAATAAGCTTATTATGAAGGAAAACATCAATTTATTATCGAAAGCGATGAAGACCTTTAAAGAAGAAATGGCACTCGAAGCATTTAAATGGTCAGACTCATCAAATATCGCAGCAGAAAAAGTATTTTCTATGACACTTAATGCGCATGAGATTGCGATGAATAAATTATTTGAAAAAATAGCAGTAAAGATTTCAACTGAAATTGAAGCTCGTTATTCTTCCGTTCAGAAACAGGAAATATTCGGTCGTGATTCTCTAAAACTGGCTGTGATCATGAGTTTCATTGCCTCTTTTATCACCTTAGCATCTACCTTAATCGTAGTAATTTGATTAGATTGCTATGAATTCTTACAAAGGTGACAGTTTAGGCAATATGGATTGTTGTTGTTTTTTAAATAAACAACAACATATTTAAAAACGTTTAGGTGTTTTTTGATATTTATATTCATATTGTTAAATGATGTTGGGTGATTGTTTTAGCAATGAAAAGTGATACTTCCGGCAATCAGGTGATACTTTTGGCAATGCAAGGTGATAGTTTAGGCAATTAAAAGTGACAGTTTAGGCAATTTGATCCTGATATTGTTATGAGAGAAAAAACAGATTATTGAAAGACTATTTCGAATATTAAAAGTCCTATATAACAATAATATATCAAAGTATACGTGAAATGAGATGAGCGAAAAGTGATAGTTTAGGCAATGATATTTTCATTGTGGCCTTAAAAGGTGACAGTTTAGGCAATATGATTGGCATTACGGACTTGAAAAGTGACAGTTTAAGCAATTAAAGATCATTGAATCTATTGTAAAGGTGACAGTTTAGGCAATATTGATTTTGCATGTAAATTGCAAAGGTGACAGTTTAGGCAATTAAAGGTGATAGAGTAAATGATAAAAAAATCACCAGTTGAATAAATAAAGTGATAGTATGCGAAAATTGACATGTCACTTTATGGTTATCATTCTAAGCCTATGGATTTACAAAAGGAAACTATGGGATCCCCTACTGAAATCATAAAAAAGAATGTTGCGGCAATACATACAGAAGGTAAGTTAAGCCTTCTCGAAAGGAAATTAGTTAATGTTTTATTGTTAAATGCGTATGACGATCTATTAACAACAAGAACACATACCATCCCCCTCAAACATTTGTATGCCCTACTTTCGTGGGAATATGCATCAAGTCTTAGCACCTTAAAGAATGCACTTAATCGATTAACGACAACGGCCGTCGAATTTAATTTGATGGAAGATGGCAAGGAAAAATGGGAAGTGATGTCCATGCTCTCCTATGCATCGATTGATAACGGTGTCTGCACCTATCGTTATGACGATTCGTTGGCATCAAGGCTATATGATCCTGAAATTTATGCAAAAATTAATATAGGAATGCAAAGACGTTTTGATGGAGGTTATGCCCTCACCCTTTATGAAAACTGTATAAGATATAAATCAGTTGGATCAACGGGATGGTGGGATATTGAGAAATTCAGAAAAATCATCGGTGCCGAATCTAAGATTTACGATGAATTTAAGTACTTGAAGAGAAATATCATTAATCTATCTATCAATGAGATTAATAATGTTTCAGATATATTGATAAGTGCAGAGTTTAGTCGAACTAAAAGGAAAGTGACGAGCATTAAATTTACCATTGAAGATAATCCGCAGCAGACACTGCTACCTATTAGTCAATTAGATCAATATGCTGAGATTAAAGAAACAGAACTGTTTCGTAGAATGGTAGATCATGGGTTTAATGAAAGATTGATTTTGACCTGGATGGTTCAAGACACACCAAGAGTCAAAGCCGTTTTAGATTACGTAGAAGATAAAGACAGAAATAAAAAATTGCATGGAAAACCGGCTGGATATATAAGAAAGCTGATTGAAGAAGGTGTGGATGTTGAGAAAAAAACAAATTATGAATTGGCCAAAGAAGCTAAAAAGGTAGAAAAAGCCAAACTCTTACAGGATCAAAGAAAAAACGAAGAAAAACAAGATCACGAAGTATTACTTAAGAAACAGCGAGTGGATGAAGTCATTCATTCCCTTTCAAATGAACAAATAAAAGAATATTTAAAATCATATGCTCAAGAATATGGTGAGAAAAAAATTCATTCTTGGGATGAAGATCTGGGACAGTTAACTGATTCTATAGAAAGAGTTAGTTTTAATGCTTGGTTACGTGGGAAGATTTCTACTGGTTTAAAAAGCAAAAATAAGGGAACTAGGCAACGAGTAACCAAAAATGCCGCAATTGTTTAATTAAGTGTTTCTCCCTTAACGATTTTTATTTTATGATCGCGCAATCAAGGATTGATATAGTTTATCTTTCTGTCTTCTTATTACAATAATCTAATACTTAAATATTATACTATTAAGATATTCGACTATTAATAAGAACTATCTTTATTATCAATAATTCAATAGCCTATATCTATCTGAGGCCGAAATCGATAATTTCTCAGTCCCAATCTCATGGCTCGGCAAGCTTTACCAAGGCTGGAATATGGGACCATACTCAACAACTCGATAATGCTCTTGGTTGAAATCAGCTCTTCGATCACGTTCTGCCGTGCGTTGACGCGGTGATACCAGTGCTGTAGATGGACACAAATGAAACGAACGTCAATATCGATATGCTGCGAGGCAAAACTCGAAGTCTCGGCTGCCGGATTAGCAAGCGTAAAGCATAAGAATGTTTTGCTCAGCCTCACTGGGTGACAATCGAGCTTCGATGACGTGAGGGATTAGCGGATTAATTGGATACGCGATACTCAGGTAATCCCCCCATTTTTAACAGGAGTTTGCAGTAGAGGGTTTTAGTTTAAAAGCTTCTGCCAACTTCATTGCTGGCGTTATACCTCCAAGCGCCATACTCGGACGTTCATTATTGTAAATCCATAACCATTGTGTAGCGGTAAGTTGTGCCTCTTCAATGGTTGCAAAGTCATTCATCTCCAGCCATTCATGCCGAACAGTTCTGTTATAGCGTTCCACATAGGCATTTTGCTGTGGCTTTCCTGGTTGAATGTAATCAAGCTGGATACCTCGCTTCTCTGCCCAGCAACAAATCGTGGCACTGATATTTTCCGGCCCGTTATCACAACGAATCTTCCTGGGTTTACCGCGCCATTCGATAATCCGATCCAGAGCGCGCGTAACGCGTTCTGATGGAAGCGATACATCCACTTCGATTCCCAATCCCTCACGGTTGAAGTCATCCAGCACATTAAAAGTTCGAAAAGACCGGCCATTGGTGAGTTGATCAGCCATAAAATCCATCGACCATGTGTCATTAGGCCGTTCTGGCACAGCCAATGGTTCCGGCTTCTCCCGCTTTAACCGCTTGCGCGGCTTAATTCGTAAATTTAATTCCAACTCACGGTAAATACGATACACCCGTTTATGATTCCATCCAAAACCCTTCACATTACGCAAATAAAGAAAGCATAAACCAAAGCCCCAGCGCTTGTGGCAAGCCGTCAAACGGATTAACCAATCGGCAATTTCCTCGTTCTCATCGTTGCGCATTGACCGATAACGATAGCACGTCTCAGAAATGCGAAATGTTGCACACGCCAAAACGATACTAACGGACTTATCCTGTACTGCCCACTGTGCCATCATCTTGCGCTGTGAGGGTTTTACCACTTTTTTCCGAGCGCCTCCTTCAACAGCTCATTCTGCATCTGGCTTTCCGCATACATCCGCTTTAACCGTTTGTTTTCCTCTGCCATTGCTTTCATTTCTGAAAGCATCGCAACGTCCATTCCGCCATACTTGCTGCGCCATTTATAGAAACTTGCGTTACTCATTCCATACTCCCGGCATAAATCAGCCACAGGTATTCCTCCCTCTGCCTGTTTCAATATCTGCATGATCTGGCTTTCCGTAAATCGTTGCTTCTTCATCAGTAAAATTCCTCTTCGTCTACGATAAAAAATTCTACTGCTTTACTCGATTAATTTTTGGGGGGATTACCCTCATGCTCGATCATCATCCGGCGCAGCCAGTGTGGTACGTTCACGTGCATGCTCAATAGCACGGTGCAGACGATCTCTCAGCACCGCAGCCGGTGGCAATTCGACGAGGTATTCTGCTACCCTAATTGATGCTTCATCCAGCTGCAAGAGTTCAATTTGCTCGGCATCGGCGCTTGCGCATAGGATGAGACCGATTGGCGATTCTTCCTCAGAGGTGCGTTCATGCTTGTCCAGCCAGCGTAGGTAAAGTTCCATCTGCCCTTTGTGGCTGGGCTGAAATGATTCCAATTTGAGTTCGATGGCTACCAAGCGGCGCAAATGCCGGTGATAAAACAAGAGGTCGAGGTAAAAATCGTCCTTGCCGACACTCATGCGTTTTTGACGCTCAATGAAACAGAAACCATTGCCCATTTCGAGCAGAAAGGATTCCATTTCGCGAAGTATGGCCGTTTCCAGGTCTTTTTCGCTGTAGGCACTCGACAAGCCAAGGAAGTTGAGCAGGTAAGGGTCACGAAACACCATGTCCGGGGTCATCTTCCCTTCACGTAAGGTGGCAAGTTCCTGACGAACGATTTCTTCACTGTTCTTTGACAAGGCGGTACGCTCAAAGAGCATGCCGTTGATCTTCTGTCGCAGGGTGCGAACGCTCCAGCGTTCCATACGGCACATTTCGGCATAGAATTCACGTGCGAGCGGGTCTTTCAGAGGCAATAGCGCAATGAAATGAGTCCACGTCAATTCTTGTATCAGTGATACAAGTATTTTCTCGTCTGAGAACAGTTCGGCAAATCGGACCATCCGTGTTAGGGCTGAATAACTGAAGCCCTTGCCATATTCTCGCTCCAATTGTTGTGCCAGTGATGCAAGAATCTTCTGGCCGTACTCGCCCCGGCCATCGGTCAAATTTTCTCGCAGAAGACGCTTACCAATACGCCAGTAAGCTATGGTCAGTCCAGCATTCGCGGCATGAGCCACCTGAAGCCGGGCATCCTCGATTAGCGTACGGATTTCTGCCAGCAGCGAATCGGGACGAATGGGGGTATGGGTCATCGGTCAGCTCCCTGCTCCCGAAGCCAATCCATTTTATCATATCGATACTTAGGAAACTTATATTGTAACGTCATATGCTCGAGCGACAGGCGTTTTGCCATGGTGGCAACTTGTCCTAGTCTCGCTTCATTTCTGACTTTCAACGGAACAATCAGGCTAACACTCATTGCCCAATTCAAACGTACCCATTTCCATAAAAGGGAGATCCATAAATCAATCTCTTCGGCTTGCATGTGCTGACGAACAGCACGCAGAATCTGAAGATATCGTTTTAGCCGAATATTTAAGTATTGTACGAGCGTCACAATACTATGACATTATAATATTATAGTATTGTAATACTATAAATTTATAACCTTTTCTCCCCGTGTTATTTCATCAACAGAAGGCAACCCGCGTTGTTTGAAAAGTAGATCTAGTGCTTCAATAAATAAAGACTGAAATGAAGCTTTCTTGTGCCTCTCAGAGAAAACTAGAACATGCAAGGCGTCATGAAGAAGAGGATCAACATAAATCGGGATCGATTGTTTCTTTCTGGCATTAGGCCGGGATTTCACATTTTCATTAATAGTGGTTTCTGTGGCTGGACTGAACTCCTGAGAATGTTCAATATTGTCATCGATGATTGTGGTAAGTCCTAAAGATGCTTTTCTTTTACTCATACATTGCTCCTCGTTCAGTTATATCTGTTTTCCTAGCCGATCTTCCTTGGAAAGGATATATTCAAAAATTGCAGTTATCTCCCCTGCTCCTTTATCGCTTGCATCATATTCTTTTACGCTTAAGTTATCCGCATAGGCACGTTTATAACATTTACGTTCATAAGTTGGCGTGTTACAAACAAGCCCAATTGCTGAAAGGCTGTTTTTAGCTTCCTGCAGATCTTCACCACTAGTTGGGCAACGAGTAATAACAAAGGAAAATGGAATTTTCGAATTCTTTATAATATCGACTGTTGGTAATGCGCTTCGGCAATCATCCAGCGATGGCTGGCAAGGAATAATCGCAAAACTTGCTTTATCGATTGCCTCGGTATGGATAAGCCCTTCCCTACCCGCTGTATCAATAATAACCAATTCAAATCCTTGTTTTTTCGCTGCTTCTAGGTTCTCTATAACTTGATTGTAGAGGCATTTAATTAGAAGAGGCTCTTCAGCTTCTCTAGCTTCCCACCATTTAGTCGCTGACTGTTGTGGATCGAGATCGATTAAAAGGGTTTTAAGTCCCTTTGTGCTCCCCTCAACCGCAAGATTAGTTGCGAGCACGGTTTTGCCGGCCCCGCCCTTCTGATTAGTAATAGTCCAGATTCTCATAGCTATATAAATTGGATATTGTAATATTAAAATATAAATATATCAAAATATCATGCTATATGAATTTCATCATATTATGATAATAAAATACTAGATGCCATGAATAATATGATATTTTAACAATCGGATATTACAACAATAAAACATTATGCTATAATGAAACTTTAATATTAATACATCAACACATCAACACATCAACACATCAACACATCAACACATCAACACATCAACACATCAACATACTATAATATAGTAATACTTTAACACTTAAATATGCCGATACCGAAATATTAAACGCTCTCTTGCAACTTAATAGGACAACTAAGAGCTCTATTTTTTTGAGGTAATGGAATTGAATTATTTGTATAGAACACACTCAATGTGTAATATTTTAGAAAAAACTACACATTGGGGTTTATATGAGAACAAATATTGTTATTGACGATAAATTGATGGAGGAAGTTATTAAATTAACGGGAGTAAAAACCAAGAAAGAAGCGGTTGAGCTCGGTTTGCTAACTTTATTAAGAATTAAAAAACAAGAAAAGATTAAACAGTATCGAGGAAAACTAAATTGGGAGGGAGATCTCAATGAAATGAGAGCTGATTTATGATCATTGTCGATACTAGCGTCTGGATCGACTTTTTCAATGGTAAGGTTACTGAACAAACAGATAAATTGGATTTTTTCCTGTCAAGTTCAGTGGTTGGGGTAGGGGACTTAATTCTAGCAGAGGTGTTGCAAGGTTTTAGAGAGGACCACGAGTATTTAATTGCACGAAACCTAATGATAGAACTTGAATTAAAATCCCTTTGTTCCGTAGAGCTAGCGGTAAAAACTGCTGAGAATTACCGCGTGCTTAGAAAACGTGGGATTACAGTTCGAAAAACCATCGATTCCTTAATTGCCACTTACTGCGTAGAAAATAAATTTGCTTTGCTTTTTTCTGATCGAGATTTTGATCCTTGGTGCGAGCATTTCGGCTTGATTAACGCTTCTCGGCTTGTGAAAGAAACCTGACGTAAGTTTAGGGAGAAATAAGTAATTATCAGTTTTACTCGATGCTTATTCAAAGAAAAATAGTTAATAGTCAAGTCGATTATTTTAATATTCAAACGTCTAAATATTAGGATGTTACAATATTCGGGAATCTAATAGTTAAAATTTGCTATTTATAAAGTCTCTACTTTTAACTAAAAAAAAAAAATGACTGAGTAGATGAAAGAATTAGGGATTGCGATATTGCGATATTGCGATATTGTAATATTTTAATAACGTAACATTATAAAGTATGCTTATGGGTATGCTTAATGGCAGTATTTTGTATAGATAATTTGTCGTCTAGGTACCCGACACTGACATGAGAGCCTATTTGCGGTAGTTTAATATCTCCGGGGTTCTCATATTTGATAAACCCGTATGGGGTTTTAATAAAAAGCTCCGAGCTAGTGAAGTGAACTAATATGCCTTCCGATTTTTCACTTTTGTCAGCTTCTTTGGCCATAAAGATGTTATAGATGCCACCTTTCAAAGACTCGGCTTTTGTCACTTTAATCGTTTTCCATTTGCCATCGACCTGATTCTCAATAAGTCTTTGGCCATTCATAACTAGTATTCGTAGTTTCATAGTTTCAAATGGAGTTAGATCTTATGCTATAGACGTTGTTCAGAATCTCGTCAAAATTGAATTCTTTTTGATCATGCCCATGTAAATAAGCCATAAATTGATACGCTCCGGCTCCTTTAAAGGGCTCGCTGTGAGATAAAAATCTCGCAAATTGAATCGGATCATTGATTGATTCACATCCATCCTCGTAAATCTTATTAAGATAGTTGCTAATCAATGTGATTTGATGTGAATCAAAAGAAGTTTTTATATGTTCGCTGTTGTAATGACGAGTCCATGATATTTTTAAGATATCAATACTATTAAGTTGTTTTTGTTCTAAAACCTGCTGTGTGCTAGCTTCTTTTTTACTTTTTAGTTCATCGGTGACCTCGGGAATTGGAGTGATTGTGTAATCACTGGCTCTCTCAATATTCTTTGATTTATTGTATTCGATAAAATCTTTTAAAATTTGAGCAGATCGTCTAGAGATAACCTGTTCTTTATTGTTATTAATCCAATCATGAGTTGTGATTGGGTCAGCTTTGTAGCAGACAACAAGAAGGTGAATGATATATAGATCAGTGCATTTGCCCGAGTGAAATAAATCAGCGATAGAATCAGGCAAGTTAAGTAATTTAGCATGTAAAGAAACCCACGAAACTGACTTACTCAATTCTTGCGCTATCGTAGTTTGCGTTTTTCCTTTTGCTAATTGCCGCCCAATATAGTCTGCAATTTCTCGAGCAGTCAGATTTTCACGATGTACATTTTCAATAACTTGATCGTCATCAATATAGTCATTGTCAATATAAGCTGGAATTATTGATTTTCCTGCGATTTTGCTTGCCCGAAATCTTCTATGGCCGTGATTGATTGTGTAGCGTCCGGTTTTTTCATTAAATCGAACAGAAATTGGGGTTTTTACTCCACGTGAGCGAATGGAATTAGCCAATTCCTTCAATGCTTCTGCATCAAAAAATCGCCGTGGCTGATTAGGATCTTCGTCTAAAAGTTCAAGGGGAACAACCTGGACTGCTTCCAATGAGGGAAGGCTAACCTCTTTCTTTTTAGACATTTAAGTTTAGTTATAAAATGGAGGAACTAGAAAAACGTCAAATTTATCTTTGGGGTTAATTATTCTTATTTTTAATGCATTTGTTTAGTTACTTATGATTTCTTTATTGTATCAGATTTGGCTAAAACCATGATTGAGCTAGTGATAAATCAATTATCTTTATTAATTCTTTATTAACCGTTAGAAATTAAATAATTCATGTATATAAAAATTGTTAGCACTAATATCCTTCGAATCATGCAAGAGAAGAGAATAACTCAGGAAATACTCGCTCATAAATCAGGCTTGTCAGTACCTTTCTTATCCGAGATCGGGCGTAACCTGGCCAATCCTTCCATTAAAACCCTTGAATCCATTGCGGATGCTTTAGAAGTCCCACTTCCTTCATTATTCCAAGCAACGGATTTTGATTTGTCAGATCTTGAAGATTCTTCAAATGAAGAGATTAAGACGCATCTTCCCAGAGGATACCAGGCAGTTTATTTGATATTGACAGATATACAAGCTTTTGAGGCGAAACAATGGGATAAAGAAAATAAAGCTAAATTAAAAAAATAATTTAAAGAATACCATTGCAAAGGTTAGTCAAATACTATATTGTTCGATAATCGTCAGTGATATCTTACAGTATAGTCCATGGGATCAAATAATATAGAAAGTCTGCCTGTCTCAACCCAAGATCGTGCTTGTCGCAAGTTGGAGCGTGATTTAGGCAATTTCTTGTTGTTAGCACTACAAGACCCTGAAACAGTTGAAATCATGGTCAACGCTGATGGTCGTATTTGGCAAGAAAAGCTCGGTCAAAAAATTCAACACATCGGACATCTGCAAAGCGCCCAGGCCGAAGCAGTCATCAAAACGGTTGCAGGTTTTCATGGCAAGGAAATCAATCGATTCAATCCGATCATTGAAGGCGAATTTCCGCTGGATAACTCACGCTTTGCCGGTCAATTGCCTCCAGTAGTTGCATCTCCGACCTTTGCGATCCGCAAAAAGGCCATCAAGATTTTCACGTTGGAGCAGTATGTCGACACCGGCGTATTAACGCGTAGGCATGCTGAAGTGATTAAGAACGCTGTCAGAGATCACCGCAACATCCTCGTCATTGGTGGCACCGGATCGGGTAAGACCACATTGATCAACGCGATCATCCACGAGATGGTTCTGAATGATCCGGATGAGCGCATCTTCATCTTGGAAGACACTGGCGAGATTCAGTGTCAGGCTTCAAATTTTGTGCAGTATCACACCACACTCGATGTCAACATGACGCAATTGCTCAAGACTACCTTGCGCATGCGCCCCGACCGGATTCTGGTAGGCGAGGTCAGGGGGCCTGAAGCGCTCGATCTTCTCGATGCCTGGAATACTGGCCATGAAGGCGGGGCAGCTACATTGCACGCCAATGATGCTCTGTCGGGCCTCACCCGTCTTGAATCACTCATTTCTCGCAATCCATCAGCTCCCAAAGAAATCATGCCCTTAATTGCCGAGGCAGTGGATATCGTTGTACATATTTCACGCACTCCGCAGGGCAGGCATATCAAACAAATCATTGAAGTACAGGGCTTTAAAAGAGGAAATTACCAGATCAAGAAGTTGTAAATAATCATAGGAGTGGGTTTCATGAAGTTGAGTATTCAAAATCTTGCGCTATTGGGTTGTTTCAATTTAATTGCTGTTGTCGCTATCTTCGCGTTGTCGGCAGATCAGGCGCATGCGGCAGTCGGTGCCGGGGGTGCGCTTCCCTATGAAACGTGGCTTACCAATTTGAGAAACTCCGTGACTGGCCCGGTCGCTTTCACATTATCGATTGTCGGTATTGTAGTTGCGGGCGGCATATTGATCTTTGGAGGTGAGTTGAACGCTTTTTTCAGAACACTCATTTTTATCGTGCTGGTGATGGCGTTACTCGTGGGTGCCAACAATGTCATGAGCAATCTCTTTCAGGGCGCCGTGATTCCTATGGATACTGACACGGTGGAGGAACCAGCCCAGGTTTTGCCTATTTCTAAAGAAATTACTCCAGTAAACCCATAAATCAATAATTCAATAGGGGAGGGTGACTATGGCGCTCAGGTCTGTGCCCATCCATCAATCTGGCAACCGGCCTAACCTTTTTATGGGCGGGGATCGAGAACTCGTGATGTTTTCCATTCTGATTGCAGCCACATCGATCTTTGTGGCGATGGAACTGAAGGCCACATTTTTTGGGCTGGCGCTGTGGTTTTTTGCGTTGTTCACGCTGCGATTGATGGCCAAGAACGATCCGCAATTACGCCATGTGTATTTGCGCCAGATTCAGTATAAAAAATACTATCCGGCGCGAAGCACACCCTTCTATACCAATACCGGCTTGCAGGAGAAGCAGCATTTATGATTGCCGCGATTTCCATCCTCATTGCGATCTGTGGCGCCATCCTACTACTTATGCTGTTTATCCGCATCCGTGATGCGGATAAAGAACAGAAACTGGATCGGCACCGATCGAGAGAGATGGGCTTTGCTGATCTGTTGGTGTATGCGGCTGTAGTGGAAGAGGGCGTCATCGTCGGCAAGAATGGTTCACTGATGGCTGCCTGGATATTTCGAGGCGAAGATACTGCAAGCAGCACCGATGCTGAGCGCGAGCACGTGTCGCATCGTATCAATCAGGCGCTGTCCCGATTGGGCAATGGCTGGATGATTCATGTCGATGCGATACGCAAGCCTTCGCAGGGTTATTCTGACAAAGCAACTTCAAATTATCCTGATCCGGTGACTGCTGCCATCGATGCCGAACGGCGTGAGGTTTTTGAGAAGATTGGCACGCTCTATGAGAGTTGTTTTATTGTCACACTGACCTATCTGCCGCCAATACTCGCACAGCGCAAATTCGTGGAACTGATGTTCGACGATGACAGCAAAGCACAGGATGAGGACGCCAGAACGCAAGGTCTGCTCGACTATTTTAAGCGTGAGTGCCTCAATTTCGAATCCCGATTATCCAGCGTCTTCACATTATCGCGGCTCCAGGGGAAAAAAGAGGTCAATGAAGACGGCTCGACCGTCATCCATGACGATTTCCTGAGCTGGTTGCAGCTGTGTATCACCGGGCTTGATCATCCGGTTGCTTTGCCAACCAACCCCATGTACTTGGATACGATTTTGGGTGGTCAGGAGATGTGGGGCGGGGTCGTGCCTAAGATTGGTCGCAATTTCATGCAAGTGGTCTCGATTGAAGGCTTTCCGCTTGAATCATCGCCCGGCATGCTGAACCTTTTATCAGAATTGCCAGGCGTCTATCGCTGGTCATCGCGCTTCATCTTCATGGATACCCATGAAGCGGTCTCTCATCTGGATACATACCGTCGCCGCTGGAAACAGAAGGTGCGCGGTTTTTTTGATCAGGTCTTCAATTTGCAGAGCAGCCATATCGATGAAGATGCCCTCAACATGACTGAAGATGCCCAGTCGGCCATTGCTGAAACCAATAGCGGGATGGTAGGGCAGGGGTACTATACCAGTGTCGTGGTACTGATGATGGAAGACCGGGACGCATTGGAAGAAGCAGGGCGTAAAGTTGAAAAAGCGATCAATCATCTGGGCTTTGCCGCGAGGGTTGAAACCATCAATACGATGGATGCGTATCTGGGCAGCCTGCCGGGCCATGGGGTAGAAAATGTACGCCGCCCGCTCATCAACACGTTGAATCTGGCCGATCTGCTGCCGGTCAATACGATTTGGACTGGCAAGGAAATAGCGCCTTGTCCGATGTATCCACCCAATTCCCCGCCACTGATGCACTGTGTCACCCAAGGCGCCACACCCTTCCGGTTAAATCTGCATGTGCGCGACCTGGGGCATACGTTCATGTTTGGCCCAACCGGAGCGGGAAAATCCACGCATCTAGCACTCATTGCTGCGCAATTGCGCCGCTACAGGGATATGTCGATTTATTGCTTCGATAAGGGGCTATCGATGTATCCGCTGACGCGCGCGGTTGGTGGTCAGCATTTTACAGTCGCGGGGGATGATGAATCGTTATCCTTTTGTCCGTTGCAGTTCCTGGATTCTAAAAGTGACCGCGCCTGGGCGATGGAATGGGTTGCGATGATGGTCGAACTCAACGGTATTACGGTGACGCCAATGCAGCGCAATGAAATCAGCCAGGCCATTAGTAACATGCATCACAGCGGCTCCAGAACGTTATCGGATTTTGTTGTGACGATCCAGAGTGAGGCGATACGTGAGTGCCTTCGGCAGTATACGATCGATGGGATGATGGGGCATTTGCTCGATGCGGAAGCCGACGGGTTGAATTTGTCGACGTTTACGACTTTCGAGATCGAGGAACTCATGAATCTCGGTGATAAATATGCGCTGCCAACCTTACTATATTTGTTCCGACGCATCGAGCGCAGCTTACAAGGTCAGCCTGCCGCGATCATACTCGATGAAGCCTGGCTGATGATGGGTCACCCGGTCTTTCGCGCAAAAATTCGCGAATGGCTCAAAGTCATGCGCAAAAACAATTGCCTGGTGTTGATGGCAACGCAAAGCTTATCGGATGCCGCTAACAGCGGCATTCTCGATGTCATTGTTGAATCCACCGCCACCAAAATATTCCTGCCGAACGTTTTTGCGCGTGATGAGGAAGCATCCGCTCTTTACCGGCGTATGGGCTTAAATTCCCGCCAGATCGAGATTCTGGCATCCGCCGTGCCTAAACGAGAGTATTACACGGTGTCGGAGAATGGCAGACGGCTCTACGATTTGGCGCTTGGGCCATTGGCGCTGGCGTTTGTCGGGTCGACCGACAAGGAATCGATTGCGACCATTAAAGCTTTGCATCAGAAGTATGGCGATGGCTGGGTGCATCAATGGCTGGCTTTGAGGGGATTAACATTATCTGACTATGAGGTGGCCGCATGAGCGTGATCAGTGATTTCTTTAAATTCAGAAGCGCATCTGGAAACGAATCAGATCAGCAAATTCGGCAGACCGATGTGTTTTTACAAGGCGGCCGCAGAGCCGGTGAAAACGAAAACCCTTACCTATCGGCGAGGCGTACCTGGAATGACCACATGCGCGGGATACAGTCTTCGCGCACGATGTGGCAGTTATTGGCGCTCTTGTGTTTACTGATTGCACTCGCTGCGGTAGGCGGCGTCATTGCGATCGGCAGTCAATCCAAATTTATTCCCTACGTGGTACAGGTTAACAAGCTCGGTGAAGCGATTGCGGTATCGCGTGCGGATATTGCGGGGGAGACGGATCCGCGGGTGGTGCATGCTTCACTAGCCTCCTTCATCAATGATCTGCGCATGGTCACACCCGATGTAGCGTTGCAACGCAAAGCCATCTTTAGAGCGTATGCCATGCTGTCCAATAATGATCCCGCCACGGCAAAAGCCAACCAGTGGTTCAATGGCAGCGAATTAAGCAGTCCTTTCAAACGCGCAGAAACCCAGACGGTGAATGTCGAGATCATCTCGGTGATCCCACAGAGTCCGGAAACCTGGCAGGTCGATTGGCTGGAAAAAGTCTATGACCGGCAAGGCCACTTGGCAGAGCAACCGTTCAAGATGCGAGCGTTGCTTCGAATCTACAACAAACCGACGACCCCAAGCACGACTGAAGAGCAGATCCGCAACAACCCGCTGGGAATTTATATCCAGGATTTCTCCTGGTCGAAACAAACCTAAAGAGGCTGCTCATCATGAATTCATTACGGTTTTCGCGAGTATTCAGTGCTTTCAATGCTATGGGTGCGCTTATCTTTACGTTTGCATGGGCCGCTCCTATTCACGCCAATGGTTTGTCTGAAGCCTACTTTACCGAAAAAAGCCCCCAGCTCACGCCACAGGAACGTGCAGCCATCGGTCTGGCCAAAAAATGGCAAGCGGCCAATCCGACCGGCGTCAAACCGGTAGCAGGGCCGGATGGCTCGATCCGATTCTTGTTTGGTTCTCAGCAACCGAGCATCGTCTGTGCGGTATTGCAGGTCTGCGATATCGAATTGCAGGCCGGTGAGCAGGTCAATTCGATTCATCTGGGCGACCAGGCCCGTTGGCTGGTTGAACCGGCTGTGACAGGGCAGGGGATATCTGAGGTTCAACACCTCATTGTAAAACCGCTCGATGTGGGGTTAGAGACTTCGCTGGTGGTCACGACCAACCGGCGCACCTATCACCTGCGGCTTCGATCTCATCGGCGCGATTTTATGCCCCGCGTGGGTTTTACCTATCCTGAAGATGCACTCGCTAAATGGGATGCGATGAAATCGCGTGAGAGTCATGCACTCGATATCAAACGCTCACGCACGATGCCAGAAACTGGAGAATATCTCGGCAATCTGGATTTTGCGTATTCGGTAGATGGTAGTGCGGCCTGGAAGCCGGTTCGAGTCTATAACGATGGGCAGAAAACGATCATCCAGATGCCAAGCATCATGGCGCAGACGGAAGCACCGACGCTGTTGTTACTGAACAGGGAAGGGGGGTTGTTTCGTGATGATGAAACGGTCATGGTTAATTATCGTTTGCAAGGAGATCGCTATATTGTGGATGCGGTATTTGATCGTGCCATTTTGATTGCCGGAGTAGGGGGCAATCAAAGCCGTGTGATGATCTCACGGGGGAATTGATGATGGTACAAAAAATTAATCAATCTCACCGTTTATTGGCTCTTTTACTGGTGTCGATGTTACTGAATGGCTGTGCAACGACGCAATATGGCAATTTCATTCAGAATCCCTCCCAAGACGCGAACCAGATCATGGCTACTGATGCCGCAACTCAGATTGTTCGGCTATATCCAGCTGCCACGACACAATTCTCGATAGGCCATGTAGTTAATGACACTTTTGGTCAGACGCTGATTGAAAAGCTCCGCATAGCCGGGTTTGCGGTGCAGGAAGCGGCTGAACCATCTATTGAGCAATCCTTGTTTGCTGTGCCTCAACCGCGAGAAGAACAAAAAGCAGGTATCCGGTTGAGTTATATCGTTGATCAGTCAGATAATTTGTACCATGCCAACCTGTTGATTGACGATACGCGCTTATCGCGAGCTTTCATTGCTCGGGCCGACAGTGTTCGTCCTGCAGGTTTGTGGGTTAAGAGAGAGTAGGGGAGGAGGATGTCAACCCATTCAAAACTCTTCTCGTCGAACTCCTCTCCGCAAAGAGTCGATAAAAATGCCGGCGTGCGGCGCGTCAATAATCTGCCGATCGTGATTTTTGGCGCAATCATGCTCATTTTTATGCTGCTCATGATGATCGTGGCCATGAATCGAGCAGCCGAGCGCAATCAGGCTCACACTGACACATCTCAAGAAGGGTGAGTTTAAACAAACGACACCAAAGTCCCATAGGATTTTGAGTTATTACAAGGCGTAAACTTCTAATGAGCCAACCTTGTTCCTCCACCTTCTTCTAAAGTCGCTCTCACGATGGCGTGCGGGCTTTGGTTATCTTCAACCCATTCTTTTTGAGCCAATTGTGAAAGTTTGCTTCTGTTGTGTGGTAACGCTGCGCGATGAACCGCTGCGTTGAGCCGTTCGCTAACAGACCCTCGATTTCCGGCCGAAAAATATCCAGCTTGCTTTTGCCTGGCCCTTTGGGTCGACCCAGCGTGATGCCCTGTTCCTTTTTAAAGCGCAAAGCTTCCTTGGTTCGTTGAGAAATCAAATCCCGCTCAATTTCTGCCGCCATCGAGAATGCCAGAGCAATGATCTTGCTCTGGATACTATGGCCCAGTTGCCAGCTTCCCTTCACCGAATAGACACAGATACCCTTGCGCGTAGCGAGCGCCAGAATCTCCATACATTCGAGCATACTACGGCCCAGTCTCGAAAGTTCGGCCACAATAATGGCATCACCACTCTGCAATTCTTCTAACACCTGTGCGATTTGACGTTCTCGCCAGGGCTTTCGTCCGGAGGCAATCTCTTCAACAAAATTCACCTTGCCCAGATCGCGATGGTTGGCAAAGTTCAGGATATCCGCCTTGTTCTTCTCAAGATCCTGGTCGAGCGTCGACACCCGCAGATAAGCGACCGTTTTGCGAGTGGCTGTAGTCACTTTAGTCGACATAATTACGTTATTCGATAAATACCTGAAATTCCAGATTATAAGATAAACATATCGATAGGAATATCAAGTATTTTTGTCTAATTTTTCTTATCGTATAAATGATCGTTTAAAGTATAAAGAATTTCTGTACATTTTTCATCTAGTGAGTTCGCCCCATGGCAAGAATGAAAATTTTCAACACCCCGGAGGAGGAAGCATTCGAATCTCCACCGGTGTTCAACAGCTCTGAGCGAAAACGGTTTTTCTCCTTGCCTTTGTTGCTCGAAGATTCAATGGTGAACTTGCGGACGCCTATTAATAAAGTCTGTTTTCTAGTGGTGGCAGGCTACTTCAAGGCACGGCGCAAATTCTTTGCCCGGCAGTTCCACCACACGGATATTGAGTATGTCGCCCGTCAAATAGGCATCAATCCATCTGAGGTTTGCATTGAGTCTTATAGTAAGGAAACCTATGCCCGCCATCAGCGAGCGATCCTGAGCTACTTCGGCTATAGCCCGTTCGACGAAGCAGCGAAGACCATCATTATCAATGAGATTGCCGCTCTGATCCGCGTCCAGTTCCGACCCAAGCTGGTTCTGCTGGAAATCATTCAGGTGCTGACAGTTAAGAAAATTGCGATCCCCAGCTACAATGTGCTGGCCGACCTGATCGTAGCTGCTCTTAATAGCCACCAACGCACCCTCAGCAAAATCATCGAGGCCTGCCTCACGGAAAATCAACGCACCAATCTCGACACTTTGCTGGAAAAAGAACCCAGTAACAGCACCGAAGAGGGTTGGCGTTACCGCCTCACCTTGCTGAAGAAGCCCAACCAATCGACCCGGCCAGCGAAAATTAGAGCCAATTTGGCAGACCTGGGTACCGTGCAGACACTGTATCTTGACCTCATGCCAGTTGTGCAGCGCCTGGACTTGAGCTACGAAAGCATCCGCTACTACGCCTATTCGGTCATCAAGGCCCAGATTCCCCAGGTTTCGCGTCGAGCGGACGAAGACCGCTTCCTGCACCTGATTGCCTTCATCGTGTATCAGACCTTCAAGCTGAACGACATTTTGATTGATATCCTGTTAAGCGCCGTGCAAGCGGCAGTCAATGCCGCAGAGAAAGAACAAAAGGAAGTCTATTTCCGAGAACGCGATCAGCGTAACCAGTCCTTCACCACGCTGGTTGAGCAGTTTCGGCAGAACGTCCAAGAGACACTATCGGCAATCAGGACTATCGTCGCCGATGCGAAACTGAACGACAGCCAGAAAGTTGTTTTGATCGACGGCGTGCTGAATGAGAAATCGGCCAAGCCAGCGCAGGTCGAACAGCAAATCGACGAGTTCAAGCAATCTGCGGTAAAGATTCAGCAGGGCCAAGACTACTTTGCGTTATTGGAAACACGTTCACTAAAATTGCAACATCGCGTTGCCTACATTATCCGCCAGGTGCAGTTTGCGCCGAACTGTAGCAAACCTGCATTGTGGGCTGCATTATGCCATTATCAGCAACAGGACGGCAATGTTGACAAGAGCGCTCCCGTGGACTTTCTGGCCGAGGATCAGCGCGCGGCACTGACCGCTACCGATGGCAAATTTCGCGTTTCGTTGTACAAGGCGCTGTTCTTTGTCGAGGTCGCCGAGACCATCAAGTCCGGTGCGTTGAATCTGTTACACTCTGAAAAATTCCGCTCTCTCGATGAATACATGATCCAGAAGGCGGATTGGGAAGCCAATCGGGCCGAATATCTGCAACGAGCTCGGCTCGAAGGCTTTGCCGACTGCAAGGCCACCTTAAAAGCCCTGGAAAAAACGCTTGATGCCCGTTATAAGGAAACCAACCAGAACTTGATAGCAGGCAATAATCCTTGCCTGACGATACGGGCTGACGGCAGCTTCCATGTCAGCACCCCCAAACAGGAAGAGGTGGAATGCTTGTCTCTTGGAACTTTCTTCCCGGAACGGAAATATATTTCCATGCTTGAGATGTTGGCGACAGTGGATCATGCTACAAATTTTCTCGACGAATTTGAGCATTGGCAGATCAAGTATCAACGAGCCCGGCCAGTCAAGAAGATTCTCTTTGCCGGCATTATCGGTTATGGCTGTGATATTGGCCACAGCAAACTGGCGGAAATTTCCAAGCAAATCGATGATGGCGAGCTGGACAACGCGGTCAACTGGTACTTCTCGCTACAGAACGTCCAGGGCGCCAATGATCGCATCCTGCGATTGACCAATCGGATGAGCCTGCCGAACATCTACCGTAATCAGTCCGATGTGCTGCACACCTCCAGCGATGGGCAGAAAATCGAGGTGGCAGTGGATTCCCTGAACGCCAATTACTCTTACAAATATTTAGGCAAAGACAAGGGCGTTAGTGTGGTGACGTTCATCGACATGCGCGATCTAATGTGGCATTCCACGGTGATCAGCTCCGCTGAACGGGAGGCCGCCTACGTGATCGACGGATTGATGCACAACGACGTCATCAAAAGCGACATACATTCGACCGACACACATGGCTACTCAGAAGTCATATTTGCGTCAACCTATCTCCTGGATTTTGAGTTCGCACCGCGAATCAAGGGCGTTAGTCGGCAGCAACTCTATGCTTTCAAGCACCGAAAACATTACGAGGAACAAGGATACTTGATACTGCCAGACCACTATATTCGAGAAAATTACTTCGAGGATCAATGGGATGATGTTTTGCGCTTTATCGCAACCATCCGATTGAAGGTCACGACCGCCTCACAGCTTTTCAAGCGCCTAAATTCCTACTCCAAGCAGCACCCGCTGTACCGAGCCTTGAAGGAATTCGGGAAGATCCCAAAGACGCTCTTTATTTTAAAATACTGTGACGATCTTCAATTCAGGCAGGCAATCGAAAAACAGCTCAACAAGGTCGAGGGCTCGAACAAATTTTCCAAGGCCGTTTCTTTCGGTCATAACCAGGAGTTCATTCAAAGCGAAAAAGAAGACCAGGAGATTGCCGAAGCTTGCCGACGACTGATCAAGAACGCTGCTGTATGCTGGAATTACCTCTATCTCTCACAGGAGCTTGCATCAGAAAAAAACGAGGAACGCAGGGCGGAACTGATCGAAGCGATTCGTAACGGATCGGTCGCCACCTGGAAGCATTTCAACCTGCACGGTGAGTTCGACTTCTCGGATGAGCGAATGGTCGATTCGATGGGCTTGGCAGTTCCCAAAAATCCGGACTGGAAATCGGACTAAAATTGGGAAGCTCTGATTTGGTTCAAAGCCACGTCAGCTGTGGTGTTGAAAAAAATCCTATGGGACTTTGGTGTCGTTTGTTTAAATGCACCCGTATTACACTGGCAGTCGCGATTTTTGCGGGTTTCTGGTGGGGTTATACACAATCCCAGACGAAAACCGCGGCTATTTCTCACCAAACAAACAACTTTGATAAAAAGATTCTTTATTATCGTAATCCGATGGGACTGCCCGATACTTCTCCCATTCCCAAGAAAGATCCAATGGGGATGGATTATTTGCCTGTTTATGAAGGCGAAGAATCCCAAACTGATAAATCCTTAATCAGGATTAGTACAGAAAAAATTCAAAAATTAGGGGTGCGAGCTGAAGCGGCATCAATGCGCCAGCTTATCCGTACCGTCAGGGCTGTTGCAACGATACAAGCAGATGAACAAAAGTTACATACTCAAGTTACTAAATTTGAAGGATGGATTCAACGTCTTTACATCAATACGACTGGCCAAGCGGTTAAGAAAGGCGATATGTTGATGGATGTTTATAGTCCTGAATTAATTACGGCTCAACAGGAGTATCTTATTGCTGAGAAAGGGTTGCAAGCAGTTGCAAACAGCGATACAGATACCAAGGCTGCTATGCAAAGATTGGCTAAAAGTGCTTTACAGCGTTTGCGTAATTGGGATATCTCTGAAATTGAATTACAGCATTTACAGCGCGGTGGTGTTACCAAAGAGTATGTCACATTAAGATCTTTAGCCAATGGCGTAGTTTTGGAAAAACCTTCCATTGAAGGAAAACGCTTTGCACCTGGAGAAGTGCTTTTTCAAATCGCAGATCTTTCTCGAGTATGGGTGCTGGCAGATGTTTTTGAGCAAGATTTAGGTCTGATTCATCCTGGACAAAAGGCAACCATTAGAGTCGACGCCTATCCAGAAAAAATATTTACTGGAAAAGTTGCTTTTATTTACCCTAAAGTAACGCCTGAGACTCGTACGGCAATCGTACGTATTATCCTTCATAACCCAGATGGCTTACTCAAACCCGATATGTATGCAAACGTAGAGTTTGCTTCATTTCATAATGATAATAAAGTATTAACCATTCCCGATTCGGCAGTACTTGATACAGGCGCGCGTCGGATGGTGTTGGTTGATCTAGGGGAAGGCCGATATGAACCGCGTACGGTGAAGTTGGGTATGCATGCGGATGGTTTTACTGAAGTACTAGGTGGGATTCAAGCCGGTGAATTTGTGGTGGTTAAGGCTAATTTTCTAATTGATGCCGAAAGTAATATGAAAGCGGCGATAAGCAATTTTAGTCATGCTTCACATAATTTCAAAACAGACGAGCTAATGCCCGTCAGTTCAAGTAAGCCTACAACAAGTACAACTACTGTTCATCAAGCGGATGGAATCATTAAAGAAATAGCCTCCTCGCGAAGTGTTATCAAGCTTGCGCATGGCCCAGTCCCTAGCCTTAATTGGCCGTCCATGACTATGGATTTCAGCTTAAAGAATCCTTCATTGCTGAGTTCTTTAAAACCTGGACAGAAGGTAATATTTGAATTTATTGAGGAATCTCCTGGAGCATATGTAATTACTCACATATATCCTGCTGCAGGCCACAATCTCGGCCCTCTCCAAGAACATTAACATGGTTAAGCAAATTATCGAATGGTCAGTACGGCATGTTTTTTTGGTATTACTGGCTACTTTCTCAATCATTGCCTGGGGAGTATATGCTGTTTCAAAAACTCCAGTAGATGCAATTCCTGACCTATCCGATGTACAAGTCATCGTCTATACCGAATACCCGGGACAGGCTCCTCAAGTAGTCGAAGATCAAGTGACTTACCCGCTGACTACAGCGATGCTGAGTGTGCCTAAATCCAAGGTGGTGCGCGGGTTGTCTGCATTTGGGGTATCGTTTGTCTATGTCATTTTTGAAGATGGAACGGATATTTACTGGGCTCGCTCACGGGTATTGGAATACCTAAGCTTTGCAGCTAATAAATTACCGGAAAGTGTCAGACCCTCACTCGGCCCGGACGCAAGCGGGTTAGGATGGGTTTATCAGTATATTGTTACCGCTAAAGACCGCACATTGGATGAATTACGCAGTCTCCAGGATTGGTTTTTACGTTTTCAATTGGTCGCAGTAGATGGAGTATCCGAAGTAGCTAGTGTAGGTGGATTTCAGAAAACCTATCAGATCACGGTAGAGCCAAGGCGTTTGCAAACATATGGCATCTCCCTCAGAACAGTAATCAATGTGGTCGCTCAAAGTAATCGCGATGTTGGCGGGCGAGTGATCGAGCTCACCGAAACCGAGTACATGGTGCGCGGTAAAGGCTATTTGCGCGGGATCAGCGACCTGGAAAATCTAGTTGTAAAAGCCCATGAAGGTATGCCAGTGTTGCTACGCGATGTAGCTCGCATAGAACTGGCACCGGATGAGCGGCGAGGTATTACCGAATTTAATGGCGAAGGTGAAGCTGTTTCCGGCATTGCTGTAGCGCGTTATGGAGAAAATGCGTTAGAGGTCATCCACAATGTTGAAGCAAAAATCGACGAACTCAAACCTGGTTTACCGGGGGGAGTCGAAATTCAGTCGGTTTACAATCGCTCTGAATTAATTGAACGAGCCATCGCAACGCTTAATGAAGTATTGATTGAACAGGTCGTTATCGTGGCGTTGATATGCGTGGCATTTCTTATGCATGTCCGCAGTACATTGATTGCGATCATTATGTTGCCAATTGGCGTAATCATCGCATTCATTGTTATGTTTCATTTGGGGATCAATTCCAACATTATGAGCTTGGCAGGCATAGCACTGGCTATTGCTGAAATGACCGACGCAGCCATTGTAATGATCGAAAATGCTCACAAGCATCTTTCGAGGCTCGAGCCCCAGGCTCCTGCTTCTGAGCGCAGGAATGCAATTATCAAAGCATGTCAAGAAGTTGGTCCTACCCTATTTTTCAGTTTGCTGATTATCACTGTGTCATTTTTACCGATATTTGCACTTGAAGCCCAGGAAGGGCGTATGTTTCAACCGCTCGCTTTTACCAAAACCTTTGCTATGGCGGGCGGGGCTCTACTTTCCATTACTTTGGTTCCAGCGCTGATGTTGTTATTGCTCCGAGGTCGTATTCCGCGTGAACAGGATAATCCATTGGGAAAGCTGCTGATCCGCTTGTATGAACCGGTCATCCCCTGGATTATTAAATGGAAGAAAAGCATTCTTGTTATCGCCATTGCAGTATTGGGAGTGACTATTTATCCAGCTCTAAAACTAGGTACTGAGTTCATGCCGCCGCTAAATGAAGGCACATTGCTTTATATGCCCGTGACACTCCCGGGTGTCTCTATTACAAAAGCAGCAGAATTGTTGCAAACGCAGAACAAGATTATCAAAAATTTTCCTGAAGTTGCGTCAGTATTTGGTAAGGCGGGACGTGCAAATACCGCTACCGATCCGGCACCTTTGGAAATGACAGAAACAATTATTAACTTAAAACCTGAAAGTGAATGGCGGCCTAATATATCGCTTGAAAAACTCGTTGCAGAATTAGATCAGGCATTACAAATTCCTGGGGTAGCCAATGCCTGGACTATGCCTATCAAAAATAGAACGGATATGTTGGCGACCGGTATTCGTACGCCGATTGGTATCAAAGTCTTCGGCAATGATCTCGGTGAAATAGAAAAGTTAGGCAGAGAGATTGAGGCGGCTATAAAAACTGTACCCGGCACTACGAGCGCATTTGCAGAGCGGACCACGGGCGGTTATTACCTCGATATAGAACCAGATCGTATGGCGCTTGCACGTTATGGATTAGCAGTAGGTGATCTGCTCGAAGTCATTACAGTAGCGCTTGGGGGTGAAACGATTACCACAACGGTGGAAGGGCGCGAGCGCTATGGCGTGACTGTGCGTTACCCACGTGAACTTAGAAGTGACCCCCAAGCTATTGCTACACAAGTGCTGGTTCCATCCATGAATGGAATCATGATCCCGTTGGGTCAATTGGCTAAAATCAAGTTGATCCAAGGTCCACCCAGTATTCGTACAGAGAACGCATTGCTTGCTGCCTATATCTTTGTTGATATTCGAGGTAGAGATATCGGCAGTTATATTGCTGATGCGCAAAAAGCTGTGCTTGAACAAGTAGAATTTCCATCAGGATATTACGCAACCTGGAGCGGCCAATTTGAATACATGGAACGCGCAACAGAGAAGTTGAAAGTGGTGATTCCTATTACCCTTCTCCTTGTATTCATTCTAATCTATTTAAATTTCAACCGACTGACCGAAACTATGATCGTTATGCTATCAGTTCCCTTTTCTCTGGTCGGCGGTATCTGGCTGATGTTTTGGCTCGACTATAATATAAGTATCGCGGTGGCAGTAGGTTTCATCGGTTTGGTCGGCATTGCGGCTGAGTCCGGTATGGTGATGCTGGAGTTTCTCGATCAGGCTCTGACGGAGATGCGCGAGAAGCGTCAAGCCGCAGGTGAGGAAATCACCATTGAAGACCTTTACTTTGCAGTGACTGAAGGCGCTGTTACTCGGATACGTTCTGTCATGATGACTATTGCCGGAAGTATTCTAGGTCTGCTGCCCGTTATGCTGAGTAGTGGCACGGGTTCCGAGCTGACTCGGCGAATCGCGGCTCCGATGGTTGGTGGCATGGTTTCAGCGACGATATTGACGCTGATTATTTTTCCTGCAATTTATGTACTAGTTAAGGAAATATCGATTAAGCGCTCACTAAAAACATAAAAATTGAGAGGACGGTCGCGATGAAGAGAGACCCCCGTTATATCCCTGTGTTTTATTTTCACTGGCTGACGCGTTGGTATGATCCGGTCATGCGGCACTTATTTCCTGAGGAAGCATTAAAGTCTGCATTGATTGCGCAAGCCAGTATTCAACCAGGTCATGAAATATTAGATATAGGCTGCGGCACAGGCACTCTTACTTTGCAGATCAAACACACTCATTCGGATGCATTAGTGTATGGACTCGACGTAGATCCTGAGATATTGAATATCGCTCAAAGAAAAGCCAAGCAAGCAGATAAAACTATCCTGCTGCAACAAGGAACGGCGATTAATCTACCCTATCCGAACGAAAGTTTTGACCGTGCATTTATCAGTCTGATGCTGCATCACCTGCCATCGCAAGATAAGCGACGAGCGCTTACGGAAGCATTCCGAGTACTCAGGCCCGGCGGCCAATTGCACGTTATAGTATATCCCGTCAGCGGCAGTTGGACAAAACGATGTGATTGCATAAGAGAAAGTTTTGGCTCATCGTTATGAATAGCATCGTCAGTGCATTCTGAAAAACATTTAGATCATAATTCTTTCCACTTCATCAAGCGTCATATCATCGCGGCGCCGGTCATATAGCTGTGTGGTACGTGTACTGGAGTGGTTCGCCATAATTGCCGCTTTTTCTAAAGTTCCGCCATTTTTAAGGTAAGCAGTAATGCCGGTAGCCCTAAAACTATGATTGCCAACTTTTGTTGCGATACCTGATTTATTAATGTGTCTTTGTATCATGGCATGAGCATTGGCTTGTACTAAAGGAGAAGAGGTTAGTTGTCCGGTTCCGCGGCCAATGGTACGAAAAAGAAAACCCTTCGGATCATCACGCAGATTAGTCTCATTAATATAGGCACTTAAATACTCTTCCAGATTATGGTGACAGGGCATTTCATGTCGTTTGCCACCTTTTTCGTGCAAACGTACCCAGAGCCTTCTGTTTTGCGTATAAACATCCTCAACTTTCATCGCTAAAGCCGCACCAATCCGAGCAAATGAGTAAACCATCAATGCAATCAGCGCCCGATCTCTTAAGCCTGAAGGTTTGCTGACATCGATGCTGTTCAATAATTGCCGGGTATCTTCACTATCTAAAATGGGAGTTTTACCGGTTTTAACGCGATGAGCAGGGCCTCTAACGGACGAGGCTGGATTGGTGGCTACAATTTGGCCGATTACGAGCCAATCAAATAAATGCCGTATAGCCGCCAAATGTTGCTTGACACTGGGTGCCGATAGTCGTCTGGTTTGTAATTCAATCCAAGCGGCTACATGTAATGGCTCAATATCAATCAATGCGGCAACCTGAGCCTCGGTCTGACACCAATTCAAAAAATCCAAAACTGCGCGAACATATGCACGACGAGTATGAGGATTTCGAATATTGGATGCAAAGAATTCCAGAAAACGAATTCTGGCTCGTTCACCGGATGCAGTGACTAATGTCGGGCAGGAAAATTTTGTCAGAGAAGTTAGATTCGACATTTTTGGTTAGGACAAAATGCAATCGTGATGAGTGAATTTTACACTTATTCATACATGTGATAAAGGACATTATCACATATATAAATGTCATTTTACTAATTGATAGAGTGTAAAACTAAATCACCATATAGTATGATAAAAATATATTCACTTTAGCGGGAGTTTATAATGACCCACCGAACGACAATTACATTGGATGATGAGAGTTTTATATTTCTTAATAGTATTGCCGGTGAAAATCGTAGCGCATATATTAATGAGCTACTAAAACAGGAACGAATGAATCATCTTAAGCAAGCTCTGCTAAAAGCAAACCAAGAAGAAGCTGCTGATTCTGAGTATCAGGATGAATTAAAAGAATGGGACACAGCTCTATCGGACGGGCTAACGAATGACAGAGTTTAAGCAACTTGATATTTACTGGGTGGATTTGGACTCATCTCTCGGTGCTGAAACTCAAAAACTGCGACCATGCGTGATCATTCAAAATGATCTGGTGAATATACAATCAAAAACGTTGATTGTGGCGCCTTTGCTTCCTAATCATAGGCCTTGGCCATTTGCAGTAAATTTGACGCCAACAAATGATAATGGGTTAGATATGGATCGTCATATCAATCTCAAACAATTGCGTGCAATTGATATCTCTCGAATTGGCAAAAAGCAAGGAATCGTTGAGAATGAATATTTGCACGCGATCAAGCAAGCTTTAACCATCATAGTTGATTTGTAGGTATCCTTAAATTTCCGGCGAATGTCTTTGCCTATAATTCAAATATGCAGAATATCTATCTGATATTTGAGCTGAAGGGTTTGCTGTTGATCAGTGTAAACTAGCTGAAACCGACAATTTAATGGTTTGATAAACTGTTGAGATGATAACGGAACCTGAATGAAGCATTTACTCGAACCAAATCTTTTCCATGCCTGAAGATAGCAAAATCCCCAAAGAGCTACTGCCATTGTCGCAAGAGGAAATGGACGAGCTCGACAATTTCCTAATATCGGATATTACCTCTGATGAAACGATGACGCTTGATATATTGGATGGCTATTTGACCGCTATAGTGTCTGGGCCTGTTACATTGTCGCTTAATGACTGGTTGCCAGGTATTTGGGGATCAAGCGAAGAACATAAACCCAGGTTCGTATCGATGAAACAGGCGGAACATATCCTACAACTGATCCTGCGTCACATGAACGGCATTATCTGGATGCTGCAGGATGACCCGGAAGGTTTTGAGCCTGTGCTTTCCGCTTTCAAGTACCGGAATCGAGAGTATATGGATGGTGAAGGTTGGGCCTATGGCTATATTCAAGGGCTTACATTGTCTCGCGAACAATGGCAGCCATTTTTCGATGACCCCAATAACAGGGAAATATTAAAACCCATTCATTTACTTGGCTTTGATGAAATCTCCCCGGAAGAAGAATTACTGACCCAAACTCCGAAGCAAAGAGAAAAACTAACCAAGCAAATTCCAACTTGTGTGGCACAAATTTATCGTTATTGGCTACCCTACCGGCAAGCAATTTATGAACGTAATGTTGCTAAGACCATCAAACGAAGTCATCCAAAGACCGGACGTAATGATCCTTGTCCTTGTGGTAGTGGACTAAAATTCAAAAAGTGCTGCGGTGTGGCTTCATCGCTCCATTGAATTCAGAAATAATCGTTTTTGAGAGCTTATTCTTGGCTCATATATAGGAAATTGACCAAAAAATACCCGATAACTTGCAAGTAAGTCTGGAATTACGCAAAAAAAGTTTGCGCGATTCAGCATAGTTGAAAGAAACTCAAATCATTTAATGAGAATCATTATTATTTGCATCTAGTAAGAGTAAAGAGTATGATTCATTTGCACTTACGTATCTTCGTAGTTGCAGACCGCGGCTACCAGCGCATTAATTCTTGCGTAGACGGATGGTAGCTCCTACTAATGTACTTTTTCCCATTCCTTGCTTACAGCCCAGCACATTTCTTCCTCCTTTGCGTGCTGGGTTTCTTTCATCTCACGCATAACCATTATTTCTTAATCAATTCATCAAGCCGATTCAATGGGCTTTTACTTTTTAAAACCCGACAGGATTTCTTCCGGATCAACCATGGGCCGTTGTATTTCTGCTAAACCTGCTTGTCGGGCACCTTTCTTTTGAATACCAAATTAATAAAATCTACGCAATTGGCTCACCCGCAGAGTGCGGAATTTAACTAGTCAAACCAATTGCCCTAACACCTCGGCATCTTGGAAACTCAACACAACCCCAGAAGTTTTTACCTGAATTTGCTCCCTTCCTTGCAACACGCTTAACCATAGAATTTCCGCACTGAGGACAAATCGGTTCCGCACTAGCTGTAGAAGGTGTCGATTCCGAGATATTCTTTTTGGTTCTGTCTACCTTATTTGAAAACATCCAATGCGTTTTTTCAATCATCGCCGTCAGCATAGGTCCATCAATCAATTCGATATTCTGCTCTTTTGCAAAAGATTGTGCTTCCGCTGTAAAAATGCCCGAAGTGACGAGAAATCCTCCCACTGCCCCTTTTGTAACCATCACACCCAATAGCTCACGCACGACACTGACCGATACTTTATAGGCGCGCCATTGCTTGCACTGCACAAGAAATACTTCGCCCTCTTTTTTCAGTACCAAGTCAATTCCCCCATCCGCTCCGCCACCGTCATTTTCAATAACCGTAAAGCCCCGCATCCGGAAAACCTCGCCTACAAGTAACTCGAAATCTCTCCAATTGATATCGTGCAACGGGTCATCTGTTTTTCCGCTACCGGCAATCCGGACAAGATTCTTACGTTTACGTTGTTTGAAAAAAGAAGCCAGCGCACCGGATAAAAATAGTAGCGGCAAAATATATTGGCCGTAATAAGCAAACGTTCTGCTCATTTGCCCGGCAACCGCGCGGCTGATTTGTCCAGGAGTTGCCTGGAGTGACGTCTCAAGAACAGCATAAGGTTGCAAAAGAACGTAAACCGCAACAGCAAGAACGATTCCCATCCACCAAGGCAGTGCCGCAGTTATTTTGAATATGTCTTCAGCAATGCCATTTTTTCTTCTAGCCATTGGTTCCTCCCATCAATTCGATTTCAATTGTGATCAAGATTTACGTATTCGATAGAATGTCCTGGATCTTCTGTTTAGCAATGGTTTATCCCACATCTCGAACAGACCGGGTGCAATCAATTGATTTTTGAAGGAATGATGACCATATCTTGCTTTCATATGAGCTTCATCATCGGCCAATTGCATATGCACCAGTTTCCCTGCATGTGCAAGGCAAGCCCACCCGTCAGAACGACCAATCTGCATTGCAATGTCGCAAAACAATTGAATTAGCTGGCTTTGTTGAAGGCATAATAATTCGAATTGCTGGGTAAATTCATCTGAAGCCATATACTCCGCTTGCATCCGCCTAGCTTGTTGCATTGTCTCGGCTACGGATTTCAAATGCACCCAGACAGGCAAAATCTTTTCTCTCTGCTTATCGAGATAATTACTGGCCAGGGGTAAATCTTCAGGAGAATGGGATTGCCAATCAGACAAGAAATGATGAACCAGTCGATTGCGCTCTTCACGCATTATTTCAGAGGCTTCGAGCTGATTCTCAGCGAAAGTAGCATCAACGGTAATTTTGAATGAGCAAGATAACCACGGCTCGGCCATAGCGCGCGGCCCCGGCAGTTCTTCATCGGATGAAGATAATACTTCGTCAAAATACTGCTTGATGAGTTGTCCCATCATGTCTTTCTGTATCCCGTTAATTCGTTGCTCCTGTTTAATTGCTAATTCACGTGCATAACCTTGCACTTTCGATTTTCCCAGAATCATTTTAAGCAGGCCCTCGATTTGCTGAAATATCAGCAAATTTCTGCCAACCTTGCGGAGCACTTCATCTTGTAGCTTTTGTGGTGGCAAGGCTTCTTCTTGGTTCATTGAGGAAGGCTGTGTGGTTAAACTATCCCTCTATAACGGCACAAATTCTTATGAAATGAACTCAAGGGCCATCCCTAGTATTCAATTGACTGGCCGGAGAATAGCGTGCGAAATGTACTAGAATCCTCAATTTGCCAAGTATTTGGAAAATCAATAGCAATGGCGACATCAAACTTTTCGGTATTAAGCCAGCACGACGAACAACTGTTGCGTCTGGGTATGATGGCAGAGAAATATTTTTGCTGATGATCCAAACATCCTGTCTTGGCAGATTCAAGTATAAACTTCAACAATTTGATTATTTAGATGATATACAGTACATTTCTACATATTTGAAATAGTCGAAAGTCTTTTAAATCATTCTGGCCGATATGAATTGGAATAACTGGTGATGGACTTCGGCTAATGATTACAGCTTTCCAGGCAAAATACTTTGCATACGAATTAACGCGCCGTTTCTCAACAGATAGCGCCGAGAAATTAGCAGGCGCAGTAGCCAGCGCTCAAGTGGATATCAACCCGCACCAGGTCGATGCAGCCTTGTTTGCTTTTAACTCACCGCTTTCTAAGGGTGCGCTACTGGCTGATGAAGTGGGATTAGGAAAAACCATTGAAGCCGGATTGGTGCTGTCCCAAAAGTGGGCAGAGCGTAAACGGCGTATCTTGATCATCACACCTTCAAACCTGCGTAAACAGTGGCATCAGGAGCTGACTGAAAAATTCTTTCTTCCCTGCTGTATTCTCGAAGCCAAATCCTATAACGCTGCAATCAAACAAGGTAAGTTTCGTCCATTCGAATTATCCGAAATCATCATTTGCTCATACCAATTTGCAAAAAGTAAGGCCACAGATGTTCATGCAATACCCTGGGATTTGGTTGTTATTGATGAGGCGCATAGGCTGCGCAATGTTTATAAGCCATCAAATGTGATAGCAAATACGCTGAAGCTGGCATTAGCGGGTAAACATAAGCTACTGCTTACAGCTACACCACTACAAAATTCACTGCTGGAACTCTATGGATTGGTGAGTTTTATTGATGAGCATACTTTCGGTGATTTAAAAAGTTTCCGCGAACAATTTGCTAATCTAAATCAGGATCAAGTATTTCAAACCCTCAAGGCTCGGCTCAAGCCGGTTTGCCATCGAACGCTACGCCGCCAGGTTACTGCCTATATCCCATACACCAAGCGCCTGCCGCTGGTGGAAGAGTTTACTCCGGAAGAAAGCGAAGATCGTCTTTACCATCTTGTTTCAGAATATCTGCAACGTGACAACCTACAAGCGCTGCCATCAAGCCAACGTTCCCTGATGACACTGGTGTTACGCAAGTTATTGGCCTCATCCACCTTTGCCATTGCGGGTGCGCTGACTTCCATTTCAACTCGACTCAAACGCAAGCTGGGCAAACAGGAATCCGCAGAATCGCTTGAAGATGAGCTGGATCAGGACTATGAGGCACTTGATGAAACCGCCGAGGAATGGACAGAAGAAGAACCTGCCGAATTGCTCACCGAGGATGATCGTAAGGCTCTCGAACAGGAAATTGCCGAGCTTGATGCCTTTGCCGCACTTGCGATTTCAATCGATCATAATGCTAAGGGTAAGGCGCTGCTAGAAGCGCTGGGTATTGCATTTGCCAAGGCAAAAGAACTTGGCGCAGCTGAGAAAGCAATCATCTTCACCGAATCACGCCGTACACAAAACTATTTATTGCGCTTGCTGGCAGACAGTCCTTTTTCTGAAGGTATTGTACTTTTCAATGGCACTAATACCGACGATCAATCCAAAGTTATCTACAATCAGTGGCTTGATCGTCACAAAGGTACAGATCGAGTGACAGGATCACGTACCGCAGATATGCGCTCGGCACTGGTCGATTATTTCCGCGAAACGGGACGTATCATGATCGCAACGGAAGCCGGTGCCGAAGGTATCAACCTTCAATTCTGCTCATTGGTCGTTAATTATGATTTGCCATGGAATCCACAACGGATCGAACAGCGAATTGGCCGCTGTCACCGCTATGGCCAAAAACATGACGTAGTGGTTGTAAACTTCCTTAACCGCAAGAATGCTGCCGATAAACGGGTTTTCGAATTATTGGCAGAAAAATTTAAGCTATTTGAAGGTGTCTTTGGTGCCAGCGATGAAGTATTGGGAGCTATTGAATCAGGTGTAGATTTCGAAAAACGCATAGCCGCCATCTACCAGCACTGTCGTATGCAGGAAGAAATTCAAACAGCTTTTGATCAGCTCCAGCTCGAATTGAGCTTGGAAATCAATGAATCCATGACACGCACGCGCCAACAATTATTGGATAATTTTGATGACGAAGTGCGTGAAAAGCTCAAAGTGCGAGACGAGGCATCTAAAGCTTACCTCAATCATTACGAGCGCTTGCTGATGCAGCTTACCCAATATGAACTCAACGGCCATGCCGAGTTTCTGGATGATTCCTCGTTCCTCCTGGAGAAACAGCCTTTCCCGGAACAGGCTGCAACAATCCCAGTTGGATTATATGAACTGCCACGGCGATCAGGTGAAGCGCATCTTTATCGCCTCAATCACCCACTCGCTGAAACACTCATTGCACAGGCCAAAATGCGTACCCTGCCTCCAGCAGAAATTCATTTTGATTATCAACAGTACGATGGCAAGGTTACATTACTGGAAGAGTTCATTGGCAAGTCCGGCTGGTTAACTCTCTCGCTTTTTAGCGTTGTATCACTCGATCAAGCGGAAGATCATCTTATTTTGGCAGCGGAAACCGATGATGGCCAAATATTGGATGAGGAAATTGCTGCACGACTACTGACACTTCCTGGGAATGTGGTTAACCAAGTTCAGGTTAGTTTAGAGAACACATCTCTGGAAGCACAAACCCAAAAGCGCCAATTAGAAATACAGCGCAACATTTCAGAACGCAATGCCCGTTTCTTCGAAGCTGAAGCTGACAAACTGGATGGCTGGGCAGATGATTTGAAGGTTGGCTTGGAAAGAGAAATTAAAGAAATTGACCGCCAAATCAAGGAAGCGCGCCGTATTGCGGTAACTGCACTGACTCTGGAAGAAAAGCTCTCCGGACAAAAACTGATCAAATCGTTAGAGGCGCAGCGCAATCTGAAGCGACGCTCACTCTTTGATGCACAGGATCAGGTAGACAAGCAGCGTGAAGAATTGATTTCGGTGATTGAAGGGAAAATGAACCAAAGTATACGATCTGATCAATTATTTTTAATACGCTGGACTATTTCATAGCCATAGCTATAAACAGGAGAAATATTGTTATGACAGAGCCAACGATCACCTGCCCTAACTGCAAAACAGAAATTAAGCTAACCGAATCATTGGCAGCTCCGCTGATTGAATCCACGCGTAGGCAGTTTGAGCAACGACTGGCGCAAAAAGACAGCGAAATTATCCAGCGTGAACAAGCCATGCGTGAAAAAGAAAAGCAACTGGCAGAAGACAAGCGCAGGCTTGAAGACCAAGTGGCCAATCAAGTAGCAGAACAGTTGAAAGTAGAGCGTGCTCGCGTGATTGCGGAAGAATCTAAGAAGGCTAAACTGGCCAGCGCTGCCGAGCTGGAAAACAAAGCGCGTGAACTGACCGAATTACAAGAAGTGCTTAAATCCCGCGACGAAAAGTTGGCGGAAGCGCAGAAAGCACAAGCTGAGCTCATCAAGAAACAGCGTGAACTCGATGATGCCAAGCGCGAACTGGAACTCACCGTAGAAAAGCGAGTGCAGGACGGATTGATCGAAGTCCGCACTCTCGCCAAAAAAGAAGCTGAAGACGAGCAGAAACTGAAAGTGATGGAAAAGGAACAAACCATTACCGCGATGCAGAAGCAGATCGAAGATCTAAAGCGTAGGGCTGAACAGGGTTCTCAGCAACTACAAGGTGAAGTACAGGAACTTGAGCTGGAGAATCTGCTGCGTAGCAAATTTCCTTTCGATGCGATTGAGCCAGTGCCCAAGGGAGAATACGGCGGAGATGTGCTGCACCGTGTTGTCGGCACAGGTGGTCAAACTGGGGGCACCATTCTGTGGGAATTCAAGCGCACCAAGAACTGGAGCGACGCGTGGCTGGTAAAACTGCGCGATGATCAGCGAACTGCAAAGGCAGAAATCGCTGTGATCGTGAGTCAGATTTTGCCGAAAGGCGTTGAAACCTTCGAATTGGTCGAAGGTGTCTGGGTCACACATCCGCGTGCTGCTCTACCGGTAGCTATGATATTACGCCAATCATTGCTGGAAGTTGCTCTGGCACGCCAGTCATCCGAAGGCCAACAAACCAAAACCGAAATGGTCTATCAATACCTCACCGGCCCACGTTTCCGCCAGCGTGTGGAAGCCATTGTTGAAGCGTTTTCCACTATGCAGGAAGATCTTGATAAAGAACGTAAAGCAATTATGAAACAGTGGGCCAAACGTGAAGAGCAGATTGAGCGTGTGATGGGGGCTACAGTTGGGATGTATGGCGACTTGCAGGGAATTGCGGGCAAATCGTTGCAGGAGATTGAAGGGCTCGAATTGCCGGCTCTTGGAAACAGCGGTCAATGAATCACTACGATTCGAAGTAAAGCGTGATCACCAGGTGAAATGATTTAGAAGGACAAAAGTTGATTGAATCAATAGAAATCAAAGGGGTCGCAACTTATGGGGATGAGCCGCAGATATTGGCTGGCTTATCCGCGTTCAATTATTTGTTCGGTTCAAACGGCACAGGGAAAACCACTATCAGTCGCATAATTTCGGAAGAAACTAAATTTCCAGCGTGCAAGATCATTTGGCGAGCGGGAACGAAACTCCAGCCGATGGTTTACAACCACGATTTCGTGGAACGGAACTTTACACAATCGGCAGAATTGAAAGGGGTGTTCACTTTAGGTGAAAAGCAAAGTGATACGCTGGCAAAGATTGCAGCGGCAAAGAGTGAATTGGATGCGCTGACAAACAAGATCGAAACTCTAACTCAGGGACTTCAGGGTGCGGAAGGGAATGGTGGCAAGAAAGGAGAATTGGCGACGCTTGAGGCGGGACTGAAGGACAAGTGTTGGGTGCAAAAGCAGAAGTACGATGAGAAACTGCAAGGCGGATTCGAGGGGTACCGGAACAGTTCGGAAAAGTTCAAAGGCAAAGTGCTTCAGGAGCAAGCATCCAATGTTGCAGCACTCATCACCTTGGCAGAGTTGGAGAAGAAAGCGGAAAGCGTCTTCGGACCTGCCCCCACTAAAGAGGCATCAATCCCAGCTTTCGATACAAGCAAACTCCTCGCGTATGAAACAGCACCAATTCTGCAGAAGCGGGTTATCGGTAAAGAAGATGTCGATATCGCAGCAATGATTAAGAAGCTCGGAAACAGCGACTGGGTTCGAGGAGGTATAGGATATTTCGACGTAAATGATGGAGTGTGTCCATTCTGCCAACAAGATACGACTGACGCATTTGCTCAAAGCCTGAACGAGTATTTTGACGAGACCTTTCTGACAGACAGCAAGGCAATTGACGACCTCGTCACGAACTACGCTACCGAAGCTGCCCGAATTCAGCAACAACTTGCTGGAATCATTGCATCACCGCCTAAGTTCCTTGATGTTGAGAAGTTGAAAGCAGAGAAGGAGCTTCTTGACACGAAAATCACGCTGAATAACCAGCGCCTTGCTGAAAAGAAAAGGGAGGCAAGCCAGGTGATCGAGCTGGACTCGCTGAGTAACGTCTTCGCGGCGATCAAGACCCTGATTGACACGGCCAATACCCAAGTGGCAATGCACAACAATATGGTTGCGAACCTCGCTGCCGAGCGCGCGACGCTGACCGCACAGGTTTGGAAGTTCGTCCTTGAAGAACTGAAAACTGATCTCACTGCGTACAAGATGGCGAAAGATAGCTTGGACAAAGCCATTTCGGCGATGACGACGCAGTTAATAACGGCGAAAACGGATAAGGCGAAAAAGGCAACGCAGATTAGCGAGCTGGAAAAACAAACTACAAGCGTCCAGCCTACGATTGACGGCATTAACAGTCTACTGTCATCGTTTGGATTCCAAGGCTTCAAGCTCGCGAAAGCGGCTAACGGTACGTCCTACAAGCTCGTGCGCTCGGATGGCTCCGATGCCAAGGCAACATTGAGCGAGGGTGAGAAGACCTTTGTTACCTTCCTCTATTTTTACCATTTGCTTAAAGGCAGCATGTCTGACAGCGGGATGACAACTGACCGAGTTGTAGTCTTCGACGATCCAGTTTCCAGTCTCGATAGTGACATCCTCTTTATTGTCGGTAGCCTTATCAAAGGGCTTTTCGACGAGGTTCGATCA